>NZ_CP188819.1:1692187-2023125 GCF_051550205.1 Sporosarcina sp. FA9
TTATTAAAATATCAATTTGCATCCGGTCCATTCAATATTGTCGGTGCACTTGTAATGCCAGGTATTGCGATTGGCGCATTGATGCTTGTTCCATTTATGGACACATCAAAAGAACGACGTCCATTCAAAAGACCACTACCAACAGCATTTATGCTTCTTGCTTTTGCAGCATTGTTTTACCTTACATGGGAATCGGTTGAAAACCATGATTGGGAAGCAGCAAAAACTCAAGGTGCAATTAGAGAAGAAGTTGAATTCGATATGGAATCTGAAGGCTATGAAATCTACTCTGGGGCATCTTGTATTACATGTCACGGGAATTCATTCGAGGGTGGTCTTGGTCTCCCGCTAGTGAATACAGGTTTGACTGTTGAACAGATTGCAGATATCGCGGTGAATGGTTCCGAAAACGGTAAGATGGCTGCCGGTCTTTGGGATGGTACTGATGAAGAACTGCAAGTTCTGTCAGAGTTTATCGAAAGTTTAAATAAAGAATAAAGATTTATTGGAACAAGAAGAGAGTCGGGAAACTGACTCTCTTTTTTACATAGTAAATTGATTGGTTGGAGAGGTGTTTATGAATAATATAAGAGATCATATTTGGTTGGTTTTATCACATAAATCATTTCTATGGATATTATTGTTTGTAAACTTACTTGGAACAGTATATGGATACGACTGGTATATGTGGCAACTTGTTGATACGGAACCGAAGTTTTGGATATTCGTACCTGACAGCCCAACAGCGAGTTTGTTTTTCACTTTGGCAATCATTGGATGGCTAATTAATCGGAATTTCAAATTAATTGAAGCGCTTGCGTTGATTACGCTTGTAAAATATGGTTTGTGGGCGGTTGTGATGAACCTACTTACGCTAATCGAATCCGGTTCAATCGGATGGGTAGGTTGGATGCTCATTGGATCTCACTTTGCAATGGCGGTTCAAGCAATTCTTTATATACCTTTTTACCGCTTTACTTTTGTTCATATTGCAATTGCAGCCATCTGGACGGTTCATAATGATATTATCGATTACGTGTTTGGCCAAATGCCTATATACAGCAACTTGATGGTTTACATGGATAAGATTGGATACTTTACTTTTTGGCTTTCAATAGCTTGCATCACACTTGCATATTATGTGTGGAAAAAAAGAATCTCAAGTTCTATCCAATAATCGTAAATAGTTGCGAAATAGATGCAGGCATAATAAAATAGGGATAGAGATAAATGGAGGGGAAATAACAATGATTTTTCTTTATATTGGGCTCATAATTTTGTTACCAATTTACGCTCATTTCAAACTTAAAATTACGTACAATAAATATTCAAAAATACGTTCCACATCAGGAATGAACGGGGCAGAAGTTGCTCGACTTATACTGGATCAGAATGGTTTACAAAACGTAAAAGTAGTTGAATCAAAAGGTTTTCTAAGTGATCATTACAACCCAATTACAAAAATTGTAGCACTTTCACCAAATAATTATCGTGATGCCTCAGTAGCGGGTACTGCGATAGCGGCGCATGAGGTAGGGCATGCAATTCAAGACAAAGAAGCATATGCAGCACTTCGAATTCGTCATCGTCTTGTGCCTGTTGCAAATATTACTTCTAAAGCATCATGGATATTTATAATGATTGGTATTATTTTTTCAAGCATGAATTCATTGCTTGGAATCGGAATCGCTCTGTTAGCAGTAGGAGTTGTTTTCCAAGTTGTAACATTGCCTGTTGAGTTTAATGCATCGAGTAGAGCGATGAACCAAATAGTTACACTTGGTATTATTAAAAATGAGGAAGAAAAGGATGCGAAGAAAGTTTTAAGTGCAGCAGCCATGACTTATGTTGCAGCGGCAGCGGTAGCGGTACTTGAATTACTTCGTTTGGTCCTTATATTCACAAGTAGAGATTAAATTTATAAGACATAAAAAGCCTGTCCCTTTGTTGGGCAGGCTTTTTAATTGTATAATGAAACTACTTATTCAATAGGTTGTTTTTGATTGTCTAACGTAAATCCTTCACCCATTACATCATGGACTTCTGTCAAAGAAACAAATGCATGTGGGTCAATAGATGTAATGATACTTTTGAGTCTAACAATTTCGTTTTTACCGACAACGCAATAAAGTATTTCTTGATTCGCTTTTGTAAAATGGCCATGTCCTTTAAAGACAGTCACACCTCGGTCCATAGTCACCGTGATTTTTGTAGCTATTTCATCTTGCTTTGGTGAGATGATAAATGCAGCTCTTCCGGCATATGCACCTTGTTGAACAAAGTCGATAACTCGTGCACTAACAAAAAGTGCTACAAGTGTATACATCATGGAACGATGGTTGAGATAGACTGCCCAAGAAATAAGAATGACAACTGCATCAAAAAGAAACATCGTTTTTCCCATACTCCAACCAATGTATTGGTTGACTAGGCGAGCAATAATGTCGACGCCACCTGTTGTACCACCGAATTTGAAAATGATTCCAAGACCTACACCAATGAATACTCCAGCAAACAATGCGACTAGGAACATATCGTCTTTCAAATGGATATCAATTTCATATTTCATGAATAGTTCAAGAAAAACTGAAACAGCAACAGTACCAATTACTGTATAGATAAACACTCGTTTTCCTAACAGCTTCCAGCCAATAATGAACATTGGAATATTTAAAATTAAGTTCATAAGTGCGGGGTTCCATTTAAATGCAAAGAATAGAATAAGGGTGATTCCTGTAAATCCTCCTTCAGCAAGTTCATTTTGAATGTTAAAGTGAACTAAACCAAAACTGAATATAGCGGAACCAAGTAAAATGAAAAAAATATTTTTAAATCTAATTCCTTCAAACATCAAGTGCACACCTTTCTAAAACAATGAATAGTTCCATTATCGGCTATTATTTTATTTTTAACAATGGTTATCTTGGTTTTATACGATAAGATGAAGGAAGTGTTTCAATTGAAGACAGAAAAGACAATGACAAAAATGCAAAATGAAATTGATGAATACATAAATGGCTTTGAAGAAGGTTATTTTCCACCCATGGAATTACTTGCGAGATTAGCGGAAGAACTAGGGGAATTGTCTCGGGAAGTTCAACATGTATATGGTGTGAAACGGAAAAAACCTGAGGAGGCAATTCGTTCGCTTGAAGAAGAGACAGGCGATCTGTTTTTTGTCCTTATTTGTTTTGCAAACTCACAGGGAATCAGCTTGGAAAACGCTTTAACAACAGTCCTTAATAAATATAAAAATCGTGATGCAAATCGATGGACGAAAAAGGAGAATATAAAATGATTATTAAAGTAGCAATTGCCGGTGCAAGAGGTCGAATGGGCACTGCGGCTGTAAAGGCAATTCAAGAAGAAAATGATATGAAACTCGTTGCAATTTTGGATTATAAAAACGATGGAAAGTATTTAAGCGGTACAAAAATCAATGGTGATTCCAATGGAGTACCTATTTTCACATCCATTTCATCTATGAATCGATCGATAAAGCCGGACGTACTCCTTGATTTAACTGAACCTGATTCTGTTTTTAAGACTGTCCATGAGGCGATTACGATAGGAATTAGACCTGTTGTTGGTACGTCAGGTTTGTCAGATGAAAATATTAAAACATTATCAGAACTAGCGACAAATAAAGGTATAGGTGGAATTATAGCACCCAACTTTTCAATTGGTGCTGTTCTAATGATGAAGTTTTCTGCTATGGCTGCACGTTATCTTGGTGATATTGAAATTATTGAATTGCATCACAATCATAAAGTGGATGCACCATCAGGAACAGCTTTAAAAACGGCTGAAATGATTATGAAAGTTAGAGAACCGCATAAACAAGGGCATCCCGATGAAAAAGAACTAATTCTAGGTGCTCGTGGGGCAGATGTGGATGGTGTGAAAATACATAGTGTTCGACTTCCAGGGTTTCTTGCTCATCAAGAAGTACTTCTTGGCGGCGAAGGTGAGATGCTCACGATTCGTCATGACTCGTTTGACCGTAGCTGCTTTATGCCAGGCATACTAATGTCCATACGTAGTGTAATCGTTAGGGATGATCTTGTGTATGGACTAGAAAATATCATAGAATAAATCTGCTGATTGAAGGGACTAACATTTCAGATTTATTCGGAAGGATTGTTCAACGTGAAAAAACTTAAGATTGGCGTTATATGTTATCCTTCTCTCGGGGGATCTGGAGTCGTGGCGACAGAACTTGCTATTATGATGGCAAATAAAGGACATGAGATGCACTTTATTACTTCAGGAATGCCGTTTCGATTTATTGAAGAGCATGAAAATATATATTTTCATGAAGTTACGATAGAAGGTTATGCTGTATTTAAATATCCGCCTTATGATATCGCGCTTGCCAATCGAATTGCCCAAGTAATACAATCTGAAAACCTTGATTTGTTGCATGTTCATTATGCTGTGCCACATGCAGTATCCGCAGCACTCGGAAAAGATATGGCAAATTCAGATATAGGTGTTATTACAACTTTGCATGGAACAGATGTAACGATTCTAGGACACGATCCCGGGTTGAAAAACACTGTCCGCTACGGCATCAACAAATCCACAATTACAACAGCTGTATCTGAATCACTGAGAATTGAAACGAATAAAATCATTAATCCAGATAAAGAGGTTCGAACAATTTATAATTTTATTGATGAAAAGAAATACATACCGGTTTATCCAGGAAATTTAAAAAAGGATCTTGGTATTAAACCACATGAGAAAGTGATTATTCATATTTCAAATTTTAGAGATGTTAAAAATATACCGGATATTATTCATAGTTTTAAAGATATTAGCAAAGTAGTGGATTCGAAGCTTATTCTTGTAGGTGAAGGTGAAGAAAAAGAAGAGATTGAACGACTGGTTTTGGAAAATCGCCTTCAGGAAAGAGTTTTATTTCTTGGAAAGCGAGATGATTTACCAGAGCTTCTTGCAATTTCTGACGTGATGTTTCATTTATCCAAAAAAGAGGCGTTTGGTTTAGTTTTATTAGAGGCTCTTGCTTGTGGTGTACCGTCTGTTGCTACAAAAGTAGGAGGAATACCAGAAGTGATTGAGGACGGCGTAAACGGCTTTCTCGTTCCTTATGGAGATGTGAATAAAGCTGTAGAGAAAGTATTACTATTACTTCAAGATGAAGAATTACATGCAACTTTTAGAGAAAATGGATTTCTGACAGCAAAAGTGAAGTTTCCATCCTCCAAAATTGTGGAACAATATGAACGTTTATATTATGAAGTGGTGGGAGAAAAATGACACTATTTTACAAAAGAGAACCCGGTTATGGCGTCCTATGTCGGCTTGAAAAAGCGGGTCATGAGGCTGTATTTGTCGGTGGTGCAGTTCGGGACTATTTGTTAAATAGGGAAGCAACCGATATCGATATTGCGACTTCTGCTGAACCTGAAGAAGTGAAAAAGGTTTTCCCGCATACTTTTGACGTCGGAATAGAACATGGTACGGTTCTAGTTGTTCTTAAAGGTGAGCAAGTTGAAGTAACAACTTTCAGAACAGATGGCAAATATACGGATCATCGTCGTCCAGATGCAGTTAAGTTTGTAAAATCGCTTACCGAAGATTTAATGCGCCGAGATTTTACAATTAATGCACTTGCGATGACTAAGGATGGAAAACTACTCGACCCATTCAATGGAAGATTGGATATGGAAAAGAATCTTATACGTGCGGCTGGCGATCCTGTGGAACGTTTCAAAGAAGATGCTCTTCGCATGATGCGTGCAATTCGATTCTCATCAACTTTAAACTTTTCAATTGAAGAGAAAACATTTCAAGCGATTATGGGCGGTAGGGCACAATTAAGCCATGTTTCGATTGAACGTTTGAAAATAGAATTCGACAAACTTTTTATGGGTATAAACCCCATGAAGGCTTTCAATTACATTGAGAAATCATCATTGCATTTATATTTACCACTTTACCCAAAAGACAACACGGCACTCATAGAAATTCTTCCTTTTAAAAATCCTGAAGAAGGTTGGGCCTATTTTGCGATTGCCGGTGGATTTTCTACGACAAACATAGTAAAAGCATATAAATTATCCAATCAAGAAAGAAAATACATCAGTTCTGTTCAAGAAGTATATGTTAGAAGAGTGAGTAACGTATTTACAATCGAAGATTATTATTTGTTTGACATAGATGTCTTAAAAATGGCAGAAAGAATTTACAATTCCTTTTACAAAGATGAAATCGCTATCTCTGATGAAGCTATTGAAATGAATAAAAGCCTATTACGAATACATTCGATTGCGGACGTCTCCGTTGACGGTAAAGATTTACTGGATTGGACGGGCCTTTCGGGCGGACGATGGACTGGTGAATGGATTGGGAAAATTGAGAAGGCGGTCTTGTACGGTGATTGTCAAAATGAAATAAGTTCTATAAAGGAATGGTTTATTAATGAATTTTACAGCAAAAGATGAGTTGTTAAAACGATTATTTGAAGCAAATGGTCAACCTGTTTCGGGGCAAGAAATCGCTGATCAATTTGGATTATCTAGAACTGCTATTTGGAAGTACGTAAAAGAACTAGAACTAAACGGTTATGAAATTGGTACGGTTCGGAAAAAAGGGTATTTTTTAATAACGGTACCGGATAAAGTGAATGCTGCAAATATTAAAAAGTACTTGAATACACAAACTTATGGTGAAACGATTCACTATTATGAAACGCTTGAATCGACTCAGTTTATTGCTCATGACGAGGCTCAGAATAATGCCCAAGATGGAACACTTATAATTTCCGAGGAGCAGACGTTGGGAAAAGGAAGAATGTCTCGGCCATGGAATTCCGCATTCGGTAAAGGTATTTGGATGAGTCTTATTGTACGACCAAATTTAGCACCCCATCAAGCACCGCAAATGACCTTAGTGGCCGCAGTTGCAGTAACTCGTGCGATTGAGGAAATTACCGGCATTCATCCAGATATCAAATGGCCCAACGATATTCTTATTAACGGAAAAAAAGTAACGGGTATTTTAACGGAGCTTCAAGCAGATCCTGATCGTGTAAAGGCAATTATTCTTGGTATCGGCATAAATGTAAATCAGTCGCCAGATGATTTTCCGGTTGAATTATCGACAATTGCAACATCGTTAAAAATTGCACTAGGCAGTGAAGTGAACCGTGCAAAATTAATTGCTAAAGTGCTGGAGTTCTTAGAACATTATACGAAAATCTACGAAACGCACGGATTTGCTCCCATTAAGTTACTTTGGGAAGGCTATTCTAACACTGCAGGAAAACGAATACGTGCGATAATGCTAAATGAAGTACTTGATGGAACTGCAATTGGTATTTCTGATGAAGGCTTATTGAAAATTAAGTTAGACGATGGCACGGTTCGCGGCATTTATTCTGCAGATATTGAAATTCAGAAATAATTATTATACATTTGTTGGACAACTTGTTATAGTAGATTTACTGGGTAGTATCAATTATGAACTACACTAGAGAATTATATTTATCATGAACTAAATAATAAATTGATCTGCCTTGATCTTAAGCAAAAGACAGGGACGGAGGAAACCATCAAATGATGATTACGCAACCCTTCTGTCCATTTTTCGGGATAGAAGGGTTTTAATATTGAGTTTTTAAAGAAGAGAGTCTTACCAAATAGGTTTGCGGGGGATGAATATGAAAACAATCTATACAATACAAACGTTGCACCAATCATTAAACCAAATTAAGAAAGCTAGCAAAACAATTGGTTTTGTTCCTACGATGGGATTCTTGCATGAAGGGCATCTTGCACTTGTAGAAAAAGCAAAACAAGAAACTGATATTGTCGTTATGAGCATTTTTGTCAATCCAGCGCAATTTGGTCCCGGAGAGGATTTTGAAGCCTATCCACGTAATACGAAAAGAGATATGGAGCTCGCAAGTAATGCGGGTGTAGACATACTATTTGTTCCTGAAACAGTGGAAATGTATCCAACAAATGGGGGGATACGTATTTTACCAGGACCCCAGGCAACAAAACTTTGCGGGGCATCAAGACCGGAACATTTTGATGGTGTTCTAAAAGTCGTCTTGAAGTTATTTAATATTGTTGATCCAGACCGCTCCTATTTTGGAATGAAGGACGCACAACAATTCGCAATTATTGAGAACTTTATTAGAGATTTTAATTTACGAACCGAATTGGTCCGCGTTGCAACGGTCCGTGAAAAAGATGGTCTCGCGAAGAGCTCGAGAAATGTGAATTTATCTGAGTCTGAGCGTCTTCAAGCACCAGAAATTCAAAAAGCTCTTCAAAAAGGTCTGGAATTATTTAAAATAGGGCTTCCTGTTAAAGAGATTGAGATTGAAGTAATACGACACATTGTTTCCAATAGTTCAGGCAGTATTGACTATGTGTCGTTATTGTCCTATCCAACATTACAGGAATTTAATGAGGAAACTAAAGAAGCGATTCTTGCATGTGCAGTGAAATTTGAAAATACCCGATTAATCGATAATATTATTTTTTCTACAAAGGATGAGTAAAGTGTTAAGAATGATGATGAATAGTAAATTACACCGCGCAACTGTAACTGAGGCCGATTTAAACTACATAGGTAGTATTACGATTGACAGTGACTTGCTAGATGCTGCAGGAATGCTTCCTAATGAAAAAGTACATGTTGTAAACAATAACAACGGGGAACGCTTTGAAACGTATATTATTGCAGGGGAACGTGGAAGTGGAGTTATATGTGTAAATGGTGCTGCGGCGAGACTCGTTCAAAAAGGGGATATTGTTATTATCCTTTCCTATGTTTACATGACGAACGAAGAAGCACATATACATGAACCAGCCGTTTTAATTATGGATGAGTACAATAAAGTTTTGCAAACGATTGTTGAAACACCTTTCACAACCGTCATTTAAATACTTGGTAAATGGATGTTGAAGTCTGAAAATAATCAGATTTCAACATCCATTTTTAAAAACAATTAGATGCAACTTACATCTATAAACAGGATTCAATTGGGGCTTAAACGGAGTAAAATGTGTTATAATTTAAACAGCATTTATAACAGGAAGTTGTTGATTGAATGGATACGAAAACGTATGCGGTTGTCGATCTTGAAACGACAGGGCATTCTTCGATAAAAGGAGATCGGATTATTCAAATCGCGATTGTGTTTATTAACAACAAAGAAATTGGTGAAAAGTACGTCCGATTTGTTAATCCAGGTCAAAAAATACCTGCATTTATCCGTCAGTTGACGAATATCTCAGATGAAGATGTGAAAGATGCACCATACTTTGATGAAATTGCAGCCGAGGTAGCAAAACTACTTGAGGGAACGATTTTTGTTGCACATAATACTGATTTTGATTTGTCTTTTTTGCAATCCGAATTTAAAAGATGTGGGATTACAGAATGGCTAGGTCGAAAAATGGATACTGTAGAACTTTCGAAAGTACTATTCCCCACTGCATCAAGTTACAGATTACAAGATATAGCAGAAGAGTTAGGTATTCCACTTGCGGCTGCACATAGGGCTGATGATGATGCGGAGGCGACAGCTCATCTTTTTCTAGCTTGCAATAATAAGTTAGAAAAGTTACCAGAAGATACACTTAATCTTCTGCATCGTCGGTCATTCCAACTAAAATCAGATTTATCAACGCTTTTTCATGAAGCTTTAAAACAATCACGAAGAAATCGTCCCATTCTCATTTCTAGTTTTAGGGGTATCCCATATCGTCAAATTAAGGTTTCGAATAGTCGTAACTCCGAAACTTTGGATTATCCTCTTGCGGATGATATTAAAGCTGTTCTTTTAGAAAAAGGATACTCCGAATTTGAACGTAGAGAACCGCAATTTAGATTTATGGATACAGTTTGGGCAACTTTTGAAGAGCAATCAGAAGTTGTCGTGGAAGTCCCGACTGGAATTGGTAAAACGATGGCTTATTTATTGCCGGCAGCAATACGTTCAATAGAAACAGGAAAACCTGTGGTCATTAGCACATTTACGAATCATCTAGTTGACAAAATTAAAGGTGATGAGCTTGATCGATTGAGTTTGATTCTTGGTACTGAAATTCATGCAGTTGTCTTAAAAGGAATGGAGCAGTACATCTCTCTTGGTAAATTGGAGGAACTGCTTAGAATTGCTGATGAGTCTTATGATGAGACATTGACGATAATGCAAATATTAATCTGGCTAACTGAGACCGAAACGGGCGACCTAGAGGAACTTAATGTCTCAGGTGGCGGTCAATTATTTGTCGACAGGATTCGTAAAAGATCTGGTACAATTCCAGCTGATGAACAAAAGGCGGACTATCATAGTATTTTAATGCGAAAGAGCATTCATTCGAACTTAATAATTACGAATCATTCGATGCTTCTCGCCGACTTAAATCGAGAACAAAAGCTGTTCACTTCTCTCGGAGGCTTAGTCGTTGATGAAGTCCATCAACTAACCAATGTAGCAACGCGCTTGAATGAAAAAGTTTTTTCATTTACAAATTGGAAGTATACAATGGGGCAAATTGGTTCAGATGCAGAGGGACAATTATTGCAACAAATAGATGCTCTAAATCATCGATTCAGTTCGACATCAACGCATATTAAGCGTCGCTTGGATGCTACTTTTGCATTATTCACAGAAATTTTTGATGAAGCCGTTGGTGTAATGGCTTTTTATAACTTACCAACGAAAGAAAGAAAACGTGATAATCGCATTGTGTATTCGCTCTCAGGTATAAAATCAATGCAATCCTACTTTGCAAATGTGGCAAGCGCTATGTCAGATTATGTCGACAATGCAAACGCATTAACGAATAGTTTATTAATACATCAAGACAATATGACCCAAAATGAACAAGCTTTATTATCAGAGTGGATGTATTGGATACGAGAAATTACAATTAAATCAGGGGAATGGGTAGAGATTTTTCTTGAGGGTGACCCAGAAAACTACATTGTCTGGGTCGAAAAAGATAAGCGTAGCCTACCGGGTAGTTTAACGGTTAGTAAATACCCTTTAGATGGATCCTCGATAGTTAAGAAATTTATCGACAGGATGAAAGATGAACAAACAGGAATTGTTTGGACCTCTGGAACTGTGTCAATTAAAGGGAATGCACGATTTATTCCGAATCAACTTGGAATCGATTCACAGGTCCCCCTTTTAACTTTTGATGCGCCTGACCATTTTTACGAAGGTGCCGAAATATATATCGTTGATGATATGCCTGGTATTCAAGAAGTTTCACAAAGCGATTATGTGGAAGCTGTTGCTGATGCCGTTATTCAAACGACAATGGCTACTGGTGGAAGATTATTCATCTTATTTACATCTCTTGATATGCTTAGAAAGACACATGACCTAATTGTCGAAAGTGAGCAATTAAATGATTATGCTCTTTTTGCACAAGGAATTACTTCGGGAAGTCGTATGAAGTTGCTGAAATCATTCCGTCAATTCAATAATTCCGTTCTCTTTGGAACGAATAGTTTTTGGGAAGGCGTTGATGTGCCCGGAGATGCGCTAACGGCAATAATCGTCGTTCGCTTGCCGTTTTCATCACCAGATAACCCAGTATTCAAAGCAAAGGCAGCAAAGTTGTCAGAACAAGGAATGAATTCTTTTGCAGAATTTGCCTTACCAGAAGCAGTAATGCGACTCAGGCAAGGATTTGGAAGGCTTATAAGATCATCTGCGGATAAAGGTTTTTTTATAATATTAGATAGACGAATTGAAACGAAATCATATGGACATCAATTTATTGAGTCACTTCCTGATGTGCCTGTAAAAAAAGTATCGCTTCAAGTAATGGTGAAAGAACTCGAAGATTGTTATAATAAAGTGGAGTGACTAAGAAGGTATGCTTTAGGATGGTTTACTAGAAATGCTTGATTTAAATTACGGGATGTGACTGCTTATGCTTAATTGGATTAAATTTTTTACTGTCTTTCTTTTGGCATTAACATCCGTCATTGTCGTTACCATCTTTATTAGTGCTTATAAACCCATCGCTTCAGTGAAAACAACAGCAATTGAAAATGCAATTCGATCTAAACAAATCGTGGAAGTCGAATATGCACAGCCATATAACGGTATTCAAACGTTTGTTACTGTTTTCGGCTTGGATTCGAAAGGCGAACGTAAAGCTGTTTTTATTGATGCGAACAGAAAAGATGCTTCTTATAAAGAAGTTAATTTAGCCGATGGAATTTCAGCGGATATTGCAATTGAGATGGTTTCTAAAGAACTTGAAATAAAAAAAATGCTTCATGTCAAGTTAGGGATGGAAGAAGTAGGACCTGTTTGGGAAGTAGCTTTTAAAAATGAAAATGACAAGCTTGGTTATGTCTATGTTTTATTTGAAGATGGACAATGGTGGAAAAGAATATTGAATTTATGAGGAGTGAATATTTAATGAGAGCATTAGCTTCGAGAGTAAGTACATTATCACCATCTACAACGCTTGCAATTACTGCAAAAGCGAAAGAAATGAAAGAATCTGGAATCGATATTATCGGTCTGGGTGCAGGAGAACCTGATTACAATACTCCAGACAATATTTTGCAGGCTGCATATCAATCAATGTTAGAAGGTAAAACGAAATATACTCCTTCTGGTGGACTTCCTGCACTAAAAGATGCTGTAATTGAGAAATTTAAGAGAGATCAAAATTTAACATATGCACGAAATGAAATTATGATTGGTATCGGTGCGAAACACGTTTTATTTACGTTATTCCAAGTGATACTCGATCCAGGTGATGAAGTTATCATTCCAACACCTTATTGGGTGAGTTATCCAGAACAAGTTAAACTCGCCGGTGGAGTTCCTGTACATATCGAGGCAACTGCGGCAACACATTTCAAGGTAACTGCAGAGCAAATAGCTAATGCGGTCACAAGTAAGACAAAGGCAATAATTATTAATTCACCTGGAAATCCAACAGGTATGATTTATTCAAAAGAAGAACTTCAGACAATTGCTGACGTTTGCTTGGAGAAAGATATTTGGATTATTTCAGATGAGATTTATGAGAAACTGGTTTATGCGGAGCAGCAACATTTTTCAATTGCCGAGGTTTCAGAAGATGCCAAACAACGCACGCTAGTTATTAACGGCGTATCTAAATCACATTCTATGACTGGTTGGAGAATTGGTTATGTCGCTGGAGATCAGGAAGTCGTCAATGCGATGACAGACCTTGCAAGCCACTCAACATCGAACCCAACAACTACATCCCAGTATGCCGCACTAGAGGCTTATAACGGCAAACAGGACACAGTGGAAGTGATGAGAAAAGATTTTGAATCGCGACTCGACAGAATATATCCTCAGATTTCAAAAATTCCAGGATTTAATGTCATAAAGCCTCAAGGTGCGTTCTATTTACTACCAGACGTATCTGAAGCGATGGAAAAAACGGGCTATGATAATGTAGATGATTTTGCTGAAGCACTATTACTGAAAGCGAATGTTGCTGTAATTCCAGGTTCAGGCTTCGGTTCAAATAATACAATTCGTCTATCATACGCAACATCGATTGATTTGCTAGAAGAAGCAGTTCGCAGAATTCATGCATTTGTTGAAGAGAATTGGGTTAAATAATAAATGTGCTCAAAAAACTAATGGAGGTTACTATGAAAACAATTATGATACAAGAAATGCCAGACCACTTAGGGGAAACAGTCCGTATTGGTGGATGGCTCGCAAATAAACGCTCAAGTGGTAAAATCGCATTTTTACAATTACGTGATGGTTCTGGTTTTGTCCAAGGGGTTGTTGTTAAAGAAACAGTTGGTGATGAAATATTTGCTAAAGCACGTGCAATTACTCAAGAAACTTCAATGTATATTACAGCAGAAGTAACAGTTGATGAACGCTCTAGTTTTGGATTTGAACTTCAAGTTAAAGATGTTGAAATCATTCATGAAGCAGTTGATTTTCCAATAACACCTAAAGAACATGGAACTGAATTTTTAATGGATAACCGTCACTTATGGCTTCGATCACGCAAGCAGCATGCCGTAATGAAAATACGTGATGAAATAATTCGTTCAACGTATGAATTTTTCCACTTAAATGGATTCACAAAAGTAGATCCACCGATTTTAACGGGTTCTTCGCCAGAAGGTACTTCGGAACTCTTTGAAACAAAGTATTTTGATGAAAACGCTTATCTTTCACAATCAGGACAATTGTATATGGAAGCAGCTGCAATGGCTCTTGGGAAAGTATTTTCATTCGGCCCAACATTTCGTGCTGAAAAATCCAAAACTCGTCGTCACTTAATCGAATTTTGGATGATTGAACCTGAAATGGCTTTTGTTCAATTTGAGGAGAGTCTAGAAGTTCAGGAACAATTCATTACTCATATCATGCAGTCAGTTATCCAAAACTGTCCATTGGAACTTGAAAGACTTGATCGCGATGTATCTAAATTGGAAAAATATAAGGCACCATTTCCACGTGTTTCTTATGACGATGCTATCACGTTTTTAAATGAAAATGGCTTCGATGATATTACGTGGGGAGACGATTTTGGAGCACCGCATGAAACTGCGATTGCTGAACATCATGATATGCCTGTATTCATTACTCATTATCCAATTGGTATTAAGCCATTTTATATGCAACCACATCCGGATAGAGATGATGTTGTTCTTTGTGCGGATCTAATAGCTCCAGAAGGGTACGGAGAAATCATCGGAGGTTCGGAACGGATATATGATTACGAACTGATGAAACAACGCATTAAGGAACATAATTTAGACGAATCTGCTTACGCGTGGTACTTAGATATTTGTAAATACGGTGCAGTACCGCATTCAGGATTTGGTCTAGGATTGGAACGTACAGTTGCTTGGATATCAGGTGTTGATCATGTACGTGAGACGATTCCGTTTCCACGTTTATTAAACAGATTGTATCCTTAAAGAGAATATTGTTCGAAAAATGATTCATATATAATTCTAAAGATTATTGACATACATTAAAAAATGTATGTCAATTATTCTTATTTCAAGGGCAGTTATAGCCTTTGACAGTTTTTTGGATCCATAAGTAAAGGGAGGAGTTCGGACATGCAACACGAAGATCGTCTCCGAATCTGGATTGAGCAGGGTAATGTTAACATTTCTCTGCTTTTTTTTCAAAACTATAAAAGTCTTGGTATTGAAGATTTAGATGCAATGCTTATAATGCATATGACCGCATTTAAATCAGTAAACAATGAATTTCCGACACCTACAGATTTTTCGAGTCGAATGAATCTTACGGAAAACGAAATATCGATGATTTTACAACGATTAATGCAGCGTGGTTTTCTTCGAATTGAGCAAAGTCAAGATGCGAACGGTGTATTGCACGAGAAATTTTCGCTTCAGCCTTTATGGGTTCGACTTACAGATAAAATAAGTATTATTGTTGAAGAGTCTGAACAGAAGACTCAAAAGGAAGCTGAAGGTGAGATTTACAAACTTTTTGAACAAGAGTTTGGACGGTTCTTATCGCCCATGGAAAGTGAATCTATATCCATGTGGTTAGATGTAGATGGGCATTCCGTTGAAATCATTCGAGCAGCTTTAAAAGAGGCGGTACTCGCTGAAAAAATGAGTCTTCGTTACATTGACAGAATTCTATTTGAATGGAAAAAGAAAAACGTGAAAACATTAGCTCAAGTTGAAAGTACATCTAAAAAGTTTAGAAGTGTTGGAAATCGTCCGGTTCAACAGGAACGGGTAGAGACTGTAAAACGGGTACCATTTTATAACTGGTTAGAAGAACGGGATTAGGGTGATTATATGTTGACGAAAAAGTTATGGGAATATAGTCTGGAGCAATTTGGAGAGATGTTTCCGGATGCGCATTGTGAATTAGTTCATAAAAATCCATTTGAATTACTTGTTGCAACACTTCTATCTGCCCAGTGTACTGATGTACTTGTAAACCGTGTAACAGCTGAACTATTTAACAAGTATAAATCCCCAGAAGATTACTTGGCGGTTGAAGTTGAAGAATTACAGCAGGATATTCGTTCGATTGGTTTGTTTCGTAATAAAGCGAAAAATATTCAAGGACTAAGTCGACTACTTGTTGATCAGTTTAATGGGGAAGTTCCCGCGAATCGCGATATATTAATGACTTTTCCAGGTGTCGGTAGGAAAACGGCAAATGTTGTTGTGTCAAATGCATTTGGCATACCCGCGCTTGCAGTCGATACTCATGTTGAGCGTGTAGCGAAACGTTTAGGAATGAACAGATGGAAAGATTCACCGCTTGTCGTTGAAGAGAAAATTATGAGATGGACTCCGAAAGAAAATTGGACAGATACCCATCATCAAATCATCTTTTTTGGTCGCTATCATTGCAAAGCTCAAAACCCGGGGTGCGGTATTTGTCCACTGTTATCGATTTGCAGAGAAGGTAAGAAGAGGATGAAAGTTAGTGAGGTCTAAAGGTGACTATAATAAATATGGAACAGCTATCTCCGTTTTTTGAGCAATGGGATTCTGTAAAAGAGCGCATTGAAGCCTGCTATACAAAGCACGATAAAGAAGCAGTGGTGTTAATGAATGAAGCGATTTACACTTATATGAGTCTTCTACAAGCGGGTGGAAAAACAAACAATCAACGAACTGGTGAAAGTGAATACATCCTTTTGGCTTTAAATGGAGAAGAACGTATTGATTTTATTAAAAAACGTATTGCAAGTCATTATGCATATATTCAGCTAGACACTTTATTTTTGGAATCAAAGAAAAAAGCCGCACGCTATTCAGTTATGAAAAAAAAGCTAAAGTCTTAACGCTATTTAGCGTAAGACTTTAGCTTTTTTACTTAGGGTTGACCATCGTCAGTCGAATCATTTACGGAATCATCATTTGGGTCGTTGTTTCCATTGTTCCCGTTATTTCCGTTATTTTCATTATTCCCATTGTTATTGTTGCCATTATTATCATTATTCTCTTCAGGAACTACTTCTTCTATATCCTCTTCTATAATAGGCTCTTCTTCTATTATTTCTTCTTCAATTACCTCTTGCTCTTCAATCCTTAGCTCAACTGAAGTAGGGGCACTTTCTAGACCATCAACAGTAGCAACAACAGTAAATGTATATGTTACTCCTTGTTCTACCCCGTTAAAGAGTGTAGTGAAGTCTGTTGTTCGAGTCATTTCTTTCCTTTCGCCACCATTGACGCTTGCATAGACGATAAATTCAATTTCCCCATCGATAATATCGAAATCAGCACCTGTGTGTGACCAATTTAACGAAACCGATTGTTCATCTTCATTGTAGTCTGCAGTTAAATTGTTCGGCGCATCTAGTTCCAATTCCTCAGCAACTAATTCAGGAAGAGTTCCTTTAACAAAAAGTTCGGAACGCTTCATGTTCTTAGGAGTTGAGTTACTAGCCAACATCAATGGATTTGAACGATAAACAATTGTCGCTGTTTCTACAGAAGGCGGTTGTTGGAATCTTGCCGTTTCCTTTCCGCTAGAAATCGATGACATAACTTGTTTAAATAGATCTTGTGGAACAAACCTCTCACCTTCGTAGGTCTCCATAGGGGTACGGTCTTGGTAACCTGCCCAAGTTGCAATTGTATAATTAGATGTATATCCTGCAAACCAAGAGTCTTTTGCGTCACTTGAAGTTCCGGTTTTCCCAGCAACATCTAACCCAGAAATTGCCGCTCTTGTGCCTGTTCCACCTTGTGTTAGAACATCTCTTAACATATCTGTAATCATATAAGCAGTTGAATCTTTCATAGCCACTGCCGAATCAGGGGACATGTTTTTAACTGTCTTCCCATCACGGAACGTTATGCTTTTAATAGTATGTGGTTTTGTATATACGCCATTATTACCAAACGCCGCATAAGCACCTGCCATTTGGATAGTTGAAAACTCGTCGTCACCACCACCCAGTGCATTAGATGGGTATTCATTTGTATATTTTAAACCAAGTTTATCCGCAAAACCGAATGCTTTCGCGCGGCCAACTTCTTCAAATGTTTTAACGGCAGGAATGTTTCGTGATTTATAAAGAGCTTCACGTATTGTCATTGGACCTTGGAATTTCTTATCTATGTTTTGAACGGGTTTGCCTTTGGAACCTTCATAATTATACGGCTCATCTACAACCGTTTGACCTGTTGACCAGTTTAAGTATTCAATTGCTGGACCATAATCGAGGATTGGCTTAATCGCTGATCCACTTTGTCGCTTTTCGTCTGTCGCGAAGTTCCAAAAACCAGTTGAGAAATTACGACCTCCTCCAACAGCGACGATTTCACCCGTTTTAGTATTTAGAACAGTCATTCCAGCTTGCATTTTATCGTTCTTATAAACATCTGAGTGAATTGCGTTTTCGACCGTGTTTTGTGCATCGGGATCGAGCGTTGTTTGGATTTTGACACCATCCGATAAAATATCAAGCAATCCCGCAGCTTCTAATTCATCTCGAACAATATCTATGAAAGCTGCATATTTGGTATTGTCGTTCGATTGTCTTTCTGCTTCTGGAATTAGAGTAGCAGTTACTGGAATTGCTTTTGCAGCTTCCATTTCTTCTTTTGTAATTTTTTTATGTTGAACCATTAATCCGAGTACAATATTACGCCTTTTTTCAGCACGCTCGGGATTTCTGAATGGATTGTAACCGTTTGGACTTTGCGGCATTCCTGCCAACATTGCGATTTCATTCAACTCAAGTTCGCTTAGTTCTTTACCAAAAAAATGTTTTGATGCAGTACCAATTCCGTATGTCGATCCCGACATTAGAATTTTATTGAAATACATTTCAAAGATTTCTTCTTTTTCATATTTATTTTCCAACTGGAAGGCAAGCCATGCTTCTTGTGCTTTTCTCTTCAGTGTTTTGTCCTCTTTTAAGAAAGAGTTTTTAATTACTTGTTGGGTAATTGTACTTGCCCCTTGGGAACCAAAACCGCTTTTAAAGTTAGCGAGAACTGCACCTCCAAGTCTGTAAAAATCCATGCCGTGATGTTTAAAGAAACGAACATCTTCAGTTGCTAGAATGGCTTCTCTTACGGTATCAGGTATTTGGTCGTAAGGTACGAATTCGCGTTTTTCTGTACCTGATTTGTAGAATACATTTTCGTGTATATCTAAAAAATCAGAAGATAATGGAACTTTTAATAATTCTTCATCGAGTTTGGGGGCGGTGCTTGCATAAAAGGCAAACAAACCACCTCCACCAATCAGACCAGCAAGTCCAACGAATAATAGTATGAAAAAGATTTTCTTAATAATATTTTTTCCTTTTATCGGTTTTTTCTTTTGTTTTCGATTTGTTTCTTTACTCTTTCGCAGTTCTGTTCTTGACTTAATCGTGTCGCTCATTGTTATTCCTGCCTTTCGATCTTATCATCATATAATTTCATAAGTGTTTCCACTGCATTTAAGTAATCAAGTCTCGGTATATAGCCAGGTTGGACTTCGACGGAAGTATTTTCAAATTCAAGTAATGTAATTGATTTTCTTCCTCCTGCTTTCATTCTGTCCCATTTTCGTTCAACCATTTCAAAAGGAACTATAAAGTATCGCTCTAAAGTTGTAAACTTAATTATAAAAAACGCAAACCCTCCTGCTCTCGTGACATTTTGCATATGGTGGATTTGATGTTCTTTTATGTTGTTCAATGGGAATGAGGTATTAATTTTTGTTTCTTTCGCTTCAAAATCTACATATATTCCTTTCCACACACCATTATAATCCGTTGTTGAAGGAGTACCAAAATATGCTTCTGTAATTCGGGCCGCACTTCGAACTGGGTAACTCACTTTCACTACTTGCACAGGTACAGGTTTTTTATGGATGACAGCGATGCCTCTACTTAAATAATAATCGTTGGATTCGTTCAATTCATCTTCCAATGATTTTCCTCGATTACTATAAGATGGATTTTTGAACTTTTGACTTTTCGTTGTTAGAACAGGTACATACTTCTTACCGTTCGGATAGCGTATAGTCATACATATCACCTCGCATTTTACTATCATACCATATGAATTAGACGAATTAGTACTTAGAAAGTTTCCGATAAAATCATGAAAATTCAAATCGGTAGAATATACGTTCTTAAGAAATGGTGAATTGAATCAAACTCTGATAAAATAAAGCTTATATGGAAGGGTGTCGACAATGAACTTAGAAGAAAAATGTAGAGTACTCCTAATGGTTTGTACGGAATGTCTCAATCGTCATACACAAATGAGGGAACAGGGTAGAGAACCTGACTTTTTTATAGAAGTTAAACCTTATGCTGATAAATATCATATATTACTCGATGAATGGTCTGAAGAATCTTATGCATGGGTAAAAGTAGCAAAGCCCAAATATGTACATCCGGTACAAATTGATGCGCTAACAGATTCAATGAAACAATTTATCGTACAATCTTTTTATAAGAAAACCGGATTGAAGCGTTTTGTTCTTTCAATTCGGTCAGCAGAATATACATTAAAAACATTCCTCGATGCACTTGAAGAGGAGGCAAGAATTAATGACAAGCTCTAATGATTCCATTCGAACCGTTCTAGAAAAGTTTAAATCCGACCCTACATTCTCAAAAAATATCATTCACTCTAGAACAATTGAAGGAAAAAAGGCATCTTATGCAAAATTCCCTAAAGAACTTCATCCATCCATTATTAAAGCGTTATCGGCGAAGGGAATTAATAAATTATATAGCCATCAGCGTAAAGCCTTTGATCTTGCTTATAGTGGACATTCGTTTACTGCAGTAACGCCAACCGCCTCTGGTAAATCACTTTGTTATCATTTACCCGTTTTACAAAGTATTTTAGAAGATGAATCTTCAAGAGCCATATATTTGTTTCCTACAAAAGCCCTAGCACAAGATCAATTGGCAGATCTTCATGAATTAATTGAAGCGAGCGGGGAAACGATATTAAGTTATACATTTGACGGAGATACTGCGCCGGGCATACGTTCAAAAGTTAGGAAATCAGGACATATCGTTTTGACGAATCCTGATATGCTGCATTCAGGAATTTTACCGCATCATACGAAGTGGGTTTCTTTATTTGAAAACCTGAAATATATTATTATCGACGAATTGCATACGTACAAAGGAGTTTTCGGAAGTCATGTGGCGCATGTAATTCGCAGACTTAAACGGATATGCAACTATTACGGCAGTGATCCGGTCTTTATCTGTACGTCTGCCACTATAGCAAACCCAATAGAGCTAGCGGAATCCTTAACAAACTCTAAAATGGAGTTGATTTCAAATAATGGTGCACCGGCAGGGAAAAAGCACTTTATCTTTTATAATCCCCCCATCGTTCATCCAACGTTTGGAGTTCGACGAAGTGCAGTGTTGGAAGTTAGGGACATTGCTTCTATGCTTTATTTAGAAGGTATTCAAACTATTATTTTCGCAAAAAGCCGAGTTCGTGTAGAAATGCTTGTTACTTATATGAAGGAATTGACAAAGAAAAAGTTATTTGATGAAACAGTAATGGGCTACAGGGGAGGGTATTTACCTTCTGAACGAAGAAAGATTGAAAAAGGGTTGCGAGAAGGTTTAATTCGAACGGTTATTAGTACGAACGCATTAGAACTTGGGATTGATATCGGTCAGTTGCAGGCGTGTGTCATGACCGGCTATCCCGGAAATATTGCTAGTGCTTTTCAGCAAGCTGGACGGGCAGGAAGACGACAAGACGAGGCACTAATTGTTTATGTCGCACAATCTGTTGCGTTGGATCAATACATTATCGAGCACCCTGATTATTTACTAGGTCAGTCACCGGAGGAAGCTCGAATTCACCCGGACAACATGTTTATATTAATGGATCATTTAAAATGTGCTTCTTTTGAGTTGCCTTTTTCCGTTTCTGAAAGATATGGTGAATTTGAAGTACAAGAATTACTCGCTTTTTTAGAAAGTGAAGGTGTATTAATTCGTACGACAGATAAATGGCATTGGATGACGGATCGATTTCCCGCAAGTGATGTTAGCCTTAGATCTGCAGCACAAGAAAATGTTGTGATTATTGATCGGACGCATCCAAAAGAAACGGTTGTAATCGGTGAGATGGACCGTTTTAGTGCAATGACCTTACTTCATGAAGAAGCGATTTATATTCATCAAGGCACGCAATATCAAGTTGAGAAGTTGGATTGGGAAGAAAAGAAAGCCTTTGTAACTGAAGTAGATGTCGATTACTTTACGGATGCTAATTTGGCGGTGGAACTTAAGGTAATGAGTGAAGATGAAAAGAAGAGTCTTGGCGAAAGCGAAGTAACATATGGCGATATTGCTGTTCTAGCAATGCCGACAATTTTTAAAAAAATTAGGTTTACAACTCATGACAATATTGGTTCTGGACCGATTTCTTTACCCGCTGTGGAATTACACACGTCCTCTACATGGCTTTCTTTTCATGTGCCAAAAGGTTGGTCAGAGGCGGGGTTAACAGATGCTATGACTGGAGCAGCATATGCCATTCAATCTTTCATTCCACTTTTCGTTCGTTGCGATCGTATGGATATTCATGTTGTTCCGCAAGTAAAAGCGGTACATACAAATCTTCCGACATTCTTTATTTATGATAGCTACCCAGGCGGTATTGGCCTCTGTGAAAAGATTTACACTCGGTGGGCAAACCTTCTAATTGAAGCAGCGGACCATGTGAAATCTTGCTCTTGTGAGGTGGGTTGCCCTGTTTGTATTGGAGCACAAGAAACGGGTATGAATATGAAGAACAATGTTCACTTACTTCTACAAGCTTTGGCAGGGAGGGAAGCGAGTGTCTTATGAACTAAAGTTAATGCAAATGAAGAAGTTATTGAAAAAAACAACTGACAGTCCTATTGAGGAAGAAAAGGCTGTTAAAGCAAGCGCGCCTTCATACGAAGGAAATTGGCTAGCTGCTGGACTAACTAAAACTGAAAATCTTCATGGAATTGTATACGAACGAACGGTTCTGTACGATAACAATTATAAACATGGTGATGTATTGCTCTCAAAATTGAATGCAGCAGTGAATATGTGGGAAAACTTTGGGGAAGAACATCCACTATCTCCGAATAATTTTAAAAAACTTGTTTTCTTTGATACGGAAACAACAGGGCTCAAAGGTGCTGGAACACTAATATTTCTTTTAGGATTTATTGAGCAAATTGGGATGTCTTTTAAATTGACCCAATATGTTCTGCCAGGGCCTGACCATGAACCTGCATTTCTATATGCTTCTAAGTTGTGGGAAATAGAGAAAACACTAGTTACGTACAATGGGAAAAGCTTTGATGTACCTATGCTTGAAACACGTTGGACTATGAATCGTAAAGTGCTGCCTCCCTTGTTAAAACATGAACAAATTGACTTGTTACATGGTTCCAGACGTATTTGGAAAGACGAAATCGGTGCGTTTAAATTAACTAAAATAGAAGAAGAAAAATTAGGTTTCTACCGTGACGGCGATATTCCCGGTCATCTAGCTCCAATTATATATCAAGATGCTGTGAAAAATGGACGTGCAGAAGTTCTGATGAAAGTTCTTACACATAATGAATGGGATATCCTTTCTCTCGTTGCTCTTTACATTCGTTCTACGGAGCTGTTGCTAGGTAGGACTGAATTGGAGACTGCAACTACACATACGAATATCGGTAAATGGTTTGCGGATTTAAAGAACTATAGTAGAAGCAGACACATTTTTGAAAATGTAATTGAGGAATACGGTACAGATCATCCTATAACACATTTTCATTTTGGATTTATTATGAAAAGAGATCAAATGTATGAAAAAGCAGTCTTTTCATTTGAAATAGCGGCTGGAAAGTTATCTGGGCGTCAACGAATAATTGCTTTGGAGGAATTGGCTAAGTTGTCTGAACATAGACTAAAGAACTTGGACCTAGCCCTTATGTTTACTAAAAAAGCAAGAGGGTATATTTCAACTGATACAAACTTAACGATGAAATTTAGAACACGTTCCGAATTTGAATTTAAGAAACGGGAAATTAGAATATTTCGGAAACTATTTCCCGGGGAAACGCAGTAATCGACATAAGCCATTAAAATTGTTTTATTAAAAGACAAAAATAATCAAAATATGTTATACTTCATCATAATGTAAACATATATGGAAGGACGATTTCATGGACACAAAGTTAGATACAAAAACAATTCTTGAAAAAGAATTTAAAACAGGATTACGAGGTTATAATCAAGAAGAGGTTGATTTATTTCTTGATGATGTTATTCACGACTATCAAACTTATAAAAACATAATATCTGAATTACAAAATGAAAATATGCATTTAAAAGTAGAGTTAGCAGAAGCGAAAAAACGCCCATCTGCTGGAAGTGCTGGTACAACGAACTTTGACCTTTTGAAACGGATCTCAAATTTAGAAAAGCATGTCTTTGGAAGTAAGCTTTACGACCAAGAATAAGCTTTGTAAAGTGGTTAAGTGTTAGTATGCTGAAATACTTATTGAAATTTAAATGAATGTAATGTATACTGTTAATACCATAGTGTAGATTTAGGTAATCGCTGCAACGCTAGACGTTGTAGAGGAAAGTCCATGCTCACACGGCTCTGAGATGACCGTAGTGTTCGTGCTCGGCTAAAAAATAAGCCGTGGCATCGTATAATATACGATGACGGCGGGAATAACGTCTACGTCTTCGGATATGACGGAGGTTCCCTGAAAAGTGCCACAGAAACGTAGCCAACTTGGAAACAGGTTGGATGGAACGCGGTAAACCCCACGAGTGAGAAACCCAAACTATGGTAGGGGCACTCTTCCGAAGGAAATGAACTTAGGAAGGGACAGACATTGTCTGTAGATAGATGATTACCACCCTAGTACGAGGCGCAAGCTGTTTGAGTACACCGGAACAAAACATGGCTTATCGAATTTCCTATGGTTTTAATGTTAAAAGCTAATGCTCTCCTAACTGATGGGGAGCTTTTCTTTTTGTAATGAAGATAAAGGAATAAAAATACAACCCTCTGCTATTTTAAATAGATATGTGGACGTCGTTAATGAACAAGGTTTATAGAACGCCTTATGACGGTTTTGATTTGTTCGGAATGACTAACAATAATCGAAATAATAGATAACAACGAAAATGCTAGAAATAATTACGGTGTTTTTGATGATTTAACAAAAAGAGAAGCTTCCGATAGACATTTTGAAGACATTCCCTTCATTGGATTGCTAAAGCAATGCACGGGGGAATTTCACAGTCCATTTTTCTACGATTTTTTTTATGCAACATAACTACTTTGATAGGGTTATGGGTATACTAGAAAGGCATAATTTTAAAAGAGATGAATTGCGATGTGGGTCAAAGAAGCTGTTTTACAAGAGCACTTGAAATCGAAAAAAGTAAGTGGTTATATAGAAATGATGGATGTATTTGGACAGGAGTGGGATAATTGATGGATAAATTTAAATTAGTAGCAACAACAGCGATGGGTCTGGAGTCGATTGTTGCTGATGAAGTAAAAGCACTGGGTTATAAAACAACATCTGATAACGGGAAAATATATTTTGAAGGGGATACAGCAGCGATAGCAAAAACGAATATGTGGCTACGTGTAGCAGATCGGGTTCGCATTATTGTTGGTGAATTCCATGCGGATACATTTGATGATTTGTTTGAACAAACAAAAGCAATTCGTTGGGAACAATTTCTATCAGTCGATGCTGCTTTTCCTGTTGCAGGAAAATCAGTTAAATCAATCTTGTATAGTGTTCCCGACTGTCAAGCAATTGTTAAAAAAGCAATCGTAGAACGCTTGAAAATTGCATATAATAGAACGGGATTCCTAGATGAAACAGGGCCATTGTATAAATTGGAAGTTTCAATATTAAAAGATAAAGTAACACTAACAATTGACTCGAGTGGAGTTGGACTTCATAAGCGCGGATACCGTGTTGGACAAGGAGATGCACCGTTAAAAGAAACGATGGCTGCCGCTCTTGTTAAATTAACACGTTGGAATCCAGATCGACCTTTCATTGATCCTGTATGCGGGTCTGGAACGATTGCGATCGAAGCAGCAATGATTGGCCAGAATATTGCACCGGGTACTAATCGTGACTTTTTAAGTGAACATTGGCCATGGATGGAAAGCAGTGTTTGGGAACAAGTCCGAGAAGAAGTAGAAGATGTTGCAAAACGCGACCTTATTCTTGACATAACAGGGTCAGATTATGATCCTGAATTGATACGAATTGCACAGGGAAATGCTGCTCAAGCAGGTTTTACGGGCTTAATTAATTGGCAAGTACAGGATTTACGCGATTTAACATTAAGTGGTTCCAATGGGGTAATGGTCGGGAACCCTCCTTATGGTGAGCGACTGGGTGAATTAGAAGACGCGGAACAGCTCACACAGGATTTGGGACAATTAATGAAGAAATATCCATCTTGGTCAGTCTATATGTTATCCTCACTTGAAAACTTTGAGGAAATGTACGGTAAAAAGGCAACAAAGAAGAGAAAGCTATTTAACGGATTTATCCGTACTGATTTATATCAATATTGGGGTAAACGCAAGTAAATCATACTCACTAAAGAAGGTACTCGCTTCTTTTGCCTGTAAAATAGGAAGGGGTTCCACATGAAAAGAAAGATGCCATTCCCGTTATCCAAGGAAAAATCATTTTATGACTCATTAAATGATTGGATTGGAGATACGTTGTACGATGATTTAACTGAAAAGGGATTTGAATGTCGTGATGAACAAATTTACATGGCCTTTCAAATTGAGAAAGCATTAAAAGATAAAAAAGTTTTATTTGCGGAAGCCGGTGTAGGGACTGGAAAAACGATTGCATATCTTTTGCCTGCATTAGCATATGCACGTTATACAGGAAAACCTGCGCTTATTTCGTGTGCGGATGAAACGTTAATTGATCAGCTTGTAAAAGAAGATGGCGATATTAAGAAAATAAGCGAAGCCCTAGGGTTAGATATAGATGTTCGTCTTGCTAAAGCAAGAAGCCAGTATCTTTGCTTAAAGAGACTTGATGAAGTTGGTAACAGAAGCAATGATGAGTATATAGAAGTTTTGGAAGACCGATTACCGGATTTTGTCTATGGTTCAGGATCTTTACAGTCGATTGTACCTTACGGTGATCGTTCGGATTATCCGGAATTAAGTGATGAAGAATGGAATACGGTGAATTTTCACCCAATCCAACAATGTACGGCTTGCGATTTGCGTAACCGTTGTGGTCAAACAATTCATCGGAATCATTATAGAGATTCCCTAGAACTTGTTATTTGTTCACATGATTTCTACATGGAACATATTTGGACAAAAGATTCGAGAGTTCGCCAAGGTCAGCTGCCGTTATTGCCCGAGGCATCTATGATTGTGTTTGATGAAGGTCATTTGCTTGAGTACTCTGCCCAACGTGCACTCACATACGAAGTCCAAAATAGTACATTACTCAATTTATTAGAACGCGTTATGGTTGATGGAGTTCGTGAAGATACATTGCAATTGATGGAAAGACTTATTGATACACATGAGGAATTCTTTACTTTGCTTGATGTGTACGCAGACACTACGGATAATGAACGAAAAGCAATCGAAAAAGCACCATCTCTTATGGAAATTGGTAGTGAAGCGGTGAAAATTTCAACTGCCCTTCTTGAGGAGTTTGTTTTCGAAGGCGAACTATTTATCATTCCAGAATATGATTTGAAAATGGTAGAAGAATACCTTGATCAATATATTTATTCAATGGAATTGTTTACAACTAAGGTTGATGTTGTGGATTGGTTAGAGTCCCCTGAAGGTGAAACGACGCTTGTTATTATGCCTAGACTTGTAACAGACATCTTAAGAGAAAAGTTATTTTCATCGAAGACGCCAATTGTATTTTCTTCTGCTACATTGTCGATTAAAAAAGACTTTTCTTATTTAGCAGATGGTCTTGGTATTCAGGACTTTTTATCGTTTTCTGTGGATTCACCGTTTGATTATGAAGAGGTAATGGAAGTTTTTGCACACAATCTCGCTTCTAAAGAAAAGGCCAATCAAGCGCTTGAATTAATAAAGGACGGGGAACAGACGCTTATTCTGTTTAAATCTGAGCTTATGATGCGCAGGTTTATGGAACAAGTCCCCGTTGATATGAAGGACCGAATTTCTTTTGAAGGAGAACGTGAACTCTCTTCAATGATCAAAGATTTCCAACAAAAGAACATCCAAGTTCTTTGTTCATATCACTTATGGGAAGGGTTAGATATACCGCAGGATGCGCTAACTCGTGTTATAATTCATGACTTACCTTTCCCTCCTAAGGATCCTCTTTTTGAAGCAAGACGAAAGCATGCGGAAGATCCGTTTAAAGAAGTTGATTTGCCGTTTATGTTACTTAGGTTGCGACAAGGTGCAGGACGTTTAATTCGTACTTCAGAAGATTCTGGAACGATACATCTTTTGTTGGATGCTGAAGAACAGAAAATGACGAATGAAATAGAGTCGATTTTTCCTGTAAAAATGAAGATTACGGTTTAATAGTTTTGAGAAGAAGTTCTTCCGATTTTTGGAAGGGCTTTTTTGCATACTATTGAATGTGTCTGCGATATGTAGTGAATTAGTTCTGTGGTTAAAAGATACAGTGAATTATGGTAATATATATAAGAGATGGAATTGTTGAAAAGGGAGTAGATATGTGATGGAGAAAGATTTCTTAGCACTTTTGAAAAAGATGAGTGCCTATGATGAAGCAATATCAATTATGTATTGGGATATGCGTACGGGTGCACCAAAAAAGGGAATCGCTTCTCGGTCGGAAGCGGTAGGTACGTTGTCAGCCGAGCATTTTAAAATGGGTGTTTCATCAGAGATGGAAGCTTATTTGAAGAAACTTGGGAAAAAGAAAAACAATTTAGATCCCGTATTATTGAAGACTTATGAAGAAGTGAAGAAAAATTTTGATTTAAGCAAGAAAATTCCAGCGGATGAGTATCGTGAGTATGTTGTTTTAACTTCACATGCAGAATCGGTTTGGGAAGAAGCAAAAGATCAATCCGATTTTGAGATGTTCTTGCCGTATCTTGAAAAGATTGTTGCTACAACTAAAAAGTTTATTAGTTATTGGGGTATAAAAGATGGAAATCCCTACAATACGCTACTGGACCAGTATGAACCCGGTTTGACGACCGATATTATTGATGAAGTGTTCGGACAGTTAAAGAAAACGATTGTACCACTTGTAAAGAAAATTTCTGAGTCAAGTAATCAACCGGACACCTCGTTTCTATTTAAAAACTTCCCAAAAGAGAATCAAAAAGCGTTCAGTCATGATCTTTTAAACCAACTTGGTTATGATTTTGAGGCAGGTCGTTTAGATGAAACCGTTCATCCCTTTGCAATGGGTATTACAATTGGTGATGTTCGAATTACAACGAAGTATGATGAAAATGATTTTCGTTCTGCAGTTTTTGGTACGATACACGAATGTGGACACGCTCTGTACGAGCAAAATATTTCCGAAGAACTAGAAGGTCTTCCAATTGCAAGCGGAACTTCAATGGGAATACACGAATCACAATCACTTTTTTATGAAATGTTTGTTGGTAAAAATGAAAACTTTTGGAAGTACAATTTTGATTTGCTGAAAAGCTATTCAGAAGAGCAATTTAAAGATATTACGTTAGAGGAATTTTTACGTGCAATTAATGCTTCAGAAAAGTCTTTGATCCGTATTGAAGCAGATGAATTAACTTATTCGCTTCATATTATGATTCGATATGAAATTGAAAAAGAACTTTTCAATGGAACAATCGATGTTAAAGACTTGCCTGAAATTTGGAATGATAAATACGAAGAATATCTTGGAATCAGACCCGGGAATGACGGAGAAGGCGTATTACAAGATGTTCACTGGGCGGGTGGTTCATTTGGATATTTCCCATCATATGCACTTGGTTATATGTATGCGGCACAGTTTAAAAATGCAATGTTGAAAGATTTGCCGGACTTTGACGAACTTTGTTTGCAGGGAGATTTTCAACCAATCCTTGACTGGTTAACAGAGAATATACACAAGTATGGAAAAATGAAAAAACCTTTGGAGATTATTAAAGACGTCACTGGAGAAGGACTCAATGCAAAGTACTTAGCAGATTATTTAAGTGAAAAGTACACACGGCTCTATAATTTATAAATAATTAGACAGTCCGCAGTTCGGACTGTCCTTAGTAGTACCTCATTATTCATCGTCAATTGTTAAAATAACACTTAATAATCTACCATCAACCAGTTTGGCTGGAAGTTTAAATGCCTTGTTAAAACCATAAAACTTTGTAGTACCCGTCATAACTGTTGGTGGAGATATATCAAGAATTAACCCATCTTTTTCAAGAATTGTACATAAGTTACCCGCAACCATATTGCCAAGTTCGCCGGTAAAAGATTCAACCATTTCTCCTTCAATTGACATTCCAAACATCGATTGACCAACCGTATCAATAACATCAACCGTAGTGTCGATAATAATTCTCCCTTTTAATCCCCCAATAAATCCTATTAATACACTAATTTCTTTTTGTTCATAAGGTTGAACAATGATGGAAGGGGGGAGAATTTCTAGTTTTACCGGAATAACTGTTGTTATGGATGTTATTGCTGCATTTAATATCATTTGTACATTTTTAGATGTTGTCACTACAATTCCTCCAATACATATATGTAAGTAGGTCTATTATACCGATAAAAAAGTCATAAAGAAACAATATTCGACAAAATAAAAATTCGAATAATTGGTTCCCCTAAAAGTGGTATGATAAAGAAAGTTGAAAATGAGAGGAACGAACAATACATGCTTAACTTTGAAAATGAACAAGCCAAGTTACTAAAGGAAGTTGCAAAATATCATCAATTATTCAAAGGTAATAACGATGATGAACAAGAAAAGAAAACAGCACTTTTTGCAAAAAAAATAATAGATGAAGAATATATGATTGGCTATGCTGGACATTTTTCTGCGGGTAAGTCTTCAATGATTAATGCTTTGACAGGTGGAGATTTATTGCCCTCTAGTCCAATTCCAACAAGTGCAAATATCGTTAAAGTTAGAAAGACTGAATCCGATTATTGCATCATTCATTCAGTAGATGGGTCTGCAGTTAAGTACGGAGGAAAAGGTCTTTCAGAAGCTGTAAAATCTTTTAGTAAAGACGGCTCGGCTGTATCGCTCGTAGAAATCGGTCATAGAGAGTCCACTTTGCCTGAAGGTATTACGGTTATGGATACACCTGGAGTAGATTCAACAGACGACGCACACCGTCTTTCAACAGAATCTGCACTTCACCTAGCTGATTTAGTGTTTTATACGATGGATTATAATCATGTCCAATCTGAATTAAACTTCCGTTTTACCAAGGAATTACTACGATACAATAGCAATGTGTACTTAATTATTAACCAAATTGATAAGCATCGTGAAAGTGAATTACCATTTTCTAAGTTTACACAATCGGTGGAAGACTCATTTAAAATGTGGGGTGTTGAACCGAAAGGGATCTTTTATACATCATTAAAGGATCTGGAATTACCAAACAATGATTTTTATAAAATTAAATCCATTGTGGACGAATCAATGGAGAATTGGCAAGAGCAATTTATTGGAAATGCGTATCGAACACTTGAAAAATTGAAGGATGAGCATATCCAGTTTTTGAATGACGAAATTAGTGATCGAAAAAATACATATTCGGAAATTGTTTCAGAAAATGAATGGAATGAATTAAAAGAATTATCATTAGAAACAAAAGAAGCCAAGCGGATGGCTGAGCTTCTAAGTGGTGATACGTTTACGAGTACTTTTGAAAATGAGCGAAGCAGTTTATTATCAAATGCAGCAATAACGCCATATGAAACAAGAGATTTGCTTAAAGAGTATTTGGAGTCCTTGTCGAGTAGTTTTAAAGTAGGTTTTCTTTTTGGTGCAAAAAAAACATTAGAAGAAAAAGAGAAAAGAAAGTTACTCTTTTTTGATAATATTAGTAAGCTAATTCATGCTCAAATTGAAGTTCATTTAAAGACCTTAATGAAAAATTCTTTGAAAAACGTTGGGATACTTACAGATGAACTTTCACTTTCTATAGACAATATAGAAATGACAATTCCGTTAGACGTTTTAGAGAAGGAATTCAGTTCAGTAGATGTCCTTACGGGCGATGCTGTTCTGAATTATGCAGACCGAATAAAGTCAGCAGTACAAGCATATTTCCGCTTAATAACAGAAGACTGGAAACATGAGATGTCTCAACTTGCAGCAACTGCGGGTAATGAAAATGCTGGTAGTATAGAGCAGAGAGTGTATATGCTTGAACAAAAATTACATGCCATCGTTCAAATAGACGTTTTAAAGACACAGTTAACGAACTTTAACGCGGATAGTGAAAATACGGCTTTAGTGCTAAGCGAAGAAACTGAAACTTTAATAAAGAGCTGGCAACTAAAAGAAACACTGTTAATTTCCGAATATGAAATAGAGGTCGACACAGCGAATATTGAGATCATTGAAGAGGATTTCCAACTTGAAATTGAGAATGCTGTTGAAACGAATTATGAAAAAGTAGTTGAACATGCTAAGCGTGTTGCAGAGATAGTTAAAGACGTTTCCGGATTTAACAGTACAGTAGATTATTTAATGAAAAAAGCGGATCGACTTGAAGGACAAGAATTTACTGTAGCTTTATTTGGTGCATTTAGTGCTGGAAAATCATCGTTTTCAAATGCATTGATAGGCGAACAAATACTTCCTGTTTCACCAAATCCAACAACTGCAACAATCAATCGGATTCGTCCAGTTATAGATGGAAAAGAAAATTGTACAGCAGATATTTTCTTGAAAACATTGGACCGAATGACCGAAGATATACTTCGGTCGTTTGAAAAGCTTGGAATAGAAGTGAGCACACTAGACCGTGCGTTCTTAAAAGCAGATGATGCACTTAAAGTAGAACTATCGAATGAATCTCATCATATTCATAAAGCTTTTATTGCTGCATTTAAAACGGGTTACCCCAACTATAAAGAGATGTTGGGTACTGTGTTAACCGTTGAAAGAGATGAATTCGTAAAATTTGTTGCAGAAGAAGATCGAAGCTGTTTTGTGGAATCAATTGATTTTTATTATGATTGCGAGCTGACGCGAAAAGGGATTACACTTGTTGATACTCCGGGTGCGGATTCCATTAATGCAAGACATACAGATGTTGCGTTCGATTACATCAGAAATGCGGATGCCATTCTTTTTGTCACGTATTACAATCATGCATTCGCAAGAGCCGATCGAGAATTTCTAGTACAACTTGGTCGAGTGAAAGATGCTTTTGAGCTTGATAAAATGTTTTTCATAGTGAATGCCATTGATTTAGCAACCAACGTAGAAGAAGCAAACACAGTTAAATCGTTTGTTGCTGGTGAGCTTCAAAAGTTTGGAATACGCAACCCGCGTGTTCATGGAATTTCTAGTTTAGAAGCTTTAGCTGCGAAAAACGAAAACAGTATTGACCCGTTCATGACGACATTTGAAAGTGAATTCCATTACTTTCTTGAACATGATTTAAAAGGTTTGGCAATTCAAGCACTTACAGAAGAAACAGGGAAAACAACAGAGCGTCTAGCATCACTTATATCTCGTACAAATTCCAATTTATTACGTAAATCCGATCGACTAAAGGAACTCAATCATCTCGAAGGCGATGTTCGACAACGATATACAGATAGCTTTTCAGAAGTGCTTACTCGGAGTACAACAAATGAATTAAGTGAACTTGTATACTATATTTTACAACGAGTATTTTTACGATTTGGTGACTTTTTCAAGGAGTCTTATAATCCTTCCGTATTTTCGAATAATTCAGCAAGTCAGGCACTGAAAAATTCACTTGAAGAAACGTTACAAATGGTTGGTTTTGATTTGACACAAGAACTAAAAGTTACGAATTTAAGAATTTTAAATTATATGACCAAACAATTAAAAGAACGTGAACGTTTTGAATTGAACGGCTTGAAGGAAATGGATTCAACATTTACATTGTCACCATATGATGCAATTGAGACTGAATTGCTTTCATTTGATGCACCTTTTACAGACTCTAGTATTTACAGTAGTGTGAATAAAGTATTTAAAAATCAAAAGTCCTTTTTTGAAAAAGGTGATCGAGATATTCTAAGAGATAAACTTGAGGTGCTTCTGAAAAAGGATACCGCACTTTATCTTGGAGTAGAAAAAGAAATCCTAGAGAAGTGGACAAATCAGTGGATTGAAAGTGAGGCTGAAGGATTAAGACAACATCTGTTGAAAGAATGTCTTAACCAAATTGGGTCCGAAAGAACATTGCTGAATCAAACCGAGACAATTCGTGAATGGGAAAAAGTCTATGAAAAATTACAAGAAGAGGGGTTGGTTTAAATGGGAAACGTTTTTATTTCAGTGAAAAATATCGATCAAAATGAGTATAAGTGGATAGACACTCGGTTTTCATTGCAAAATGTGAATGAAGGTTTAGAAAAATATAAAGAACTTCATTTATCAGATGCTGTATATTGGAATTTAGACGATGATTTGGCGGATATGACGAAAAAAGAGGGTCGGCATCCAATGGTGGAAAAAGATGCACTTACAAAGTTGTTTCGTAAAAGTGGCATTTCTTTAAATGACCAAATCATTGTTTATGATGATGGGGGAAGCCCATTTGCTGCTAGAGCATGGTGGCTTCTAAAGTATGCGGGTTTTAAAAATGCATATATTTCTCTAAAGGGATTTAGTGAAATGAAAGAAATAGGCTTCTCAGTGGATAATGTAGTGCCTACACCTGTAGAATCCGACGTTTTACCAGTTTGGAATGAAGAGATATACGCACCAAGAAGTTTTGTTGAAGAAACAGTGTCTGGAAATACAACGAGTGTCCTGCTTGATGCTCGTTCGGGGGAGCGCTACCGCGGTGAAATTGAACCGCTTGACCCAATCGCAGGTAGAATCCCCGGTGCGTTAAATCTGGATTGGGAACAGTTAAAAAAAGATGGTAAATTCAATATGGATTCGGAGATTAAAGAAGAAATGTTGAAAGTTGTTGATTCAGCTAAAGAGGTAACGGTTTATTGTGGTAGTGGGGTTACCGCGGCTCCTTTGTATGCAATGCTCGCTCATAACGGTTACAATAATGTACGACTTTACGTAGGAAGTTACAGTGATTGGATAGCAGGAGAAGGAGCTAGAGTCGAGAAGGACTAATTTCAGGAGGAAATAAAGATGTATTATGCGTTTCTAGGAGATATTCATTCATCCATGGATGATCTGAAAGCTGTGTTAGTGGATATTTTGAATAAAGCACCTGAGGCCATACAAATTGGCACGGGAGATTTATTTGAATGCACAATTAGTAAGAAAAAGATAACTAATGATAGATTTAGACAGCTGGAAGATGTAATGATTATACCTGATGGATTTGTTAACCTGTTGACGTTCGATTCAGTAATAGGGAATCAAGAAGAGCGGATTTTACTCATTACAGAAACCAATGATTCCTTGCGTAATAAACTGACTTGTATGCCAGAAATCATTGAAATCGAACATGCAAAAGTCATACATGGGCATCAGTTTAAGTGGGGTGGAATTCCTTGGTCCCTTATCGAGGCTGAAATAGAAGGTTCCCTTATTTTTTATGGCCATAGTCACCATTCAGAACTTTGGATATCTGGTGTTCGGAAAGTAATTGAATTTGGAGTACCTTACTCGGTTGGAAATGAACGAACACTTGTAAATGTTGGAGCAGTCGTTTCGGATAGGGAATGGGTTTTGTACAATAAGATCAAACAGGAAGTAACGTTTATGAAAACAAAAATAGACTGACTAAGGAAGTCTATATTCCTTTTTATCAGTCTATTTCCGAATTCCTTCTTTAGCTAAAGCATCTGCAGCTCGGTTTTCAGAATCTGGAATCCATTTGATGAAAAATAAATCGAAAGAGTCCGTAATTTCCATGATATTAGCTAGAAGTTCTTTAAATAGTTCATTTTTGACAAATCTTTTTTCAACAGACATAACGACAAGTTGAGAATCAGAACGGGCCGATACAATTCCGGTTGTTAGCTTCTGCACTTCTTCCAACCCACGAAGTAGAGCTAAAAATTCGGCGGTATGATTATTTGTAGGATCTATTTGTTCGGATATCTTAATAAGATGACCTTCGCCTTTAATAAAAATACCAATCCCACTTTTTCCGGGATTTCCAGCACTTGCACCGTCAACGTAGAGTTCAATCATCTAAGGATTCACCTCTAATTACATTGTTTGGGATTTCTATAAATGAAAAATCAGGGTACAATAATGAATAGCCCGTTATAACTGAGCCTATAGAAATGGAGGTCCTTATGGATAAAGCACTTGTAATAAATGAAATTGATGAAATTCTAGATACATATTGCGAAGACTGTTTCTTGAAAAAACAGTTGTCAAAAGACAACGGAAAAACTGCGGCTCATAATTTTTGTATTACACGTTGTACTATAGGGGACCATCTAAAGTTTTTAGGGGAAGAAATGAATAAATTAGGAAAATAATATCCCGCAGAAATTTCTTTCCGGCGGGATATTTTTAGTTTGCATTTATTTTCAAGACATTGGCTGCCTGAGGACCTCGATTTCCCTCTACAATCTCAAAGGAAACGGATTCGCCTTCATCAAGCGTTTTAAAACCTTCCCCTACAACCCCGGTAAAGTGGACAAATACATCTTCACCATCATCGGCTTCGATAAATCCGTAACCTTTTTCGCTACTGAACCATTTCACTTTTCCTTGGTACATAGTCAGTTCCTCCTCGAGCTTCAACGTCCATCCACGTTATGCGTGGATAATTAAACTATACAAGATTCGACAAGTAACGTCAATGATTTTACTAAATCTTCAGACAGCTATTCACAAAAAAATGTATGAAACTGGGTGATTTTTTGAAACAGCTTATTGAAAACTGTAAAGAGTGCGTACTAAGTATATATGAAAGTTTTGATGCAAGCCATGATTACGCTCATATTGAGAGAGTCTTGAAAAATGCCGAGAAGATTATGACTACTGAACCTTTGGCCAATCAGGCAGTTGTTCGATTGGGTGTCCTTTTGCATGATGTAGAAGATGCTAAGTATTACTCTGAGAAAAATCCAACAAATTTTGATATTTTGACTTCATTAGGTGTTGAAGGTGAATTAATTGAAGAGATACTACATTGTATTCTTAGTGTTTCTTTTAGTGGGGGCAATGAAAAGGAAATTACGTCACTTGAAGGTGCTATCATTCGTGATGCGGATCGGCTTGATGCGATTGGTGCTATCGGAATTGCAAGGACATTTGCCTTTGGTGGAGCTAAAGGCCGTAAATTATACGACATTGACGAAGTGGTCCGTTTGAAAATGTCAGAAATGGAGTACCGCCAAAGGGGAACTGCATCTGTTACGCATTTTCATGAGAAGTTATTATTATTGAAAGATTTGATGATTACTGAAGAAGGAAAAAGGCTTGCTGAGGAGCGTCATGCTTTTATGGTTCTATTTTTAGAGCAGTTGGAGAATGAAGTTAACAAATAAGATGTTTACTTCTTAAACTATGAAAAAAATCTAAAGATGTCAATGGCATAAAAAAATGTGTTCCGCACATATTAAATAATACGCTTAAGATATTCAGCCATTAATAAAAGGAGAGGAAGGAAAATCAATAAACGAGGTGTTTTCGAGTGAAATGTTTGAACAGAACTTTTTTAGTGATATCGTTCTTGCTTTTATCTACACTTTATGTTGAAGCTGAGGAAATACAGAGCCGTGAGGAAATTTTGGAAGAACGAATGAGTTATTATGTTAAATACTCTAATTTAGCAGTGCCTTGGTATTACTTGGCGGCTGTGGATCAGTTTGAGAGAAATATACAACAAGTTCGTAGTGATCTTACTCGAAAGGACGGACCGGTTGCACTTCAGTTTTCAACAGATTTCTGGGTAGGTCACTTAAATCCTTTCCGAGAAGATACGTCTGAACTTTCAATTGCTTTTTTTAATGGATTCGGCCAAGACGGTGACAGTAACGGTGTTGTTGATATTGATAATAATGAAGATATCATGTATACAATGGCAACCTTTTTGGGTGAAAAAGGATTTAGTGAAGAAAGTTTTAAATCGGCATTAAAACTATATTATGAACGTGATGAAAGTGTTAATCAAATAATAACAATAGCTAAAATTTATAAGGAAACACAAACTTTACACTTGGACAAGCGAGTTTTTCCGCTACCTGTTCGAAACAATTATAGTTATCAAGGAACTTTTGGTGGTAAAAGAGGTTGGGGAGGACGCAGAATTCATGAAGGAACAGATTTATTTGCATCTTATGGTGTTCCAGTAAGAGCTGTGACTTATGGTGTCGTAGAAATCATGGGTTGGAATGATTATGGTGGTTGGCGCGTAGGAATTCGTGATGTACATAATACGTATATTTATTATGCACATTTATCGGGATTTAATAAGGAGGTCAAAGAAGGTGATGTTGTAGAGCCTGGGACAGTTCTTGGTTGGGTTGGAAGTTCAGGCTATGGGAAGGAAGGTACTTCCGGTCTTTTTCCACCGCATCTTCACTTTGGAATGTACAAATACAACGGTAAAACTGAGTGGGCATTTGATCCGTTCCCTTATTTAAAAATTTGGGAACAAAGAGATAAAAATAGTCTCAAATAAATCGGCATCCCAGAAATTAGAGCGAAAATCTAACTTCTGGGGTGTTTTTTCTATGGAGTAATCCAAAGGTGAACTTAAGTTGATATCTTTTTTTGGAGTTTAGAAAAACATAATGTTATTGTTTTACAATGTTAAAACTGTATTAAATAGCTTTAAGAATTTGAAGTGATAAAGTGAATATGTATTGGTGCACTTTCAAATTTTCTGTATAATGGTTTTTAGAACGTGTTTTTAACGAATAAAAAAGTAGTTGATAATTTTTATATACTGATTCGGTAATTTTTTAAGGGGGTAGACGTAAAGTTCTTAAGAGTTTATTAGGCAAGGATCGATGGATTATGAGGTTCTTAAAAATGCTTTTGCAAGTTCTTATTTTATGTGGTTTTGTTATGTTGGGAAATTGGTTACATGAATATTTTCAATTACCATTTCCGGGTAGCATTATTGGTCTCGTATTACTCTGGGCTGCCCTGACATTAAAAGTAATACCTTTAAAGTGGATTGAATCGGGTGCGTTTTTTATATTGTCGTATTTACCTTTATATTTTATACCCCCGATTGTTGGCGCAATTAATTATGGACATATATTTATTGGAAAAGGTTTGTTTTTGATTTTCATAACGATTGCGAGTACGATTCTAACACTAATAGCATCCGGTTGGATAAGCCAGATTCTTGCAAAACAATCCGCTAAGAAAAAGGAGCGATTGTCTTGCAAACTATAATAATTTCGCTATTTTTTATACTTATTACGATTGTCATTTATTATGCAATGAATGTAGTTTATTTTAAATTTCAACGCGATTATCTATTGCCAATACTTACTTCAACTGTTGCAATTATATTTATTTTAATTGTATTTAATATTCCTTATGAAACGTACATGATGGGTGGCAAATACATTGATATTCTGCTTGGCCCAGCAATTGTAGCGTTGGCGATACCGCTTTATAAACAACGCGAAGTACTTAAACAGAACTTTGTGCCGATTATTGCTGGAATAACTGTTGGCGTCGTTATTGGTATGAGTAGCGGCATAATTTTTTCGAAAGCCTTTGGATTTAGTACAGAAATTATTCTTACCCTTTTACCAAAGTCGATTACTACGCCAGTTGCAATTCAAATTGCATCAACGATTGGTGGAGTTTCATCTTTAACTGCGGTTTTTGTAATGATAGCCGGTTTCACAGGAGCAATACTAGGTCCGACATTATTTAAATTTGTAAAGGTGGACACCGCCATTGGACAAGGTATTGGATATGGGGCTGCATCTCATGTAATTGGAACTTCGAAAGCTATTGAATACAGTGAAGAAGCAGGGTCTATGAGTTCGGTAGCAATGATTCTGTGTGCAGTAGTAGGTTCGATAATGGGCCCCCTTATGACTTGGATTTTTTTAATGTAATATTAGGATAAACGATTGGTGATTATTAGGAGGATGAAAAATGGATTTAGGTTTAAAAGGTAAAGTGGCTTTCGTTTCTGCTTCAAGTAAAGGGCTTGGTAAAGGGTGTGCACTTGAGTTAGCAAAAGAAGGTGCCCATGTAATAATTTCTAGCCGTTCCGAGCAAGATTTAATAGAAACAAAACGAGAAATTGAGGAAGTTGCAAAAGGGAAAGTTGAGTATGTTGTTTGTGATGTGACGAAACATGAGGATATTCAAAATGCGATTGCTTTTGCCAAGGAGAAGTTTGGTAAGGTTGATATTTTAATTAACAATGCAGGTGGACCAACAGCAGGTGATTTTTCAAAAATGACGGATGATGACTGGTATGCTGCATTTGAATTGAATTTATTAAGTTATATTCGTTTTATTCGTGAAGTACTACCAATGATGAAGGAACAACAACATGGCCGAATCATCAATCTGGCATCTTCTTCTGTAAAGCAACCAATATCCGGATTAATCCTTTCCAATACTTTTAGACCTGGTGTAGTAGGGCTTTCCAAGACCCTTTCAGAGGAGTTGGGACCTTATAATATTCTTGTAAACACGGTTTCTCCAGGGAGTATTGCAACGGATCGGTTAATTAGTCTGAATCGCATTCGATCTGAAAAAACGGGTGTGTCAGTTGAAGAGATTGAAAAGAATACTAAAATAGGGATTCCGCTTGGTAGATATGGAGATGTGAGTGAGTTCGGTAAGATGGTTGCTTTTTTAGCGTCAGATGCAGCATCTTATGTGACAGGGAGTTCGATATTAATTGACGGAGGAAGTGTGAAGTCGATTTAGTCTAGGTATCTGAAAAATGGAGGGGGGAATTTCAATGGGACAAAAGTTAATGAAATCTTCTACTGATAAGGCGCTATATGGAGTGTGTGGTGGAATAGCCGAGTTTTTTGGTATTTCTTCTTTTGTTGTAAGACTAATATTCGTCTTTACTGCTTCAGTTTCTTTTTGGGTATATGTTTTTCTTTTATGGGCATTAAAAGAAAAAACGGTTTTATAATATTTGTGAATAATGTTGGAATCGATTTCATCTTTCGCAAAAGGTACGAATGAATTGTATGTATAAAGACTGGTTTTTCTATGTATCCTAAAGTACACGTGAAAAAACGCTCGTTTTACAGAGCGTTTTTTTTTATGTCTTTTAACTTGATATTTTGTGTTTAAGAATCAAGTAATTCAATTGTGGTACCTTTGCTTAGGGTAGAGCGACTTAAGTAACGGTAATCATATGAATTCTATACATTTTACTTTATGATTACTCGATAAGAATTTTTGCGTCTCTTAAAGCTTTTTCCGCAGACTCAATTTGTTGCTCACTATCCGCAATAATGGTATGTGAGTGAATTCCGTCGGTCAACTCCAATAAGAATGTTGCGTTTGTTTGATGGATGTTCTTTATGAAGTCCACTACTTCACTACGGTTTGAAACCATGACAGAGGCAGTTAAATCACCATATACCGGGTGCTCCACTTTTACATCTTTTACCGTAATTCCATAATCTACAAGCATCATTAACTCCTCCTCCGTTTGTTCGGGAGAATGTTTGCAAACGATGATTTTTTCAATTCTATTTGGTTCTTTGAAAGGATGCATATACAGATATCCCCGACTGGTTGCCATAATCGGTTCGCCTTTAGCTTTCAATAAAGTGATATCTCCAACAATAATTTGTCGGCTAACATTTGTTAAAAGACCCAGTTCACGGCCTGAAATAGGTAAATCCGAATTTTTTAATGTCGAAACGATAAACTGATGACGATCGTCCCCAAGTATTTTTTCATTTCCACTCATTTACTTTCACCCCACATTATATCTATCTTTTAGTTTATCATACGAATTCAGCGAGTGCCTTAGATTGTTCGACATTTAATCGAATTTGAATAATACAGTTTGCTAGTTTTTCAACACTTTCAAATGTTGTACTTTTGCCAAAAGAAATTCGTATGAACTCTCTTGCTCGCTGTGGTTCGATTTGTAAAGCCATCATTACTTTGGATGAAGATTGTTGTCCTACTTTGCAAGCACTACCGGTTGAAATAGCAAATCCATTTCGATTTAATTCAAGCATCATCAACTGACCCTCCATATTATGTACGCGAAGACCGATAATCTGAGGAAGCTGTTTCTTCGTATCCTGACAATTGTAAACTGTAAATAATTTTGGATAATTGGATAGTATTGATAAAAAGGTTTTTCGCAGTCCAGTGAAACGGTCGAGCTCATACTTGCTATTTATTGCCGCAGTTGTAAAAGAAGCTATTCCCGGGACGTTGACAGTACCACCTCGAAAAGTAGATTCATGCACAAGCCCTGGAAAAACCGCAATCAGTCGATGTTTAGGATGTATATAAGCAAAACCAACACCTTTTGGACCGTAAACCTTATGAGCAGAAACGGTTAAACTATCTACATTTTGAGCGACAGATTTTAAGTCCATTTTTCCAAACGATTGTATGCAATCACTGTGTAAAAGAATTCCATGTTTTTTCACCAATACTGAAATATCCTCTATCGGTTGAACGGTTCCGATTTCAGGATTCACATGTTGCACACTAATAAGTATCGTGTTTTTTGTAATCTCTTTTTCTAACACATTCAGATCGACAAGGCCGTCTTTGTTGAATGGGATTTTCGTGATTTTAAAACCATCTTCTTGTAAATATTCTAGTGCCGAGTCGATTGATGGGTGTTCGCCCAATGTTGTGATTATATGGTTACCTTTCGAGCGATTTGCTTTTGCAAGTGAAATAATTGATAGTAGATTGCTTTCAGTTCCTCCAGATGTGAAATATATTCCAGCAGATTGTACACCAAGAAGTTCCGCAAATTTCAATCGACTATAAGCCAATATGTTTTGTGCTTCTGCTCCAACTTCGTGTAAACTGCTTGTATTTCCATAACAAGACATTGAAAGTTTAGTATAAACACTAGCCGCCTCTAAATTAAGAGGTGTTGATGCTGCATAATCAAAATAATACATAGAATCATCCTCCGAAAATAAACTTATTTATAGATTCATCTTGTCATATAAAGAGTAATATGTAAAGATAGGTGTCAAGACACTAGTTTGTTTGGGAGGATATCGGTGGAAAAATACAATCATATCATTATCGGAAGTGGAATTGCGGCATTGCAACTTGCAACGCATTTAAATAAATCATCCAAAGTACTTATTATTACGAAGTCTAAATTAAATGAAAGTAATTCGTACCGAGCTCAAGGTGGAATTGCTGCTGCGATTGGAGATTTGGATCATCCCACATTTCATTATAAAGATACACTTAAAGCAGGTTGCTTTTTTCAAAATGAAAATGCTGTAATGGAACTTGCTCAAAATGGCCCTAGAATCATAAAAAGTTTAAACGGCAACGGTCTTCTTTTTGATGAAGATGATAGTGGTGATTTTTCATTAGGCATGGAGGGTGCGCATAGTCAAAATCGGATTCTGCATTGTGGTGGCGATGCGACAGGAAAGCATATTATGAATCATCTCTTTTCAGAAATTCCTCCACAAATTGCCATTGTCGAAAATGAATTCGTTTTTGAGCTCATCCTGAATTCTGATCGAAATAAATGTATTGGAATTAAATCTATGGATGAAAATGGTGAAGTCCATCATTATTTTGGTCAAAACATCATTTTAGCAGTTGGTGGAGTGGGAGGATTATTTTCATATACATCCAACGAAAAGTCGATTGCTGGCGATGGTATTGCACTTGCTTATCGTGCAGGCGCGGAAATTGTTGATATGGAATTCATTCAATTTCATCCGACGCTTCTTTTTGTGGATGGGGAAACTAGAGGTTTGATTTCCGAAGCAGTCAGGGGGGCCGGTGCAAGGCTTGTAACTGCACCTGGAGTTTATTTAATGGATGGAAAACATACACTTGGTGACTTGGCACCCAGACACATCGTAGCCAAAGAAATCTTTAATCGACGAGCGTCAGGTGTAGATGTATTTTTAGATATATCTATGATCCCTGATTTTGAAAAGAAGTTTCCTACAGTTTCAAAAATTTGTTTAGAAAATGGTGTTGCACTAGAAAGTGGTTTACTTCCCGTCGCACCCGGCTGTCATTTTCTGATGGGTGGAATTTCCGTCAATGAAGTGGGCGAGACATCTGTAAACGGTCTATATGCAATTGGTGAAACTGCATCAACGGGAATTCATGGCGCGAATCGACTGGCAAGTAATTCATTGTTGGAAGGTCTTTATTTTGGAGAGAAGTTAGCGACATACTTAAATAAGCTGAACGTATCGAATGAATTCATATCCATAAATGAAGAGGGAGTACTAAATCGTGATCAGCTTTTCATTCCAAATAAAAAAGAAATTAAGGAAAAGATGATGTCCCATGCAGGAATTATTCGAACAAATTTAGAGCTTGTAGAAATAGAGGGCTGGCTTACTCAATTTAGTGTACAAGACAATGCGCTTGATAAGTACAGTAAAGAGCAAATCCAAGTTTTGTTTATGGTGCAATGTGCAAAACTAATCGTGAATGGTGCACTATTAAGGGAGGAAAGTAGAGGTGGCCATATCCGCGCTGATTTCCCTTCTGAAAGTCAATGTTGGCAAGAAGTCCATATCGTTCAATCAAAAAATGGAATTGAAATGAGGAGGAGAACAAATGAACGACATCAAGTTGAAGTCCATGCTTGAACAATTTTTTATAGAAGATATCGGGGATGGCGATTTGTCGAGCATGACACTCTTTCCAGAGGAAGTACTTGGAGAAATGGTGTTCGTCGCCAAGATGGATGGAATATTTTGTGGCAATATAATTGTTCAATTAGGATCGAGTATCGTTGATCCTTTCACAAAAGTAATATCTCATGTTAGTGATGGAGACTACATAAGGGAAGGTGATGAAATCGCAACATTTCAAGGGTCTGTTCAAAGTTTACTCAAAAGCGAACGCGTTCTACTCAATATAATCCAACGAATGAGTGGAATTGCAACCGAAACTAACGAGGTTGTTCAACGTGTAAAAGGAACAACTACTAGAATCTGTGATACACGAAAAACGATGCCGGGACTTCGCATGCTTGATAAGTACGCTGTACGAATGGGCGGAGGTAGTAACCACCGAAGCGGTTTATTTGATGCAGTAATGTTGAAAGACAATCATCTTGCTTTTGCAGGTTCAATTAGTAAAGCGGTGGAAACCGTAAAGCTCAATATAGGACATACAGTAAAAATAGAAGTAGAAATTGAATCATACGAACAACTTAAAGAGGCGGTAGAGGCGAACGTAGATATTATTATGTTTGATAATTGTACGCCAGAGCAAATTGCGGAATGGAAAGTAATTGTGCCAGATTCAATTATTACAGAAGCTTCAGGCAATATTACAAAAGAAACTATTTACGAATACGCTAATGCTGGGGTAGATTTCATATCACTAGGTTACTTAACTCACTCGGTCCAAGCATTTGATATTAGCGCAGTCGTTTCAATTAATAATGATTTATAGGAGGATTATTGCATGTCAATCTTACAGTATTTTGAAGAACAAAAAAGCGGTACGTTACCAGACAAATATCGTGATCTTTCACAGGAAGAAATGGAAGCGCGAATTACAAAAATAAAAGAACAGTTAGGAGAGAAACTTTTCATACCTGGACATCATTATCAAAGAGATGATGTTATTCAATTTGCGGATTCAGCAGGGGATTCATTGCAACTGGCTCAAATTTGTGCGGATAATGAAGCAGCTGAACATATCGTTTTTTGTGGAGTGCACTTTATGGCAGAAACAGCTGATATATTAACTACAGACAAACAAAAAGTGTATTTACCGGATATGCGTGCAGGTTGTTCGATGGCGGATATGGCGGATATATTCCAAACAGATCGTGCATGGGAGGCTCTTGAGAATTTATTTGGGGAGACGATTGTCCCTTTAACATACGTAAACTCAACTGCTGCCATCAAAGCATTTGTAGGGAAAAATGGTGGAGCAACCGTGACATCTTCCAACGCACATGCAATGGTTAAATGGGCCTTTACACAAAAAGAACGAATTCTGTTTTTACCTGACCAACATCTTGGGAGAAATACAGCATTTGATGTAGGTGTTCCGCTAAATGAAATGGCGGTTTGGGATCCAATTAACGATAAGTTGGTATATGAAGGATCTATTAAAGATATAAAAGTAATATTGTGGAAAGGGCATTGTTCCGTTCATGAAAAGTTTACGATTCAAAATACAATCGATGTTAGAAATGAATACCCTGAAATGCGGATCATCGTTCATCCGGAATGTTCACGTGAAGTTGTAGCATTAGCGGATGATAGCGGCTCAACAAAGAATATTATCGATAAAATAAATGATGCAAAACCAGGAAGTCAGTGGGCCGTTGGGACAGAAATGAACTTAGTCAACCGACTTATTAAAACCCATCCAGACAAGCATATTATTTCATTAAATCCAAGTATGTGCCCGTGCTTAACGATGAATCGAATCGATCTTCCACATCTACTATGGAGTTTAGAAAGCATTATTAATGGGGAAACAATTAATCAGATTATTGTAGATGAGGAAACAACGAAGGGTGCAATTATGGCCTTAAATCGTATGTTGGAACGAGCATAAAGGTTCTGCTCATTTTGTGAACTTAATCAAAAAGCATCGGTGCTCTATTATGGTGCTGACCCCTGAAAGTTAGATTTTAACTCTAACTTTCGGGGTGCAGCACCTATTCCGATGCTTTTTGGTTATTTTAAATTAGCGCAATGAAATTTAAGTTCATCCCACACTGCTTCTGAAAAAGTAGATACTAAATATGTTAAGTGGTTAACACCAACATCAATGCTTTTTCCTGAACGGAAATGTGTAAAGGAGTCGTTAGAATGACTTCTCCGTCTAAAACAACTTGGATGGGTCTGTCCGTTTGTATCGTAATTTCTTTACCTGTTTTATAAGTAACACCTTTACCAAGTATTATTCGACCCTTTAAAAGTGCAGGAAAGGACCGAAGAAGGACTGTCAAACGGCCCACGCCACTTACCATTGTAATGTTTAGAAAGCCGTCTGTGGGTGATGCAGTAGGACACACTACTAATCCTCCACCATAAGAAGTGGTGTTGCCAATAGCGGTAAGCCATGAATTTTGTAGTGAAAATTCTTTTTCATCAATAACTACTTTCGATGTGAATGTTTTATATGTCATAAGTGCGAAAACAGCAGCAATCGTATATACGGATGAACCGAGTTTTAATTTATTCAAAATAGGCTTGTAACTTGCTTTATTTGCACGTTCTCCGATTGTAGCGTCAATGCCTATGCCGACAACTGTGACACCGTATCTGCCATTCACTTTTAATAAGTCTATGGAAGTGGTTCGGTTTTCCATGAGTTTTTTTACAAAAAGATCTGCGTTTCTCGTCAAGCGAAACATTCGTGCAGTGTCATTTCCAGAACCTGTTGGAAAAACCGCTATAGGTACTTGAGTGCCAGCGATTTCTTGAATGACCGAATTCACAGTTCCATCACCGCCAATAATTACAATTGCTTTTATATCATTCGTTTTTAGTTGTTGTACAATAAAGTCGCGTGCTTCTTTCTCTGAATTACTTAAAATCGCTTTATATTCTATATTGGACTGGATCTTTTTCTCAATTTCATTCCATAGCGGTAAAGCTTTTCCATTTCCCGAAATGGGGTTAATAATAAATAAATACAAAAACCCACCTCATCCCTTTTTCTTTAGAACGGAAGAAACACGAGGCTCTTCGCCTATTATTAGTCTTTTGATATTTTCTACATGTTTAGAAACGGCGATTAAAAATAAACCAATTGCAATAATTACGGGGTAAATACCTGGTGTATTAAAAACTGCTAATGCAATAAATGTGATATATAGAATTAGTACACCAAATATCAAGAAATCGGTAGCGAGTGAAATAACGACAAATAATCCAAGTGCGATAAGTCCGAATCGCCAGTCAATCGATAAGAGTACCCCAATAACGGTCGCGGTGCCTTTACCTCCACTAAATTTCATGTAAAACGGATAAATATGACCGATAATAATTGAAGCACTTAAAATGAATAGTAAGATCCAAGTCATTTCCTTTGGTAATTCAAAGCGTTCGATTATTATTTTCAAAGCAATTACTGGAAAGAAAGCTTTTCCTATATCAATTGCTGCTACGAGTGCGCCGAATTTTAAACCGAGAACAATTGTCGCATTGGAAGCCCCAGCATTTTTAACACCTGCTGTTTTTAAATTAACACCGGATAATCGTTGAGCAATTACAGAGCCGTGTATACAGCCGATAAAATAACCGGAAATCATAATAAAAAAAAACCAAGTATACAAAGAGAACCCTCCTGAATAATTTTCTAAGATGGATTAATAACTCATATATACATATAGTATCCAACTTTTAAAGTAGAATAGCAAACTACGTTTCATTGTTGGGAATGCATATTGAATCCTGAATTAATTTGTGAAACTTCAATATATGATTCAACAATATGCTATCTTTAAGAATAGAAATTAGGAAATGGGGAATCGATTTGATGAGATATACGATGTTGTTTTTTCTGTCCTTATTTTTAATAGGTGGCTCTATGTGGATGTTGTTGGATTATTTTATACCAGGAGCAGGCCTTTTAGGTAACGAAAAACTGACAGTAAACTTTTGGATGATCATTGCGAGTAGTATGTTAATTGGTGTCTTTAGTTTAAGACGTGCCTATCAGTTATATAAAATAGATACCTTTAAAGGCTGATTTAAGGAACGCTTAAAATGCACGGTATCTGTTGGGAATAGATACCGTGCATTTTTTTCGTTAATGGATAAATACAATGACGACAAAATAACTGATCATAGCAATCAAACCGATTGGAACGCCAAACCGAGCCCATTCCAAACTTGTAATATTTAGTTTTCCAGCTGCAATAATGTTAGGAATATTGCCCGGTATAAGCATTCCTCCGCTGATTAATAAACCAAGTAAGATCGCTTTTATTGTAAGAGAATCCATTGAAGGGCTAATTTCTGCGGCAGCTAATGTTGCATTATCAAGGATTGCTGAAATCATATTGATCCAATAGAGGGTATATGGATTTAAGTCGAGGAGGTACTTATTTATGAAAGGTTCGAACCCAGACCCAAGAAACGTCAAAGCCATTACAAATAAATAAATTTTAAAGCTTCGAACAATGATTTCCGAATAAGATTCCTTTTTATGCTTCAATTTCTTCTCGGCGGACATTCTTTTAGGAGGGGAAACCATTAAACCCGCTAAAAGACCAAAAATAATAACTCCAGGGATGATATCAACCGCGAGTAGGTTGAATAAATAAAGAAACTCCTCATTCAATTTACTTGTCGCAATGGTTGAGAGTGGTTCACCAATTGGGGTTAGGACTGCACCAAGGCCGATTGAATAACAAGCTAAAATCACAAGACGGATTGTGGATTTTCGGTCAAGTCGTAAAACTGTTACGAATGCAACGAGCACAATTGCTGCAATAATCGCAGTAATCACGCTTGAAATTAGTCCGAGTAGTATTACGAAAAGTCCTATAAATAATCTGAACGGCATGGCTTTACTTATCCTGAGAATTCCTTTTTCGATTGGTTTTTGCAACCATCTAAATAATAGCCCAGCAATGAGAACGGCTAGAGTGATGTGCAACGGATCTTCCAAAGCTTTTATAAGTAGAGTTTTGTTTAGCACTTGGCTGACGAGAACAGCTGCAATTCCCATTGCAAATAAAAACACTTCCAAATTTTTTTCTACAACTTTCAAAGTGAATGGCATAAATAACACACATAGTAAAATAAGTGTTAACCCTAGTATCATTGGTAGGCTCCTTTTCTTTTACTCATTATATCACTAGTGGAGAATTGAATATGAGAGTTTTGATGAAAATGTTTTCTTGTAAATTCACTTGCTTTTGTAGTTTTTACAGGATATCAGGTAGTCTAAAGGTTATATCCGACATTATCGATTGTATATCCGACGTTTCAAACGATATATCCGACAGTTTTAAGGTTATATCAGACACTTCGATGCTTATATCCTCAAACCATGACCATTCACCTACAGTGTTCGCTGATAAATACAGTAGATTTATGATTTACTTCTTTAGTTTGACACCTGCTGACTACTTCTGAAAATTTTCCATAAGAAAATAATGAATAAATGTTTTAGAAATGGTTGATTAGTGGTATAAGTTAGTTATGGAGGTGGGGTAGTATGAATTTTATGTACATAGCAATTTTTCTAATTGCCATCGCTTTTGCAATTGTTTCGATTTACATTGCTAAAATATTGCTTCGTGTTTCTTCTGTACTTTCAACGTTAGGACTAACATTGGAAAAGGTTGAGAGCCAATTGGATGATTCAATTATGAATGTGGAGAGCATGATTATCGAAACAGAACAAACAGTTATGGATGTTGAAAGAAAACTGATTGCCACGGATGGATTATTTACACTGGTGAGCAATGTAGGGGATTCATCATTAATGGTGAGTGAACAAATTCATATAAGCACAAAGAGTTCTGCTCAAGCTCAAATGCAATCAAGATTGAAACCGTTTGTTCGAATAATTCAATTCGGAGAGTTTGCTTCAGTTTTAGTGCGATCATGGCATAGGGGCTCTAAACCCATTCGTTAAGGTGGAAATACATTGAAAAGAGGGATGATTTATGGACTTATCTGGAATTGGCGTATTGCTAATTGGAATTGCTTTTTTAGTTCTTGCTATTTTTCTTGCACGTGTTTTAAATAATATCGCAGGCGTTTTAAACGGCGTTGGAAAAACAGTTGAACAATTACCGAATCAGTTGGATTCTATTTTTACTGAAACAGGAAACTTAATTCATAATAGTAATGATACTCTTGCTGATGTAAATGAAAAACTTGGAACGTTAACGCCTATCTTCCATATCGTGGGCGATGTGGGGGAGTCAACTCGTAAATTATCATCAGCACTTGTTGACGCTACTGCTTCCACAACGAAAAAATGGAATGACACGGATTTTGAAGTGAAGAACAAAAGAATTGGTGGAATATACGGACTCACAACACTTGGGTACTACTTGTTTGGTAAAAGAAAAGAGTTCAATACAACATCCTTTTACAAAGAAGGTAAAGTTCGTGCGAATGAACTTAAACAATTGAAAGCGGAAGCACGGGAAGAAGCAAAAAATAATATATAATATAAAAAAGCTTGCAGTCGAAGTAATTAAACTTCGCTGCAAGCTTTTCCTATTTTACAAGTTGTTCTTTAATGATCTCTTTTTTCTGTGACAAATAATAAACGAACGCGAGTAGACCATATAAACCTTGGAACCTTTTCCTTTGCGTAAACTCTTTAGCTTCTGATGTATTCTTTTTAAGTGCAAAAGTTTTCTCGAGAGCCATTTCAGAGAAGTCTCTTGAAGCTTCACCGGCGTCCTGGACTATTTGAAAGAGTGGATTTATTTCCTTCACTTGATTGTTTACATTCACTAATGTTTCATTACCTTTTTGAAAGACTTCAGACGCTTGTCCTGTGACGTCGGATAACATAGATGGTAATTGGTCTGTTGTTTTTTGTAAACTCTCTAGTACTGTTGTGAGCTTCATCAGCGGTTTTATTAAAAGGAAAACGAGAATCATAAATGCGATTCCGATGATTAATACCCCGATACCTAACCAGTCCATCTATTTCGCCTCATTTCAATTCATTTGATAAAAGATTAGTTGCGATGCTCAATTTGTTTTTGCGGTTCTGGCAATCTTTTTAGCTGTTTATTTCTATTTTCTTTTGGGCTCTTTTTTGTATCGGCTTGCTGAAATCGGTAATAAGCCCGGGCAAGTACTTCTGTTAGGATGCTTGCTTGTTTCATGATTTTCACATGTTGTTCTGGAGGTGTTTTGATTTGATTGGAGACACTTTGGATAGATTCATTTAAATAGTTGGAAGAACTACTTAAGTTTTTTGCAGATTGGCTTAAGCCGTTAAATGCTTCCAATTTAGTTTCCGCGTTTTCAGCAATTTGATTTGTTTTATTCATAAGCTTTTCTGTTTCTTCTGTTATACCACCAATTTTAGTCTCAACCCTCTTTAATGTTTCCGAAACTTCGTTCATTGTTTGTTTTGCATTTTTCAATGTAATGACAATGAAAATGGCGATTAGTAGTAAAGATAATGCCGCTATAATTGCACTTACATATAAAAGAATTTCCATGAATAAGAACCTCCATTTCTTTTGAATTTTAGCATGTCTAAGCTATATGTACCACTATATAGATATATTTAAACTGCATCCTTTATTTAAGTGTATTATTTCGAAATAAATGAATTCGCAATGGGTTTAGTTTACTATATATATTTTAGTTTTGTTACAATAGTATTGATCCCCTGTGTTATAATAGACTATGAATTTAGTTTACTTAAAAATTAGTTTAAATAGAAGAATGTGAGGGGCTAGAATGAATAGGAATGTACGTGGGGAGATTAAGAACTTTTCAATCGGGTTACCAAAGAAGATGAAATATGGGGAAGACAAAGAAGTGGTGACCGCAATCTGTAAAGAAACCGTGGAAGAAGCTTTTTTGGAAAAACAGGGATTTATCGGGGATGATGTTGCCGATTTAAGATTTCATGGAGGTCCCGACCGCGCGGTGTGTGTGTATTCATATGAACATTATTCTTTCTGGGAAAAAGAATTTGGAAGCCCATTACCTTCTTCCGCATTTGGTGAAAATTTGTTGGTGGCGAATATGTTGGAACAGAATGTTTTTATTGGGGATGTATTTCAAATTGGTGAAGCCGTAATACAAATTACGCAAGGTAGGGTGCCTTGTCATATTATTAATAAAAGGACGAGTAATGAAGTACTATTAAAGAGAATGGTAGAAACGGGTTATACTGGTTATTTATGCCGAGTGATAAATGAAGGTATGGTTCGCCACGACTCTGAAATCACTTTAATTAAACCGCATCCCAAACAAATATCAATAGATTTTGCAAATCAAATATTTTTCCATAGACCCAAAGATATTGAAGGAATCAAGAAGATATTAGAGGTTTCAGAATTGGCTGAAGAGTGGCAGAAACCATTGTTGAGACGTCTGGAAAAACTTACGAATTACGCTTGAAGCTTATTTTTTAGGAATAAAATAATGAAATAGCCTGTTTCATAAATCGTTTCTTACGGTCTATTAGACAGGCCTATTTAGTATCGTATTAATATCTATTTTTGTAAAATTGAAAAACTGAACAAGTCTGACCCCATCAAATAATAGATAATTGACCCCTTCAACGGAATGACTTATTCAGTTAGACTAAAAAATAGAATGGAAATACATAAAATACAGCATAATTGGAATTTTAGATATGAGAGGAATTGAGAAGTATGAAGATTCAACGTGCACTTACAATAGCAGGTTCCGCGGCACGAGGCGGTGCTGGAATTCAAGCAGATTTAAAAACATTTCAGGAATATGATGTATTTGGTACTTCTGTGATTACAGCCATCGTTGCAAGTAGTGAAAAAACGGGTACAGGAATCTTTCCGCAAACACTGGAAGCAATTGAAGCTCAATTATATACAATAGAAAAAGACATTGGAATAGACGCTTTGAAGTCAGGAATGCTGTTTACGAAAGAAGTGATTAGTTATGTAGCAGATTGGATCGCAAAATCAGATGTGAAAAATATTGTAGTAGATCCGGTGATGATTGGAAAAATGGGATCTGCGTTATTGCAGGAAGATGCAATGGAAGCTATGAAAATGGAATTACTGCCTCTCGCAACAATTATTACGCCAAATATGCCCGAAGCATCGTACTTATTAGATGGTATGGAATTGAATTCTGTCGAGGATTTAAAAGAAGCCGCAAAAAAATTGCGCGAACTTGGTCCGAACTATGTACTCGTTAAAGGTGGGCGATTGGTGGGTCCAGCAGTTGATGTGTTGTATGACGGGGAACAATATTACTTATTGGAAGCACCTCGAATCGACACAATGAATACGAACGGTGCGGGATGTACGTATTCTGCGGCGATTACAGCCGGTCTCGCAAAAGGCCTTTCGGTATCTGAAGCAGTAATTGATGCAAAAAAGTTCATTACAGCAGCAATACGCTACTCACTTAGCTTTAAAGATGGTGTTGGACCAACATATCATGCGGCTTATGGAAAGTTTAGCGAAGTTGATTGTACAGTTACTATGGTAAAAAATTGATGTCTTGTAAGGCGTTCGGATAAAAAAATGATAAAACAACTTTGGGGACTGTGATATAGTTCCCTTTTTGTATATTAAAGTTTAAATAAGTTTATGTTTTATTTGTTTACTTCTAATGCAAAATTCATTTATTAATGAAACAGAAATAGAGGGATTTTGAAAAATACGTGTACCTAATAAAGGATGGTATAATGATTCATTTCTTCGAAAGAAAATTAAGATTTACAGATTTAGAAGTTTGGGATATCCAATGCGGAGAAAAGATTTATCGTATGTTTATTTCAGATGAAAATCGTTTGCCTAATTCAACAGACTTTGACTTGCCAAATAGTACTTTAGAAGAAGATGAGGTAGACGGAAGAAAAAACATAATAACCGTCAGCGTTTATTCTTCCGAACCAGTAATTGATAAACATATTGAGTATTTGGATCAGTTTGCAAAACAATTAACTGATCATATAGCTTTAGCCCATTGTTATGTTGTAGTAAACTTTTATACAGGCATCATAGACGAGGTTTTCGAGAGATTAATAAAAGAAAAATCTAATTTAGAATATGAAAAAATACCATTAATGCAACTTTGGCACCTAAATCAAAACTGAAAGTATACATGTACGGGTTACGGGAGGTTGTTTATGAGATTACTCTCTATTATTTTCATACTATTCTTTATTCCTTTAATTTTGATGGGCTGTACTGGAAGCCCTGGACAAAGTTATGGGGGAACGTTAAGTAAGAAACAAGTACTAAAATTAGATCCAGAAGCAGATATATTTGAATTTGAGGATCAAATTTATAAAGCAGGTGTGGATTGGATCGAAGAAGAAGAGTTAACAAAAGGAAAACTAATAGGAGAAATAACGAATGGAGTGGCGACTAAATTACCTATAGGAACTAAAATCTTTTCCCCGAATGAAAGACTGGATATTTTGATTGTTGAGTCTGATGGGAGAGAAATAAAATACTTACTACAAATTGGAGAATGAAGACCTTTTTCTTTCATAATGAAGCCATTACCCAAACGATTTTTTGATAAACCACTTTAAGCCCTAATACAGTGGAATACATGCTTATTTACAGCGAAGGACTACTAGAACATTCGGATAGGAAATGATGCTATGTTAAAAAAGAGGTTACTATATATACTATTTGCGATTGCGGCATTGGGATATTTTATTTGGTTTCAAAACAATTCGATTTCCACAAGTCAAACAGTTATTCCTTTAGGAAACCTCCCAGTAGGTTTTGATCAATTTAAAATCGTACATTTGTCTGATCTGCATAATAAAAGTTTTGGGAAAGATCAGCAAATGCTCATTAGAAAAGTCAACGGACTTCAGCCGGATATCATTGTGTTTACCGGAGACCTTATCGATTCCAACAGGGCAGGTGATAATGCGGGACTGATTTTAATGGAAAAGCTTACCGCCATTGCTCCAGTGTATTATGTTTCAGGAAATCATGAATGGTGGTCTGGAACGTTCTGTTCACTGGAACTCTCTTTAAAGGATATAGGGGTACAGGTTTTAAGAAATGAACACACTAGCATAGAAATAGGAAATGACAAAATTAGTATTTCAGGCATTGACGACCCTGCACATGATAGAAATGGTCGGTCAGAACAAGAGATAGTAGAGGAAGACATTGGAAAGTTAAAAGAGGAACTTGAGGAACGTACTTTTTCCATTCTTTTATCGCATCGTCCAGAACTGCTAACCCTCTATGCGGAATCTGGGTTTGATATGATTTTTGCCGGCCATGCACACGGTGGACAGGTAAGACTTCCCTTTTTCGGTGGTTTAGTCGCTCCGAACCAAGGATTTTTACCAACCTATACTGCTGGCAAACATGATCTGGATCATACGGTGATGATGGTCAGCAGAGGACTCGGGAACAGTATTATACCTTTAAGATTATTCAATCGTCCAGAAATTGTGGCGGTCACATTGGAAGCGGTGAACAATTAACCTAGTAGTAAAATAGGAGGCGATTTGGTTGAGAAAATTAGAACCTATTATTTTATTTGCTATATTTTTTAGTGCTTGTAACCAATTCTAACGGGGGGATCAATTTGCAGATTCTTATAAAGGAATACGATAAAAGAGACGATGAACAATTAAAAGAGCTATTTGATTTATCCTTTGTGGATGAAGGTTTACTAAATATAATAAGGAAATCTAAGTTCAAATTTGCATACTCGGCATTTGTTAAAGATAAATTAATAGGTATGAGTTTTGGATGGATGAGCAGTTTTCATCCGTATTGTACTTATTTCAGAATTTTAAGCAACCCGTTTTATGCGATGAATGATGTGGAAGAAAAATTGCTTTCCAAGGTTGAGAGCCTGGGAACAATGGATTTACCATTGCAAACTTCTATTTGGGAAACTTCAATTAACATAAAGAGTATTTATGAGAGAAATGGATTCAAGGAAATTAGAAAAACGTATATGCCTACTCTTCAAGTATCGAACTTTAAAGCGGAATTACCATATAGCGATGAAAATAACCATATGATCAAAACGTTAGCAGAGATTTCATTAAATAAAGAGCTGATGGAAAAGTTAGCTCTTCTCGTTAAAAGAAACTATGAAAAAACACATACAGTCAATCCAGTAGTTAGCACAGGACTAGATGAATGGAAAAAAATGATTTTAGCAAATGATGTATTGTTAGATGGGAGTTATATTTGTTTAGACGCTTTCGGAAAGGACATAGCTGCGTATTCATTTCTTCATGAATCAGAAAGTGAAGATTCGTATGAATTAGGATGGTGTGGACACTCAAAAAAGCTGTACAAAAGTTTAATTCCTCAATTAATAGTCCGACAAATAAAGTATTCCATTAATGAAAAAGTGAAAGTTATTATAGGTGAATTCGACACAACAGATAGCTGTGCAATGGAAGTATTAAAAACATTTCCTTTTGCTCCTTGCCCTACTTGGATTACTTATCAAAAGAAGTGAAGGATTCACCATAGCGTACAGTAACTACATAAGAATTGTGCTTAAATCGCTTCAGTTAGGAGACAGGATCATGTCTAAAAAGAAAGATGGGCTTGCTTTAGTTTTATTCGTATTGGCTATATGGATTTCGCTCAGTGAATTTTTGAGGAGAGAAGTTTTAATTTCTAAGTTATTTGCACTCTTGTTTCTTATCGTCTCGCTGTATCTCTTTTTTGTGACCGTAAGAGATTTATTTAAGAAAAGAGCTTGAACATTCAATTAGCATTTATAAACAAATTAGTACCTTTACTCAAAGAGGACTATAGAATTTCATTGGAGACATTTCTTTTCAAACACGAGAAAAAATTAGCCCTGTAAACACTTGCCCCTTTCCACTTCTACCTTACTCATGTAAAATAGTTACTGTCGATAAAAGTATTGGTATGTTATGAAGGTACATTTGCTACTTTGACTAATTTTGTGATTTTTAATAAAAATAATTAAGCGTTTTTGGATGAAGGATTTACCTTGCATCCTATAAAGAGAGGAATTGAATTTGAAAGTGAACGATAATTTTTGGCTTGATTTACCACGACCGTTTTTTATATTAGCACCGATGGAAGATGTCACGAATATTGTGTTTCGCCATGTTGTAGCAGCAGCAGCAAGTCCTGATGTTTTCTTCACAGAGTTTACGAATACCGAAAGTTATTGTCACCCTGAAGGAATCTTTAGTGTTCGTGGGCGCTTGACGTTTACAGAAGATGAACAACCTATGGTGGCTCACATATGGGGAAATAAGCCTGAACACTTTAGGGAAATGAGTATTGGTATGGCAAAACAAGGATTTAAAGGTGTCGATATCAATATGGGGTGCCCTGTGCCAAATGTGGCGGCAAAAGGAAAGGGAAGCGGTCTAATCCGTTACCCAGATAATGCAGCAGAAATCATTCAAGCTGCAAAAGCGGGAGGATTACCTGTCAGTGTGAAAACGCGACTAGGTTACACGGATTTAGCAGAGTGGCGAGGTTGGTTGACGCATATTTTTGAGCAAGACATCGCCAATCTATCGATTCATCTGCGCACTAAAAAGGAAATGAGCGTTGCGGATGCTCACTGGGAACTGATTCCAGAAATTAAGAAGCTACGTGATGAGATAGCACCAAATACACTTTTAACAATCAATGGAGATATTCCTGACCGTAAAACGGGAATGGAGCTCGCTGAAAAATACGGTATCGACGGGATTATGATTGGACGAGGTATTTTTAAAAATCCTTTCGCCTTTGAAAAAGAGCCAAGAGAACATAGTAGTAAGGAACTGCTCAATCTCTTAAGGTTGCAGCTAGACCTTCATGATAAATATTCAAGAGAATTAGAGCCACTTCCATTTAAACCACTTCGCCGCTTTTTTAAAATTTATGTTCGTGAGTTCTCAGGAGCTGGAGAATTGAGAAATCAATTGATGAGCACAGAAACAACAGATGAAGTTCGTAAAATGCTCAGTAATTTTGAACAATAAAATGTTGAAGAGCGAAGAAAGGTATGACAGCGAGCATAGATTTTGATATGTGGTTGTATCAAGAAAATGCTCCGCTTCATCAGTGTTTGTTATCTCGAATCAAAGTACGGAAGTGTAGTAAAGAGCATTAAGCAAACAAAGCCATCTATCTTATCGATAGATGGCTTTTTCCATATTGTAATCTGATTCAAAAGGATTGAAATGATATAGTAAGTAAAGATATGTAACTTCCGAAAGGGGATTATGGGTATGAAAGAGATTTTATTAACAGGAAAACAAGTCACATTAAGAGTAATGACGGAAGATGACGCGAATTGCCTTTATAATGTTGCACAGGACGAACGAATTTGGATGCATATGTTGAATCGAATGGAAACACAAAAAGACATGGAGACTTATATTTACGCAGCACTTAACGCAAAAGAACAAGGGAATGAGTACCCATTCGTCATTATTCATAATGAAACAAATAAGATCATCGGCTCGACACGATTTATGGATATCAATTTGGCTCATAAACGTTTGGAAATCGGAAACACATGGCTTAATCCAGAATTTTGGCGAACGCCAATCAACACTGAGTGCAAGTATTTGCTGTTCACACATTGTTTTGAGGAATTAAAATTGAATCGAGTGCAGCTGAAAACAGATCATGAAAACACTCGTTCCCAACAAGCCATCGAAAGGATTGGTGCGAAAAAAGAGGGGGTTCTTCGCAATCATATGATTCGTGTAAACGGAACGATTCGTCATACCGTTATGTTCAGTGTGATTAAGGAAGAATGGGCAGTTGTGAAAAAGAATCTTGAAGTAGTATTGAGTTAGTTTTTGAATAGCTTCTCAAAAATAAGCAAGGCCAGCAATCCATTAAGATATACATTATAATTAGATATGTACACTATTAATTACGAGTTTGATTAATAAATGAATTTTATTAGGGGGATCATTCCTTGACTACTGTTGAGAAAGAAACAATGATTGCTGAAATCGATTATGTTGATGATAAGGGAAATGGACAAGCTGTATTGTGGCGTGAAAGTACGGGGAGCAATCCTAAAAAATTAAGATTAACGATTCCACGTACAATCCCAGGCGAGTCTGTAGAAGTTGTCTTGAAGCATCCAATTATGAGAAAGAAAAAAGCCATGCCGGAAGAAATCTTAGTCGCTAGTCCTGAACGAACAGATGCGTCTTGTCCACATTACAACCTTTGTGGGGGTTGCATGTGGCAACACTGGAGTTACGAAGGTCAACTGAAGCAAAAAACGAATCATGTGAAGGAAGCGCTGAGAAGTGTCGGTTTGAATTCCGACTTGGTAAGGGATACAATTGGTATGGATAACCCATGGCATTACCGTAACAAGATGGAATTCACTTTTTCTCCAGAAGGAGATATAGGCTTACATGAGCAGGGGAACTACCTTAAAATTATACCTCTTGAAACTTGCCTAATCGCGGGCCATAACATTGTCGATGCGATGCTGGAAGTGAGCGAGTGGGTAAAAGAGTTCGGCCTTAAAGGCTATAACAAGGACATACATGAAGGGCTCCTGCGTAATTTAATGGTTCGGGAGTCGTTTGCTACTGGTGAAATTATGCTTGCGCTATTTGCTACGGAAGCACCTGACGGAGAATTGAAAGTCTCTAGTGAAAACCTTATCGAGCGAATCACAGAGAAATTTCCAAATGTGAAAAGTCTTCTTTGGTTAGTGAACACGGATTGGGCAGATCGTACACAGTCTGAAGAAAATCATGTCCTTGCGGGTCGTGACTTCATTTACGATGAAATGGCGGGCTATCGCTATCGTCTTTGGTTTGATACATTTTTCCAGACAAATCCCGTACAGGCTGAAAAACTCGTTGAACTTGCTTTGGAAATGGGTCAACCAAAAGCAGATGAAAAAGTGATCGACCTTTTTTGCGGTGTTGGTACATTCTCTTTGCCATTTGCGGCGCGTGTAAAGGAATTGGCCGGAATTGAAATTGTCGAATCTTCCATTGAATCCGCAAAGCGAAATGCTGTGGATAATGATTTGCATAATACGACATTCCTTGCTAAAGACGCAAGACTTGGACTTGCCGAAATACATGAGAGCTTCGGCTTCGCAGATCTTCTATTAATTGACCCACCACGTTTTGGGGCTGGGGGAAAAGTGATGCGTCGTATTGGCCGATCTCAACCGAAACGGATTGTCTATGTTTCTTGCAAACCGGACACATTCGCAGTTGACATCGCGGAATTACAGCAGTTTGGGTATTCACTTCAAAAAGTACAACCTGTTGACCTGTTTCCCCAAACAGTGCATGTGGAATGTGTTGCGCTTTTGACGTTGGATGCATAAAAAGTGTCTTATTTAGCTGTCGAAAAAAGCTTTAATGTAAAACAGGGAGCGAACGAAGATGTCTATCGTTGGTTACCTGTTTTTTTACGTCAATTTTTCTAAACATTGACAAGATATTGCTTTTCACTCATATCATCCCTGCCCCATATGTCAAATGCCTGAATGTGCGACATAAAACTCAGATGCAATTCTAAATTGACTTTGAATGCGATCGTGACTTAGACAGTCAACCTCGTTTGATGAAAAAATTGATTATTGAAACGATGATGAAAGATATATATATATAGGCTGCCAACAAAAACAAATAGAGAGAAGGTGCATGAAAATACTCATGCACCTTCTCTCTTTACATGTAATATCAGAAATTGTGAACTCTGTTTGTGTAAGACAATCTGTCCGAATATACTGAACCCTTTCGAATAGACGAAAGAAGCGTAACAACTCTATTTTTCACGCCGAGAAGTATTACATCTTTACCAATTGCGATGAAAGCGGCGAAAAGGATAGGCATTTTAGACAATTTCGCCAACCTTCCACTATTGTTAGGGGTCGTTTATAATTCAGACGGCAACATGCTTCGTATGTGAAGTGGGGCCCTATACACCTGATCATAAAAAGTGGAAGTGCATTGATTATTTTTTCACTTCTTGTTGTACGTATTGTTCTCGAAGTTTATATTTCAATAGCTTTCCTTGCAAACTACGAGGCAAGACTTCAACAAAATCAACGGAATGAGGTTTTTTGAAACTGGCTAGCTTGCCATCGCAAAATTGAATGATTTCTTCTGCTTCCGCAGTTTCACCTTCACGTAGGATGACAATAGCTTTTACCGTCTCGCCCCATTTTTCGTCTGGTACACCGATGATCGCAACGTCTGCTATTTTCGGATTTTGATGTAAAACTCCTTCAACTTCAGCAGGATAGACATTCATAGCACCCGACAAAATCATATCTTGCTTCCGGTCGACAATATAGAAATAACCTTCCTCATCTTGCACTCCCAAATCGCCTAATCCTAACCATTCTCCGCGAAATGCTTCCTCAGTTGCTTCGGGATTTTTATAATACTCGTCACATAAAGTGAGTCCTTTAACCATGATTTCACCAGTAGTACCCACTGGAACTTCATTTCCTTCATCGTCTACTAATTTAACTTCCATTCCTAACATGGGAAGTCCAACTGAACGGTCTTTATCTTGTTGGTATTCAGGAAATAGGTTAGTAGAGCCTCCGTGTTCAGAAGCGCCATAAAATTCGTTTAAATCAACATCTTTAAAGAACGTGAACACTTTTTCTTTTGTACTCGTATGAAGGGGGGCGCCGACAGATATGAGCGTCTTCATAGACGACGTATCAAATTGGTTTTGAAGGGCTTCAGGTAAAGAGAAAATTGCATCGAACATCGGCGGTGCCATGAACATATTCGTTGGTTTTTCTTGTTCCATTGCTTTGAGTACTTCAACAGGATGGAATCGGTCTAAAATATGAACTGAATTTCCGACGAGTAGGTTTGGTAAAGACGTCGACATTGCAGCTGCTCCGTAAAGCGGTCCAGCGACCAAACATTTTCCGCCACGTCCAACTGAAAACTCGATACTGAAAAGTAAAGCAACTAAATACATACTCCTATGTGAACGGACAGCACCTTTTGGATGGCCAGTCGTACCACCTGTATACATAAAACAAGCTGTGTCCGTTTCTTTTAATGGCTCATTAGGAACAGGTTCAGTCTTAGGATAACTTGCAAGCCACTGCTCATATTCTTTGACCACAAGTGTATTAGATTGACCGACTGAAATGAGATGCTGTACGTCTTTCGTTTCCTTTAAAATAGATTCTATTTCACTTTCAAACTCATTCAAATGCCAATCCCCTGTAGTGCATGTGCGAGTTGGTTGATACGTTCATTAAATTCGCGGTAAGTAAAACGCTTATCTTTAAAAGAGAGCGCTTCCTTTTCCGCGTATCGAACTGCATTGAGCTTGATAGGATCACTGAACAACATATGTTGCATAAAATATCCCCCTTTGTTTTGAGTGGTACTCAATATGTTATTCAACAAAAGTGTCACAACTCCTTTTATTGAACACGATACTAACGCAATTCAGAATTGACCTGAACGTTTTGTGCACCTAACAAAAAGTTCTTCAAAAAATACTTGCACTTAACGTAAACGTCAATGGTAGAATCAAGTTATAGTTGAATATTCAAATAATAAAAGGAGGCTGACGTGAAAGATATTACTAAGCTTGCCCAAACATACAATGTAACGACACGTACAATTCGCTATTATGAAGAACTTGGCATGTTAAAACCTGAAAGAACGCCCGGCAATAAGCGAATTTATCCAAAATCAGAAATTGTCAAAATGAAGCTCATCGTTCGCGGGAAAAAGTACGGCTTCACACTTGATGAAATTAAAGAGATGATTTTGCTATTTAATAAAGACCGGACGGGAAAACAGCAACTGGAACGAACGATTGAGTTTGGAAAGGAAAAGATTTTGCAAGTTGAAGAAAAAATAAAAGAATTAGAAGACATTAAAAAGGAAATGGAGCAGCTGCTTGTTGTCTTCAATAAGAAACTGCATCATCAATAAGGGGGAAATGAGATTTGAACAGTTCACAATTATTGGCACGTAATGCGAGAAAGTATCCAGAAGCAGAAGCGGTTATCGGAATGGAGAAACGATACACGTATAAGGAACTTGATCAATTCGTCAATCGATTTGCGCATGGACTAAAAGATCACGGCATTAAAGAAGGGGACAAGGCTGTAATTTATATGCCGAATGTTCCCGAATTTGTCATTGCTTATTTTGCTGTCCAGCGAATCGGTGCGATTGTTGTTCCTATCAATGCAAAAATGACGCTGTCAGAAGTGGAATATGTTCTTGAAAACTCCGAAGCCAAAGTATTCATTGCACATGAACTGTTATTTGGTGCTGTTGAAAAATTATCAACCGAATTATTGTTAATTAAAACAGGCGATGCAGTAAACGGATGGAATGATTTTAATTCAGTACTCGTTGAAAATGAAGTACCTATTGAATGTAATTTACCGGATACTGCGCTTTCGACCATTTTATATACCTCGGGGACGACAGGGAAACCAAAAGGCGTGCTGTTTAACTACAAGAACATTTTTACGGTCGCACAAATGATTTGTATCGAAATGGAAATGAAACCGGAGAGTCGGTTACTTCTCATGATGCCACTCAGTCATTCGGCTCCGCTTCATTTGTTTTTCATGGCAGGCATGGTGGTTGGTGCCACGGCTGTTCTTACACCGATGTTCACACCTGAGCTGTTACTTGAAACAATTCAACAGGAAAAGACTACCCATTTCTTCGGTGCACCTGTCGCGTATTTACTCACAGCGAAGCATCCAAAAATGGAACAAGCTGATTTGTCTTCAATGAAATGGTGGATCTATGGGGGGGCACCATTATCAAAACCAGAAGTTGAATTTGTTCAACAACAATTTAAAACGGACAATCTAGTGTGTGTATATGGACTCACTGAGGCGGGCCCAAATGGCACGGTCCTAACTGGAAAAGAGCATTCTGCGAAAGCGGGCAGTATTGGCAAGAGAGCCGCACTTCATGCGGAAATAAAAATCGTTAATGACGCCGGAGAAGTGGTCAAGCCAGGTGAAGTTGGGGAAATTTTGCTGCGCGGGGAAGGTAATATGCTCGGTTACTATAATAACGAAGAAGCGACAAAAGAAGCGTTTAGCGGAGATTGGTTGAAGACGGGTGATTTAGCCAAAGTCGATGAGGATGGATTTATGTGGATAGTCGATCGTAAAAAAGATTTGATTATTTCCGGGGGCGTCAATATTTATCCGAAAGAAGTGGAAGAAGTGCTTGTCACGCATCCGGCAATTCATGAAGTGGCTGTTGTGGGTGTGCCCCATCCTGAGTGGGGAGAAACCGTAAAAGCTTATTTTGCGGCAAGTGAACTACTAGATTTGGAAACGGTGCAACAATTTGCTGCTGGAAAACTTGCTGACTACAAAGTTCCGCGTCTATATGAACAAGTGGAGGCACTACCTCGGAACACCTCGGGTAAAATATTGAAACAGCCGTTAAGGGAGAGAGATGCACATGGTGTTACAACAAGCTGAAATTAAGACAACTCAAAACTTCTTTGTAGGGGATGAAACGCTCCAAACGATATTAAAAGAATCCTTATCTGAAGAGTTTTATGTATATGCCGTAAAAGAACTTAACCAATTTGGTTCATTAGTGTCAAATGAAATTGACGAACGTGCCCGCCATACAGACCGGGAAGGGCAACCACGATTAGAAAAGTACGATAAATATGGCGATGATATTTCCGAAGTGTGGGTCAATGAAGGATATAAAAAAACTGTGGCGGAAACGTATCAAACTGGGATTGTTGGTTATGTGCATAAAGAAATTCCTGCCCTTGGCCATAAAGGGAATTATGTATATAGTTTTGCGCAAGGGTATTTGCTATCGCAAGCAGAACCTGGTTTCTATTGTCCCGTGACGTTGACGCAAGCAACGGCTTATTTATTAGATAACTACGCTAGCGATGCCGTTAAAGAGCGATTTTTACCACATGTTTGTGCAACAGGCGATGTCGATTTATTTGAAGGGGCTACCTTTTTAACAGAAAGGCAAGGTGGCTCAGATGTCGGTGCAAATGTCGTTCAAGCAGTACCGGATGGTGATCAGTATCGTTTATACGGAGAGAAGTATTTTGCTTCAAATGTAGGCATGTGCGGCGTTGCAATGGTTCTTGCAAGAATAGAAGGGGCAATCGAAGGTTCTCGTGGCTTAAGTTTATTTGCCGTACCTTGGCGGAAAGAAGACGGTTCATTGAACGGTATCAAGATTCGACGTTTGAAGGATAAGCTCGGCGTACGGGCGGTTCCTTCCGGAGAAGTCGAATTTGAAGGGGCACTTGCGTATCTCGTTGGGGATTCAACAAAAGGGTTTTATTACATGATGGAAGCGTTGAACTTATCCCGAATTTGCAACGCAATCGCTTCACTGGGCATCATGCGCCGTGCATTAAACGAAGCGACGATGTACGCAGAAAGACGAAATGCATTTGGTAACCGGCTCACTGCCTTTCCGATGGTTCAAGACACGCTTGCAACGTTGAAAGCAAAATTGGAAATTGAAATGGCCACCACATTTGATTTGATTAATGATTACGACAAAGTAACAGCAGGGGTTGCAACAGAAGTTGAGATAATCTTAAACCGCTTGAAAATTGCCTTGCTTAAAAAAGAGTCCGCCGAACAAGCCATTCATTTTTCCCATGAAGCTATTGAAATGCACGGGGGAAATGGCTATATCGAGGATTTCGTCACACCCCGACTACTCCGAGATGCACAAGTCTTAACCGTGTGGGAAGGCACCGCCAATATTTTAGGCATGGAACTCGTCCGACTGGTGAATAAATACGAAGCACACACACTATTTATTCAAGAGATGACCACACGACTAAGTGCAATTCCAGCCAGTCAATGGAAGGGAACTGTGGAGAGTGCATTAAAGAAATTAGCGAAGAGCCTTGAAACGTTTGCAAGTTTAGCACCTGAAATGCAAACAATCGAAGCGAAAAAACTAATGGAAAAGATGGCACACCTATACGAAGGCGTCGTTGCACTTGAATGGGCGGCGAAGCACGGAGGCCGCTATGAACAACTGATGGAAATCTTTATCGAAATGCATTGGGTGGAGAGAGAAGTTGGTGAAAAGAAAAGTAGCGTGAAATATTTTGGGGAAGTATTTTAAAGCAATCAATAAAGCAGTCTCAGAAGATACTTTCAAGGACTGTTTTATTTTGCTCGTTTAAGTTGGAAGTAGCTGACATCATGTATTAATAACCATTTTTTTAAGTTGTTGTGTTTGTTGGAGTTTTGTTGGTTTTCGGGCATGTTGAATGCGTTGCGTTATTGACGTTGGCGAATGAGAATGATACTTTTAAAGAGTAAAAAAGTACCGAGTTTTTCATTGGACAGTAATTCGTTCAGCGACCCGGCATTTTTTATTTGTAACCAATATTTGCCGAGCGTCGTCTAACAAGTAGGAAAGGAGGCGGGGAGGATGACTGATAAGGAATTACGTGGAAGGACGAAAAACAAACAGATCGAGGAGCTAATGACGCGGTACGGGGAAGAAATCAAGCGTCTTGCCTATACATATGTAAAAGACCATGCTGCAGCCGAAGACATTACACAGGAGATTTTCCTAACGGTTTATCTGAAATTGGATTCATTCACGAAGAAGTCTTCGATTAGGTCATGGATCTATTCCATCGCCATTAATAAATGCAAAGACTATTTGCGAAGCTGGCATGTGAGAAAAATTTCTGTGCGGGAAAATATAAAGGATGTATTGGCAGCTAAATGGACCAGACCTGACGAAGAATTGCATGCGAAAATGGAAAGTGCGCAACTTGTCGATGAAGTGTTGCGATTGCCCATCAAATATCGGGAAGTGATTCTCCTACATTATTACCGCGAGCTGTCCATCAGGGAAATCAGCGCTATTCTCGCTATCGGTGAAAGTACAGTGAAAGTGAGGCTGCATCGGGGAAGAGAAAAGCTACGCAAGCCAATGGAACTTTTGGAAAGAGGTGAGGCGAATGGATAAGAAATTGAAGGATCTGAAGAACGATATGGACACGGCCATCTCATCAGCCCCATATTTCAAAGAACAGGATCGAAAGCAGATCCGCTCGAAAATCAGAACAATGCAAACTGCAGATACTCCGAAAAGACGGTTGAACTTTTGGCCGGCGGTACTGACAGCTGCTGCCGTTAGTGCATTCATCTTCATCCTTGGTGGGATGGCTGCAAAAGAGCTTGGTTTATTCGCGACGGGTGAAAAACCGCGAACCGAACCGCCGCATGAGAATGTACCACCGGTGATAAATCCTGATGATAATGATAAACCCGATGTAATTGACACTGGAATGCTCAGAGTCCATTATCAGGATATACATGGGGATACAGTCATCTGGTCGGGTACAAACGATACACCTGAATCAGGCTCATTCGGGTACGACATGACGACATACAATATGCGCACGGAGGAATTTAGCGAGTTGATTACATCCGACTTTGACTTTGAAGTATATGGTGGGCAAATCAATGAAGATTGGATTACATGGGTTGATGCGGGGTTGTTCAAAGAAACTGGTAAATGGAGGATTTATGCGCTAAATCGTGAAAGTGGTAATAAAATGGTCATTCGAGAATCAAGTGACGTTCCTGGTTATAGCAATCCCAATGTAATGGAGCCACGGATTTCCATGAGTAGCGGGACAAACCGGCTTACTTGGGCAGAGCCGGTTGCAGGGGAAAATAAGACGATGATCCAACTGTATGATCTAGATACAGGTGTAATGCAAACTGTCGGTGAATCGGATGTGCGTACACTTACAAAAATTTCGAATGACTATTTGCTTTGGACGGATGGAGATAAAGATTTTGTCGTCTATTCCATTAAAGAGAAAAAAATGGACCCCGCATTCACAAATAATATGTTCACTTATGCCCCCACGTTGAACGACACTTATGTCGTTTGGCAGGAAGCGACTGAAACAAGCGAGACACGGCTTGTAATTAGTTCGATAGCGGGTTCGAAGGAAGTCGAGCTATTCCGCGGGGACATCAACACCTTTGATATCGGTGAAGACTATGTCGTTTGGGAAAGCGAACAGATAATCTACGCCTATTCATGGACGTATCGTGAAACGAAGGAAATTGGTCAAAACGGTGAATTCCCTGTCATCCGTGGCAATACGGTTATCTGGCAACAATTGAAGGAGGATTCTGAGAGTACGAAGCTACAAGTGATTGATCTTGAGAAACCGAAATTCGATGAATATCTAGAAAAGATGATCGAAAAAGACAATCTTGGTGACCGTAATGAAGATTTAGAGACGGATATCAAGGAGTGGTTGTCTACTAACGCTGTATTCGGAAAGGCTTTGAAGAATGGTCTTTTCGGTGCTTATCTCGATACTAAAGGGACGGTAGTTGTTGACTTTGTCCCATTTATGAATATTGTCGGTGTGCCAGCGTGGGAAGAAAGAAAAGTACTATTGGAAGCGATGAATGAAATCATCTTCAATCATCCTGAAGTAAAAGAAATTTACTACACATTCAATCTGAACTTTACAGCTTTTGGAGATTGGACCGAAGTAGGGGAGCATGTGTATACAAGGGATGACGAGTATCAGACAATTCCTTCAGATCAACTATCTCTTGAGGATTCTGAAACTGCCTATGAAATGTGCGTGAACGCGCTGACTGACTATTACGAAGCGGTTTGGAACGGGTCAGATATTGATTTGGATACATTTATCGATAACGATGACCTAAATCGGTATATGCAAAAGAAAATTCAATCTCAACATGATTTGCATGCAGGTTATACTGATAAGGTAAAAAATATTGAAATTGACGATTGGGAAGTGGATTATTCTGATGATGCGGATGGGGGCTTTCTCTATTTACACTTACCTGCGCACATTAAAAAGTTTGTAGGCGGTTATGGTGAAGGCACTGAATTTCTTGTGCGTAAAGTAAACGGCAAGTTAGTCATTGTTGATTGGTATACGGGTGGAAAAGATACGTATGATTTTATGGTGCGTGGAGATAATCAAACGATTGACAACCCCAATATTTGGAATGATAGTGAATGGGTAAAGAAGCTAGATGCGAAAGTGAATGAATTTTCAGGCTCTACCAAATAGCATGGCAATCAAATGGAAAAGGAATTACAGTCTAATAATTGAGGCATTTCCTTTGCACGACACAAACATGAATAAGCGCACATTCACGGTAAATATAGGGTGCTTGTGACAAAGCAACTAACAGGGAACGGACGAGGATTTACATCGTTCGTTCCCTGTTTTTTTCATAAGCAATTGTGTGTTAATGAAACTAATATCACATCAAACGTGAGGATATTTTTGTAATTTATAAAACTAACATCTAATCGTTTCTAATCTACTTGTAAACATTTATTTATGATTTAAAGACCTATTAAAGACATGTCTTATATTTACTTTCTAATGTATGATTAGTTTGAAGACTCAGATAATAAAAAGGAGGAAGAGATGGAATGGAAAAAAATGCGCTTACAAATGGGGTAGAAATAGGAAAGCGTAATGGAGGATTATTAAAGTATATTGGTCCTGCATTTATTACTTCAGCTTTGGTTTTAGGGCCAGGAAGTTTAACTCTAGCTTCAAAAATTGGAGCCATTTATGGGTCCCAACTCGTATGGGCTATCGTCGCTGCTATTCTTCTTATGATGAGCTATACAGAAATGAGTACTAGGATTGGAATAGCGGGTCAAGATAGTTTTATAGGTATTATGCTAACTAAATGGGGGAAAGTTGCAGCAGTTTTAATTGGAATCGGTGCATTTTTAGTTACATCTTCTTTCCAAGCCGGAAATGCGATTGGAACTGGGATTGCCATGAATGCATTGACAGGAGTAAACGGAAAAGTATGGATTGTAATTATGACATTATTAGCTATTGGATTGCTTTTTGCCAAGCAGTTTTACGCTGTTTTAGAAAAACTTATGCTTGGTTTAGTATTGGCAATGTTAGGTGCATTTCTTATAACATTTATTGCTGTTAAGCCTTCAGTTGGAGAAATAGCGAAGGGATTAATACCGACATTCCCTGATGGAAGTATGGGACTTATTATTGCATTATTTGCGACTAGTTTCTCCATCGTAGGAGCCGTTTATCAATCGTATTTAGTTCAGGAAAAAGGTTGGACAATTAAGGACGCTAAATACAGTATACGTGAATCATATATAGGAATTTTTATTTTGGGGTTTATTTCATTTTTAGTTATGGTAGTAGCTGCAACAATTCTAAATCCAAAAGGCCTAATGGTAAACGATGCATCTGAAATGGGCTTATCGCTTGAACCGATATTTGGATCATGGGCATCCGTAGTATTTATGATAGGTCTTTTAGGAGCCTCTTTTTCGTCACTTATCGGGAACGCTACTATTGGAGGGTCTATGCTAGCGGATGGTTTTGGTTTCGGTAGAAAGTTGTCAAGTATGAAAGTAAAGGTATCGATTATGATTGTGATTTTGTTTGGATCAACCATAGCCATGATCTTTGGATCAGCACCAATTAACTTAATTATTTTTGCACAAGCGGTGACAATATTCGTTGTACCATTTATCGCAATTTCAATTTTGGTTATTGCAAATGATAAAAAAATAATGGGAACGCTAAAAAACAAACTAACGAGTAATATATTTGGAGTAATTGGTTTACTTGTATTATTATATTTAGCATTTAATAATTTTAAAAACATATTTTTCTCTTAATGAATAAAGGAGTGTGTTTGGGATGAAGGATGTAAAAACATTAGAAGAAATAATGACTACTCCATCCAAGGAACTTATTGAGGATATGAAAAAGATAGATGGAAACATTATGATTCTTGGTATTGGTGGTAAAATGGGCCCAACAATGGCAGTGATGGCAAAACGGGCGATTCAAGAGGCAGGGGTTGAAAAGAAAGTAATAGGAGTTTCAAGATTCGCTTCAGGGACTTTGGAAAAAGAATTAAACAAAGCTGGAATCGAAACAATTGCTACAGATTTAATGAACGAAGAACAATTGCGTGCACTACCTAGGGAGAAAAATATAATTTATATGGCAGGGAACAAGTTTGGTACATCTGGCAATGAGCATTATACATGGGCCATGAATACTTATTTACCAGGCAGGGTAGCTGAGCATTTCACAGGTGCAAGAATAGTAGCTTTTTCTACGGGAAATGTTTATCCACTTGTACCTGTCCTGCAAGGAGGCTGTGATGAATCACATCCTGTAGCACCTGTTGGTGAATATGGGCAATCTTCTTTAGGTAGAGAACGAATATTTACTCATTTTTCTCATAGAGATGAAACACCTTTAACTATTTTCCGATTAAACTATGCAATTGATATGCGTTATGGAGTGTTATTAGAAATAGCAAAGTCTGTCTATCATTCAAAACCAATTGATCTTACAATGGGTCATGTGAATGTAATATGGCAAGGAGATGCAAATGAATATGCTTTACGTTCTTTACTGTTAGCAAAACATCCACCAGAAATATTAAATGTTACTGGTCCTGAAACTCTTCCGGTGCGATGGATTGCAGAGGAATTTGGCGAAATCTTTGGGAAGGCACCTGTCTTTATAGGTGAGGAACAAGAGACAGCTTTGTTAAATAATGCGAGCAAGGCTCATCAGTTATTCGGATATCCGAGCATCTCTATTCGAGAGTTAATTAAATGGACGGGTGAGTGGGTTTCAAACGATCAAGAAACCTTGGATAAACCGACACATTTCCAAGAGAGAAAGGGGCAATTCTGATGTCACTGTCAATTGAAAAACTTCAATTGCTTCATGACGGTGCTTTTATTCCCGCACATCCCCTTGCATTGCTTGAGGACAAGAGTCTGGATGAAGAATCACAAAGGCAACTTACTCAATACTATTTAAACGCAGGTGTGGATGGTCTTGCAGTAGGGGTCCATACAACTCAATTTGAAATCCGAGATCCTAAATTTAATCTGTATGAAAGAGTACTTCAACTCGCTAAAGAGGAAGTTCAAAATACAGTACTAAAAAAAACAATACTTATGGTTGCGGGAGTTTGTGGCCCAACTGATCAAGCAATCGAAGAAGCTATATTGGCAAAAAAAATTGGCTATGACATGGTGCTGTTAAGTAATGGCGGATTAAATCATTATACAGAATCGGATTTGCTTGAGCGGACACGAAAAATTGCGAATATACTTCCAGTTTTCGGTTTTTATTTGCAACCAGCTGTTGGTGGAAGAGCTTTTAGTTATGAGTTTTGGAAGGACTTCGCTAACATCGATAATGTGTTAGCCATTAAAATGGCACCTTTTAATCGTTACCAAACACTTGATGTTGTAAGAGCAGTTTGTGAATCGAATCGTACGGATGAAATTGCACTTTACACTGGGAATGATGATAATATTGTACTTGATTTATTTACAAATTATGAATTTAAAAAGAATGGCGAAACGTGTGAAAAAGAAATTGTAGGTGGGTTATTAGGCCACTGGTCGGTTTGGACTGAAAGTGCTGTCAAAATGTTTGAAGACATCAAATTAGCTAGAAAAGAAGAGAAAATTGATAAAAAGTGGCTAACAATTGCACAAAAAGTAACAGATTCAAATGCTGCATTTTTTGATTCTGCCAATCAGTTTAAAGGAAGTATATCCGGCATCAATGAGGTGTTGAGACGACAAGGCCTTCTTCGGGGAAATTGGTGTCTTGCTGAAAATGAAGTATTAAGTGAAGGTCAAGCTGAAGAAATTACAAGAGTCGAACAAGAATACCCTGAGTTGAATGACATAGAATTTATTCTAGAATTTTTACTGTCTAAAAACCATGTATAATTAGTACACGTAGACACATTCATTAGAGTGTGTCTTTTAGTATCAGGTTATTACGGGGGGATTGTATTTGTCAATTCATATTAAAGTTGGTGTGATTGGTCCACTTTGGATAAGGGAAGCACTTCAAAGATGTTTTGATCGTTTTCCTTCAATGATTCCGATATTCAGATTATCGGATAATCTAATAGATGCCGATGTATTTACTCAAGAACTTTCGACTCAAGTAGATTGTTTGCTATATTCAGGTAGAGTACCATATATGATTGCAAGAAAATCAATTCCTGCACCAATGCCGACTTTTTATATACCTTTAAAAGGGACAGGTCTATACAGGGCTCTGTATTTATTGCGACGCAAAAAAGAGTGGGATCATATTAGTTTTGATGGAATTAAAACACCCTTCATTGATTCTGTAAGGTTATCCTTAAACGAAGTTTTTAGTTATACATTTCTCGATGAAACCGTGAGTTCTTCACCGGTAATTGAAATTGTTAACTATCATAAAAAAATTGTGAAGGACGTTAAAAATTGTGTAGTTGTTACAAGTTTGAAATCTGTTCATGAAAAGCTTAAAGAGGAGGGAATTGTTAGCGAATGGTTAATCCCTACTGAAGAAGATATGATTGTAATTTTGGAAAGATTGTTACTTTCAACTACTCAAAGGAAGCAAAAGGAAATGCAAATTGTTTTCGGCCGTGTGTACATTGATGATACTGCCTATATGAAGGAATTTGCAACAGAAAAACAACTGCAAAATAGAAATCATCAAATATATAAAATTCTATTTGAATTTGTTGAGCAATTTGAAGGCTATTTAACAACATTAAGTGATTATGAGTATTTGTTTGTCACCAACAGAGGTGCATTTGAACGAATCACGGAAGGATATAAATCCCTACCTATATTAGATGAAGCAAAAAAAAGTTTGAATATAAATTTATCAATAGGTATCGGATTCGGTGAAAGTGCATTTCAAGCAGGAGGAAATGCACGTGCAGCCGTTTTTCAAGCTAAAAGTTATGGGGGACGATGTGGCTTTATCGTACGCGAAGATAGAGAGGTTTTTGGACCGATTGATTTAATAGCGCCTATTAAGTATCCACTTTCTGTAACTGATCAAAATTTGATTGAGAAAGCAAAAAGTATTGGAACAAATGCAGCCTATTTGGAAAAGACCCTTTCGATGGTGAAAAGAAAAAATAATAATAAGTTTTCTGCTCATGAAATGGCGGAAATACTAGGAGTAACAACAAGAAGTTCCCACCGAATTATACAGACTTGGTTGGATGCCAAAATCATTGAAGTAGTTGGTGTCGAAAAACTTACAACAAGGGGTAGACCGAGACAAATCTTTTCGATTAAAGAATAGGAAAAGAGGGATTTACTATGAAGATTGGTTTAATTGGATTGGATACATCTCATAGCGAAATTTTCACACGTTTATTGAATGATACTACTGATCCTAATCATATAAGGGGTGCGAAAATTACACATGCCCTTCCTATATTTTCCGAAGATTTAGCAATGAGTCGTGATCGATTTCCTAAGTATCTTTCAATAGTAAAAGATAAATATGGGGTTGAAATTGTTAATGATGTAGACTTTTTATTTAGTCAAATTGACGCCGTGATACTTGGAACTGTTGATGGAAGAAATCATCTAGAATGGATAGAGAAAATAATAACCTATGGAAAACCGATTTTTGTAGATAAGCCTATCGTTATGAATAGTGAAGAAATGGAAAAAGTAATTAAATTAAGTTTAAAATACGGGACCCCATTAATGAGTTCGTCTTCTTTACGGTACGCAGATTCAGTAAAACGAATACGAAATGACGGGATGAAAGATGTAGTAGGTGGTTATATTTATGGACCACTTCCCATAGAAAAAGCAATGCCTGGATACTTTTGGTATGGAATACACATGATTGAAATGGTTATTTCTTTAATGGGGACAGATGTAAAAGTGATTGGTCGAGAACAATCAAAAAATGAAATAGAATTTGAAAAATTAACCTTACTATTTAATAATAAAAATGAAGTAATTATTAGAGGAGATTATGATTGGCACAACCGATTTGGAGGTGTTCTTCATTTCGAAAATGATGTTAAAACTTTTCAACTTTGGAAGGAAGAAAGACCTTATTATGCTAATTTGTTAGAGGAAATGATTGTGTTTTTTAAAACGGGGATTTCTCCTGTTACGTTAAAGGAAACTGCTGAAATTATTAAACTATTAGAAGAAATAAATAATTGGGAAAGTCATTTTTAATTTAAAAGTTCTATCTGAATATAAAATAATTCAAATACTATATACATTTAAATGAAATGGGATTATAGGCCTTTCAATAATAAGACTGTTTTTGTAATCTAAAATATATGCTTGAATAGGAAAAGGCGACACTTCATTTTAGTTTAAATGAAGTGTCGTCTTTTAAGTTATTTTAGTTTAATCAACATCCATAGGCACAAGGTTGAATATTTCATGGTCTTCGAAGGCGTTTATTAATCGGTCAAGCCATTCATAGTATTTCTTAATATAGATAAGTTTATCCATATCTGCTTTTACTTCTTCTAAAATAGCTGTGCTGATGGATTCATCTTCTGCAAGCTGTTCTAGTTCCAAAAGCGATTTTCTAATTGCAGCAGAATGAATTGTCACAGATCTTCTCCATCTCATCGTAAATGTATCTATAAAGCTTTGATACCAATCATCATTAACCTCATATAAATCCTTCCGTACCCCGCGCTCCCAAACACGCTCTACAAGTTTGGCCTCGGATAGGGCACGGATAGAGGTACTCATACTGGTTTTACTCATACCAAGTTCTTCGGACATATCATCCAATGTAGATGGTTTATTTTGAAAAAACATCATACCGTACTGTCTACCTGCAGAAGGTGGAAGACCATAGAGATGTATATTTTGTGCAATAGACTCCGTAATGCGCTTACGTGCCTTTTCAAGCCTTTCTTTACCATCCATAAAAACGAGAGCCTCCTTATAATTAAAAACGAAATAAAAGATTCCAGTACTTTTAGTATAGTCTAGTTTAGATTAAAGTGAAAATCAAACTTGTATACAGAAAAAACTTTACGTACAATACGAATAGGGATATTGGTTGTATTACAAACAGATTACAGTTATGCTATTAAACATCAAAAGATATCAGATTTGTAGGGAGTGTACGGATGTTAGAAAATGAAGCCAAAAAGAAAATTGAAGTCAAACAGACAACTAAAATTTTCGGCAAAAACAGTAAACGAGCGGCACAGCTGCTACGTGAAGGTAAGTCTAAAGATGAAATATTGAAAGAGACGGGCGCAACTGTTGGTGTGAAAAATGCGACGTTTGAAGTTTATGATGGTGAAATATTTGTCATTATGGGTTTATCCGGAAGTGGTAAATCCACACTCGTCCGTTTATTAAACAGACTTATTGAGCCAACTTCAGGTCGAGTTTTGATAGACGGAGACGATATTGTCAAAATGAACAATGAACAACTTAGAAAGCTTCGACGTAAAAAAATAGGAATGGTGTTCCAAAACTTTGCACTTTTTCCACATAAAACGATTCTTGCAAATACGGAATATGGCTTAGAAATCCAAGGTGTTCCTAAGGAAGAGCGTGAAATGGATGCGAAAGTGGCATTAGGACTCGTTGGATTAGCTGGATATGAAGAACAATTCCCGAGCCAATTAAGCGGTGGAATGCAGCAAAGAGTGGGTCTTGCACGTGCACTCGCAAATGATCCAGATATATTACTTATGGATGAAGCCTTTAGCGCACTAGATCCTCTTATTCGTAAAGATATGCAAGATGAGCTTTTGCAACTTCATAGTGATATGGGAAAAACAATTATCTTTATCACACATGATTTAGATGAGGCCCTTCGTATAGGAGATCGCATAGCCCTAATGAAAGACGGGGAAATTGTTCAAATCGGTACACCCGAAGAAATATTGATGAACCCATCTAATGAGTATGTTGAACGTTTTGTTGAAGATGTTGATTTATCAAAAGTGTTAACGGCAGCTCATATTATGAAGCATGCAGATACTGTTCAAGTAGATCGGGGTGCACGAGTTGCACTTAGACTTATGAAACGTTTACGTATTTCATCAATTTATGTTGTTGATAAACGTGGACGTTTACTTGGTGCAGTAACGGCCCAAGATGCCTTGACAGCAACTGAAAATGATCAGTTACTTGAAGAAGTATTAATTACTGATGTTATTATGATTCCAGAAGAAAGTTTGTTGACTGATTTATTTGATAAGGTTTCAATCGCAACAATTCCTGTTGCAGTAGTTGATAGCGAAAATAGGGTAAAAGGAATCATCATACGTGGTGCTCTAATTGGTGCATTGGCTGGAAATAATCAGTTCATTAACGAAAATGGAATTGTCGATGAAATCGTAGAACCGGAATCAGAGGTGAATACAAATGGATAAGTTCTTACCAAGATTACCATTTGCGGATTGGATTGATAACGGTGTCGATTGGCTTACTGATACATTTGGTCCTGTTTTTGATGGAATTTCGATTTTATTAGAAACGATAGTAGAAAGTTCAGTAGATATTCTTGCATTAGTGCCTTCCATTGTTCTTGTTGTAATTTTTTCTTTACTAGCGTGGTTAATATCTACTAGGAAAATAGCTATTTTTTCATTAGTAGGTTTTCTATTTATAGATTACTTGGGTTATTGGTATCCAATGCTTCAAATGCTCATGCTCGTGCTCACAGCTGTCTTTTTCGCGATTGCCATTGGCATACCGATTGGGATTTGGGGTTCACAGCAAGCATCTGCAAGAAAAGTTATTAACCCAATTCTGGATCTCATGCAGACGATGCCAGCCTTCGTCTACTTGATACCAGCAATTTTCTTTTTCAATATAGGGGTTGTGCCCGGAGTTGTTGCGTCGGTTATTTTCTCGATGCCACCGACAATCCGTTTAACAATGTTAGGTATTAGGCAAGTGCCGAAAGATTTGATTGAAGCAACGGAGGCATTTGGCTCAACAACGTGGCAACGGTTGAGCAAAGTTCAAATTCCGCTCGCCAAACCAACCATGATGGCAGGCGTTAACCAAAGCATTATGCTTTCCCTGTCAATGGTTGTGATTGCTTCAATGGTAGGTGCACCGGGACTTGGTGTGAATGTGTATCAGGCTGTAACACAGTTGAAAACAGGTGTCGGCGTTGAAGCGGGAGTGGCCATTGTAATCGTAGCGATTATATTGGACAGAATTACGCAACATGCCGGAACCAAAAAACAAGGGGGAAATAATTAATGACAATCAAGAAGAAAATATTCGGGCTAGGAGCAGTTGCTCTACTAGCGGTAGGACTTGCAGCATGCGGAGATGACAAGGACGAAGGAAAAAAAGAAACAGACGATAGTACTACTGGAGGTTCAACAGAATCTGTTGGGGAATCCGTCGATTATAAAATTACTGGGATTGACCCAGGTGCAGGTATTATGGAAGCCGCAGACAAAGCGATTGCTGACTATGAACTAGACGAATGGACGCTTACAACAGGTTCGGGTGCTGCAATGACAGCTGCATTAAAAAAGGCGTATGACAGTGAAAAGCCAATTATCGTTACGGGCTGGACACCACACTGGAAATTTGCAGAATTTGATTTGAAATACCTTGAAGATCCGAAAGGTTCGTTTGGCGGAGAAGAAGAAATTCATTCAATCGGACGTCTTGGACTTGCAGATGATTTACCGGAAGCACACGCAGTTCTTTCAAACTTCAACTGGTCTGAAGACGATATGGGTGAAGTGATGATTGCCATCCAAGGTGGAGAAAATGAAGTAGATGCAGCACAAAATTGGGTTGATGCAAACGAAGAAAAAATAGCAGAGTGGACGAATGGCGTGGATGCAGTCGATGGCGATAAAATTAAACTTGCATATGTTGCATGGGATAGTGAAATCGCAAGCCACAACGTTATGAAACTTGTACTAGAAGAAGTAGGTTATGATGTTACGTTGGTGCAAGTTGAAGCAGGTCCAATGTGGTCAGCGATTTCCGACGGCAGCGCGGATGCAACACTTGCGGCGTGGTTACCACTTACACACGCAACGTATGCTGAAAAATTCGATGGTGATTTTGAAGATTTAGGAATCAATATGGAAGGTGTCAAAGTCGGACTTGTTGTACCGCAATATATGGACATCGATTCGATTGAAGACTTGAAATAATAAGTGTGATAGAATTTTTACCCCAGTTTCCTTAGTGGAACTGGGGTATTTTTTTGGTTTTGGGTAGTTATGCTGAAAAAGAAACGATGCAATATGATCAGAAAAAATCGGGCAGATACTGAAACTGGGGAAGATCCGATTACATTCTGTCTCAATCTGTTGCGCAGCATGGGTGAGTTGGATAATCAGGCAAAAGGTATTTGTTACTCGCATTATTTTCAGAGTGTCCAATGCTTATTCCTCCACGTGTTTAAAGTACTCTTGTGACTTTCCATTACACAAGTTAGACGCTATTCAAGGCACCTCTAAATTTTCTTACACTCAAGCAAATATAGTGTAACAATAACTTAAATCGACTACGACTAAATCGTGTACGATATATATTTAAATGTTTTAACTTTAAATGTCGAAATCGAAATTACTAGAAAATAAAAGGAGGAATTAGAATGGTATCAGTTTACGATTTTGAAGTAAAGAAACCAAATGGTGATACCCTGTCATTGAAAGAGTATGAAGGTAAGCCTTTAGTCATTGTAAACACAGCGAGTAAATGTGGGTTAACTCCGCAGTTTAGCGGTTTGCAATCGCTATTCGAAAAATACAAAGAGGATGGCCTAATGATTCTTGACTTTCCTTGCGATCAATTCAATGATCAAGAATTCGATAATATTGATGAAACTACTGAGTTCTGCCAATTGAATTACGGTGTAACGTTCCCGATTATGGCGAAAATCAACGTTAATGGTGATGAGGCGGATCCGTTATTCAACCACCTAACTTCTGAGAAAAAAGGGATGCTCTCGAAGAAAGTTAGATGGAACTTCACGAAATTCCTAGTAGATCGCGACGGAAAAGTTGTTGAGCGCTACGCACCCCAAACCGCTCCTGAAAAACTAGCAGAAGATGTAGAAAAGTTGTTATGATGAAAGACTTTCTGGCGCTTGATAAACAGCTGTGCTTCTCTGTTTATGAAACGGCTGGAGAATTCACTAAGCTGTATTCAAGCGTACTGAAGCCATTCGGACTTACGTATCCGCAATACTTGGTCCTGCTTGCTTTATGGGAGCGTGATGGAATCACGATGAAAGAACTAGGCGAGCAACTCGGTCTAGGTACTGGCACGCTCACACCAATGATCTCCCGCATGCAGGGAAATGGCTGGCTCAGTAAAACTCGTTCAACAGACGATGAACGGAAAGTATATGTCTCGCTTGAAAAGAAAGCATATAAGGAAAAAAGCAACATCACACAGCGAGTCACTGAAGAGATTCAACTATGCAAAATCAGCCTAACTGAATACAAAGAGCTGATGGCGAAGTTGAATGAGCTACATGGGAAATTGAAAGAGCGGTCAAAACCGCCTGGTATTAAAAGATAGAGAACAAACAAGCAGGGACCTAGTTAACGGGTCTCTGTTTTTATTTCGCCACTAATCGTTGCATTTCATAACCAATTAGTCTGTTTTGCATTATGAATTAGATTTCCGTAAAACATAATAGTTTCGTAGACTTGCAACCACAAATAATTTATTTTTTATTCGTTTAAAGATAGGCTGTTCCGATATAATGAAGATAGAGAAAATACACCATTTTTATTAAAGGAAATAAAAACCATATTCCTTCTAAAATTTCAGAAAAGGGTTACTATAAGTATGGATTGAACCGTAAAATTAAGAGTAAACAGAACTGATAAGGACAATCTCTATTTAAAAGGGTATAAGAAGCATATGTTTAAAGAGTATATTATGGTGTCTGGTTATCACAAGATAGGGGAGGAATTACAATTATTAAAATAGTGTTTAGGTTATTATCAATACTCGCAGTAATAGCAGTGATAGTAAGCATTAATAGTTCAAACGGGAACACTTCTTCACCTGAAGAATCGATCACAATTCTTTTCTCTCATGATTTACATGACAATTTTCTTCCGTTTGAAGTGCGTAAAGGTCAAGAACGAATTACGGTTGGTGGTTATGCACGCTTATTCAGTACCATTAAAGAACAAAGAGAAAAAGATCCTGATGCATTATTAGTAGATGCTGGAGATTTTGCGATGGGTACCTTATTTCAAACAATCTATGCCTCGCATGCTCCTAGTCTTAGAATAATGGGGCTAATGGGTTATGATGCGACAACACTAGGGAATCATGAGTTTGACTTTAGAGCAGCGGGCTTAGCAGCTAGTTTAAGAACTGCAAAAGAAAGTGGCGATAAGTTGCCAACTATCGTTGCCTCAAATACTGTTTTTCCGACAGATGAGGATGGTAAAATACCCGCCAACTTACTAGATTTAAAAAAAGCGATGGAAGAGTATGATGTGCAAGATTATCATGTATTGGAGCGAAAAGGAATTAAAATCGGAATCATTGGTTTAATGGGTGAAGAAGCAGATGGGAATGCTCCTATGGCTGGGGTAACATTTAGCGATATCGTTGAAAGCGCTAAATCTACGGTTGCTACATTGAAGAATGATGAAAAAGTTGACCTTATTATTGCTGTTTCTCATTCTGGTACATCTGATGAAAAATCCAAATCAGAAGACGAACTAATGGCAAAAAGTGTACCCGATATTGATGTCATTATAAGTGGGCACAGCCACACATTATTAGAAGAACCTATTTTAGTAGGGGATACGATTATAGGATCTGTTGGAGAATACGGCGAAAATTTAGGAGTCCTTAATATTTCGCAAAATGACAATGGAAAATGGAAATTAAATAACTATGAATTAGTATTAATCGATTATGCCGTAGCTGCGGATCCTACGATTTCCGATTTAATTGATGAGTATAAAGAAATCGTACAGGAGAACTACCTAAATGATTTTGAAATGGGATTTGACGAAGTTCTTGCATACTCTCCATTCGCTTTTACAGCTTTTTCGGATTTAGGCGCTGAACAGAAAGAAGAACCAATAGGGAACTTGATTGGAGATTCGTTTATTTATACGATTAAAGAACTTGAAGGAAACGATTACGAACCAATCGCTGCTGCTGTTATGCCATATGGTACTATTCGGGATTCCTTTAGTAAAGGAAATATAACCGTTTCAAATGTTTTTAATGTCAATTCTTTAGGGATAGGACCGGATGAAATATCAGGGTATCCTCTTTTAAATATTTATTTGACTGGTAAAGAATTGAAGACCATTGCTGAAGTGGACGCATCTGTTCAACCCATCATGAATGAGGTTCAGTTATATGTAGCTGGTTTAAGTTATACTTTTAATACAAAAAGACTGATTTTCAACAAAGTAACTGATGTGAGTTTGCAAGACTTCGACGGTATAAAAGAAGAGATTGATGAAGATAAACTTTACCGGGTTGTAGCAGGATTGTATTCCGCCCAAATGCTCCCTTATGTAAATGAAAAGTCTTTTGGGATTCTGTCTGTCATTCCAAAGACTAAGGAAGGTATACCTGTTACAAACTTTGAGGAACAAATTATTTATATGAATGGCAATCAGGAAGTGAAAGAATGGTATGCAATGGCAAACTACTTTAAGTCCTTTGATAAAGTAGGCGGTGTTCCACAAGTTCCAATTTATTACAAAGAAATGAAAAACAGAAAAATCGTGGAAGAGAATTCGAATATTATTGCAATACTTAAAAACCCTAATCAATTTATAGTAACTATTTATGCAATCCTCCTTACTTTACTGATATCAGTAGTTTTACTTATAACGTTCATAGTAAAACGAAGAAAACGTAAAAATAGAATTCGCGTACCTAAGAATCTCTTAACTTAAACATTGTCTAGAAATAAGCTACTACTCACAAGGATAAATGAGTAGTAGCTTATATTTTGTTTATTCTATTCCTCTAGTTTCTTTAGAATGATTGCCATTGCGGCATGGTTTTTAAATACCATTCAGAATATCGATTTTATGACGGAAAAAAAGTTGTCGGCTGACAAAGCACTACTTCTTAGCCAGTTTAGCGGGAACAATTTCGCCGCCTTTATCTTTAAGGAACATGTAAAGTGATGCACCAAAAATGATTGCATAACCTAAGATACTATAGATGTCCGGTACTTGGCTGAGAAAAGTAAAGCCAAGTAAGGCAGTGAATACGACTGTGAAATAATTAAACACTGAAATTTCATTAGGAGGTGCTAACTTATAGGCCAGTGTAATGCCTAATTGACCAACTGTTGCAAACAGACCGCCCAGCAGTAAGTATGCTGTTTGTTGAAGTGTCATAGGTTCATATATGTAAATCACAAATGGTAAAAGAATGACTGTGGTAAAACCTGAAAAGTAAAAAACGATTGTATAAAACTGTTCCCGGCTCCCAAGCGCCCTTAGTACAGTGTAAGCGGCGCCTGCGAAAACTGCAGACAGAATACCCGCGGCATACGGAACAATATCTAGTGAAAATGATGGTTTGATAATAAAGAGCATGCCCAAAAAGGCAATGAAGATGCTATATAATTGAAAAGGTTTTACATGTTCTTTCAGAAAAATAGCTGCAAATAAAATGGTGAAAAATGGACTCATTTTATTAAGCATATCCGCATCTGCGATAACAAGATTATCAATTGCATAAAACAGTAAGACAATGCCGACTCCACCAAAAACTGAGCGGAGCAGTAACAACGATTGATTTTCACGTTTGCCAAATAAGCGTTGTTTAAAATAAATGACGAGGAAAAATGTAATAATCATTGTTACGCCATTTCTGAAAATGGTCTTTTGTAGTGTAGGTACGTCACCTGAAAGCTTAACAAATAATGTCATAAGCGAAAAACCGAATGCTGATAAAATGATTAATAATATACCTTTATTTCGATTCGTCATAAAATCCTCCGGTTCAATTTGAATGCCTTAACCGACTATTCAGGGTATTGGAATATCAATTTAGACATAAGAATCTTATGGAAAAATCGGATTGGCTAAAGGTTCGACAATCCAATTCATCATCCATTGATTAGTATATCAACTAAAAACTTTTGTATATGTTCTTCGAATTCGATCGTTTTATTGTCATAGGACTTAGTATGCCCCGCTTCAGGAACAATCCACATTTCTTACTCACCACCCGCGGCTTCATAGATTTGTTCTGCCATAGCGGTGGGAACAAGGTCATCCGCATCCCCATGGATTATGAATAAGGGATTCGTACGTGATCGACCACGGAAGCTTCTCCGAAGGTATATCCAAATCATATATTCGTAATGATACTCGTAACGTTTAATAGAGGAAATGCAGGTAAATTGTAGATGTGCTTCAATTGATGTAAGAGTTCTTCTTTGTCACTGCTATATGAACTATCTGCAATAATACCTTTCACCTCATTTTGCACCGCTTGAGAATAAAAATAGTCTCCTTAAAAAAGAGCGCTACTGTTATCAATACAAGTAAAATACCTGCGGTTAGTTTAATCTTTCTTTTCATTTGAAAACCCCTATTTGATAAACCTATATTCTACTATCTTTAGTATACGTATAAACGTTCTAGCATTCTATAAAAGAACTTCTGAGATTTCTTCATTCGTAGAACCTATTTCAAAGAGCCCATTGCACAATAGTCCTTTTTTATTCAAGTCACTCAAGAACTTTTTCAGCTTATACACTATACTAGATACATACTATTCAACTTGGATAATGGAAAATCTATCTCTTTTCATCTTTTACTTAAAGTGAATATATACAATGCTTATCAAATTGGTTGAAACTTCAGAAGGGGGAAAGACAATATGAAAGCAAACTATAATTTTTCCGTGAAAAACGACGTGAAGTCAGAATCACACTCGTGGGGACTCGTAATTTTTTTACTCATTATTTTTTGGCCGGTGGGGCTCTTTTTCCTTGTTAGAAAAATGAGCATAGATAGACAAGCCTCGTTATCTTCAGGCAGAAAAATGACTATTTGGGGCTGGGTAATTATAAGCATAGGGCTTATGTTTTGGCTATCGACTATAGAAGACGGCTTTTTTAGCGGTACATTTGGTATGTTGTTTTTTGTTATTGCTGGAGTTGCACTTGTACGTGTTGGTAAAAAAGCGACAATCAATGCTGTAAAACATAAAAAGTATATTGATTTGATTGTAAATAAAAGCTTGCGTTCCATTTCGTCGATTGCATCAGCCATTCCCGTTACACACGATATCGCGATAATCGATATTCAAGAAATGATTAAAAAAGGATACTTTGATAATATATATATTAATTTTAATACAGATGAAGTTGTGTTCATACAAGCAGATAGTGTTAACAACAATAGTGCGATAAATTCATTTTCGGATCGTAAAATTGAAATGCAGTTAGTATCGTGTAATGGTTGCGGAGCGAATAATAAAGTTGAAACAGGGGAAGTCGGTCAATGCCTTTATTGTGGCTCTTTGATTAGTAGATGATCCTATAAAAATACCGTTATATGCATATATGAATAATTTATGGGATGCCACTTGGAAAGAGTTGTTTTTATTCAAGATATGGGGAGCAAGTCTTTAATAGGAATGGGTTGAAATCGATGGCATTATCCAACATACCTTCATTCACATTTTTTTCTACACCACATTTTGTGTCATTAGGGATACTTTTACTGTTGTTAGTATTATTGTTTTCCTTTAGAAACAAATCTGGAGTTCAGTCTATGTATAGACAGCGGTTCGAACGTCTTTTTGCAATTTCATTATTGGCAATGGAAATCCTATATCATGTTTGGATGATAAACACTGGAAGATGGGATTTAAGTAATTCATTGCCGCTTGAATTATGCAGTATTAGTCTTGTATTTACGATACTTTTACTTTGGACAGGTAATCAGAAATTAATTGATTTCGTATTTTACGCCGGAATTGGAGGCGCATTACAAGCGGTTATTACACCTGTTTTAGATGTCGGTTTTCCACACTTCAGGTTTATCCATTTCTTTTATATACATACAGGAATTATTTTGACAGCCTTTTACTATCTTTGGATTAAAGAATACAGACCTACATTCAAAGGGGCTATCAGGACATTGGTTATATTAAACTTACTATTACCGTTAGTAGTTGTAGTAAATTTATTATTCGATGGAAATTACATGTTTTTGAAAAGCAAACCAAACAGTGATAGCTTGTTAGATTTCTTAGGCCCTTATCCCTTGTATATCTTATCACTTGAGGGCATTTCATTTTTAATGTTTTTCATATTGTGGCTGTTGTTCAGTGGGAAACACTGCACTTCAAAGTCTTGGAAATGATTGTTTAAATACCCTAACAAGAAATAGTCCAATCAAAATTCAGTATAAAAAGTGGTGTTGGAGGGGAAAGTAAACTCAGATGCATCATTAGATTATCAATGTGCAATTCAATCTAGCAAGAATCGAACGCTTTAACAGACTCGGATTCTCTTGCGAAAAGGATTGGGATAATAATATAAACAAGGCGTCGGAAATCAGTAACAGTTTCTGACAGCACTTAATAAATAGTGGAATGAAATTGTAGCTAGCGATATACTTGAATTGGACGAGCGACAAAATATATCTTACACTTAAGTAAATGAAGGAGAAAGCCCTACTGCTATATAGGCTTTGAAGAAAGGGCAAGATTGAACTGTCCATCCACATTTTAATCGAACGGAATTCTTCAACTTCTTTGCTGCCTACTTTAAGGATCAATTAGAAAATGCATTTTTCTATAAATAGTCAGTTTTTAAACAAAATGACGCTTTTCCGGAACTTGGAAAGCGTCACTTTTAATGGAATTAAGAATCGATTTAACCAATAACCTTAGTAATAATCAAATTACGCAAAATTGATGGTACTAACCTTGGAGAATGGAGATCAGTTCACTATGAAAATAAATCAGTTAATAGCAAACAATATCCATAAATTAGATGCAGAATTACCAGTAGATAAGTCGTTGGGAATTGCTGGGTTGTCTGGATCTGGAAAAACAACTTTTTGTCAAACAATTGGTGAAGAATCTAAGAAACGGTTGGTCTCCTTATTGCCAAAAGCCGAATATCAGTATTTATTCCCTGATATTATGAATACCAATTTCAGTGCTATAAAGATGGAAGAAATGCCTTTAGTACTATTTCTCGGAAAGTCGGCGATTTCTTCCAACCCTCGTTCTACAATTGGCACACATACAGGAGTATTTAAAGACATCCGTTCTGCTCTGGCTGATAAATTACAATTGTCTCCTGAAGTTTTTTCATTTAATAATGAGCTAGGCTGGTGTAAAGGTTGTAAAGGTCGTGGAACTACTAAAAATATTGAATGTAAAAAGTGTAAGGGGAAGCGCTATAATCCGGAAGTTGAGCAAAAAAGAATAGAATTATTGGATCAACCACATAGTATTTCCGATATCAACAACTTAAGCATTGAATCGATTCTTTCCCTTGGAGAAGAATTACATATTAGTGAAGCGAAACAACATATTCTTAAAAACATGATCAATATGAATATTGGTTACTTAACATTGAATCGTATTATGGGCACATTATCAGGGGGAGAATTAACACGATTATACTTGGCAGAATTCATGGCAACAAGTGAAAATACCGTGATTATAATTGATGAAATCTCCGTGGGTCTTGATCACAAAACACTACTCAAAATTTTAGAACAGGTTAAACAATTGGGCAATAAAAATCAGATTTGGCTCATTGACCATTCTGACTCGGTGCTCGACGCAACGGATGAGCAATTGTTCTTTGGACCGGGTAGTGGTAAATATGGCGGGAAAATTGTTGAAGAATCCCCACGTCCAAAACCAATCACTTGGGAACGAAATCAGGCAATGCCAACAGAAACCTATCAATTTCACGATCTTCACTGTCGTACTATTCAAATGGATGAAATTCAGATTCCCAAAAATAGACTTATTACTTTTACGGGTGAGTCTGGATGTGGTAAATCTACACTTGTTAATGAGTGTATGGCCAAAGATTTTCTGAAGCGATATCCAAAAGATAAACTCGTAATGGTTGGACAAAATCGAAACCAATCGATTACCAGTCGGTCAACCGTTGCGACATTTCTTGATATTAAACGGAGACTTGATAAATATAGTGAGGATATTGATGATGTTTTTGAGCGCTCGATTGAAGATATTATTGATGAACTGCCAAATGAAGACATCGCTCATAAACGCCTCGGCTTATTGATCAAACTAGGACTTGGTTATTTGACGTTGGAAAGAAAAACACAGTCCTTATCGACGGGTGAATTTCAATGTGTCCATCTAGTATCCGAGTTGTTTGGCAACACGAGAAACCCACATACGCTTTTTATTTTTGACGAACCTTCAAAAGGTCTATCACAAAATATTTTAAATCAATTCATTGATAGTATCCGGGTCATTCTGGAGGATGAATCTGTCACAATGATCATGATTGAACATAACTCGTATATGCTAGAGAACTCTGATTTTATCGTGGATTTTGGTGAAAGACAGCTTGCGCCTGTGGAGCATCTTGATGTTGTCAGTCATGATGAGTATTATCGCGGGCAAAACAGTACGGATCCGGTAGCTCCACTCCAAATTTTTTCAACACTTAAACAACAAAATGGGGTTAATTACTTAAAAGAAAATCAAATTGCCTATTATAGAAATGCAGAAAACATCTATAAGGGCGGCATTTTAAAAAGCTTATCGTCAATGGCTCGCTTGATTTATGGTGAATACGAGTCCGAAACAATTGCACCCGTCATCGCCATTGATTTAGAACGGCATTTGTATAGTCAATATAGTTTTCTCTATGAAATGGGCGGCTTGATCAATCATATTGTAGCAGCGCATCCGACCAATAAAAATACGAGTAGCTTCGATTTCTATTCTAAAGACAACCATTGTCCGTCCTGCTCGGGCCGTCGTCAGATTGAAAAGTTTGATATAGATGTTGTGATTCAAGACAAAAACGCTCCATTTTGGGATGGCTTACTACATTCAGATGTGATGGAGGTATTAAAATATTATCAATTTTCAAGATTGGAATTCATTTTTGATGAAATTAAGAATGAGCTCGGCCACGATATGAGCAAGAGCTATAATGAGATGACAGATGAAGAAAAGCATACCTTTTTATACGGGTATTTGGAAAAGTCGTTTTATGATAAAGAGGCCAAAACGCGGAGAACATGGCAAGGCTTTAATAGCATAATTGGGATGTATATGTCCATTTCGAAATCGAGTATTAAAGAGGATATGAAAGCATCTAAAGAGATGATTACTTGTCCGATTTGCGAAGGGTCTGTGTTAAACCATCATAAACAGCTCAAATTTGGCGATACAGATATTCGTGAGATAATAAACCAGACGCTTGATCAAGCATTGAAAACAGTAGGAGCGTTACCGGAACTAGTAAAATTGAAATCTATTGTTGGCGGAGATATGATTTTGACGGAAGATGTCTCATTACTGCCTAGGGAAACACAAGTTGCGCTGAAAATATTTGAACTCGAAATGGCAAGCTTTGTTGGTTATGAAGTGGTATTGCAAAATGCCTTACCATTTTGGGATCGAATTAGAGACAATATCAAATCCATCAGCACGAACAACCAGGTTACCATCTGTGATTTTGAGAATATCACTGAGACGAGAGAAACAATCATTGATAAGTATTTCACAAATGGAAAATACAAAAAACTAACGTATGTTTATGAAGCTTTTGGATTTAAAAAAATTGTTACCCAAATTAATAAGATTAAAAAAAGTCATCCATGTCCTTTCTGTAAAGGAAAGAAAGTCATTACAGAAGATAATCTCCATGATGGAGTAAATAAATTAACAATTCCATGTGTGAGCTGTAATGAAAGTGGCATCACTGATGAAGGACTTCTGGAAGTTGTCGAAGGCATAGCAGTTGAAACATGGCTCACTGGTAAAGTAAGTGATGTTGTTGAGAAAAACCTATATACAGAGGCTGTTGCTGGTATTCCAATCTTCAATCGTATTCGCGAGTTAAATAAGAGAGATATGATGGCGGTTTATCAATGTCTTGAGCAAAACAATTGAATATGATTAAATGAAAAATCGAACAAACTTCTAATGTGAAGTTTGTTCGGTTTTTAAATTGTATTGGGCTACTTATTATCTAGTTTACAGTTCCGTCGATTGAAAGGTATTCCATCATTTCCCTAATCGGTGAAATCTCCATAATGAAATCAATAGAACAACACCCGAGCCGATCATCAACTCACTGTAATCGTCTATTAAACGATAAACTTAGGTCGTGACTGCACCTAATGAAATAACTCCTGCGAATAAACGGTTTTGTAGCTTAACACGAAACCGACGTTGGAATAATGCTACTTGAATGGAAAACACGACCGACATCCAGACAATTCGCATGATTCGATAATTAGCAGGGCGTTTCATAGATAACGCTTCTCCCTGTGGAAAACAAAGTTGATTAGTTCGGTTTCATCTCTTTCAGGCCATATTTCATTGCGGCAACTGCACTTATTCCATTCAAAATAATAGCAATAGCTAATAATGGCCACTTAATTTTTTCAGGAAAATCAAGTACGATTGCTAATACTAAAAATGTACAACCAATTGCCAGCATTAATATATAAATAAATAACTTCTTAAACAAAGCTCGTTCACCCCTATTAGTTTCTACCCTTATTCTAGCATGAAAAAGCATATGAACTTAGCATTAAGCTAATGTATCCGCCTAATAACCTAGGGTGTCACCTGAACTAGAAAGATCGAAAAGTGTCCGGTGTACTCAGATAGAAATTTTATATTAATATGGGCAGACTATTAGAAAAGGGGAGTGGATTAACAAAATGCAAAATGAACTTGTTAATGAATATATTCGAATCCAAAAAGCTATGTTAGCAAAGGTGAGCTTGAAAAATAATTTTAAAACTGAAGAAATCAAACGAATTGCGGGGGTGGATTTGGCGTATTGGGAGAAAGAAGGCATTCAATATGGAGTTTGTTGCATCGTTGTAATTGATTACATAACAAAAGAGGTGATTGACCAATCCACTAGTAACGGAAAAATCACAGTACCATATATCCCTGGATTTCTTGCATTTCGAGAATTACCTTTAGTATTGGAAGCTGTTAAAAAGTTAACAGTGGATCCTACCCTTTATATGTTTGATGGAAATGGCTACTTACACTATCGACATATGGGACTTGCAACACACGCTTCATTTTACTTAAATAAACCAACTATTGGTGTAGCGAAAAATTATCTTAAAATCGAAAATGCAACTTTTACGATACCGGAAAAAGAATCCGGAGCTTTTACAGATATTCGAATTGGACGGGACATTTATGGAAGGGCTTTACGAACGGTGAAAGATGTAAAACCTATATTTGTGTCCAGTGGTAATTGGATAGATTTAGCTACAAGTACTGAAGTAGTGATGACCTGTGTAAATGAGAAAAGTCGTCTTCCAATTCCAGTGAGATTAGCGGATATAGAAACACGTTTGGTTAGAAGAGACTTAATATCTAAATAAAAATGTCTTGTATTGAAGAAGTAATTGATGTTATGGATTCTAATCCCAACCAAATATATAATTGTTTCTTAACAGCCAAGCGAAGTCGATAACAATTTTTTTGTAGGAAATAATTACAAACTAAAAATAAAGGAATTGTTTTCATTGACAATATACTGGTGGGGGTATATATTTAATGAAGCACAAACTAACAAAAGCACGAATTCAGTTTGTATATACAATCTAATGATGATGAGAAATTATTTTTTTTGGTAATTAAAATACCCGTATAGGTATATGCGAGGAGATAGAGAATTGGAAAAGAAAAGAACAACAATAGTATTATTCAGTGGGGATTATGATAAGGCAATGGCTGCATATATTATCGCAAATGGAGCAGCGGCCTATGATCATGAAGTAACGATATTTCATACGTTTTGGGGGATTAATGCGCTCCGAAAACAAGGGTTTGTACCAGTTAAGAAAGGACTCCTAGAAAAAATGTTCGGATGGATGATGCCACGCGGTGCAGAAAAGTTGGGTCTGTCAAAAATGCAAATGGCAGGTATGGGTCCTAAAATGATTAAACATGTTATGAAAAAACATAATGCATTAACATTAACCCAACTAATTGAAATGGCACAGGAACAAGAGATTAAAATGGTTTCGTGTACGATGACAATGGATCTTCTTGGGTTACAACAGGATGAGTTGTTAGATGGAATAGAGTACGCAGGTGTTGCGGCTTATTTAGCAGATGCGCAGCATGGTAATGTGAATTTGTTCATTTAAAAAGCAGTTTGTATCGATATTATAAATTCTTAGTAGAATAAGTGAATCGGAAGGATGAGAGACATGAATGAAATTACAGTTCAAGAAGTTGTAGCAAAAATAGCAAATAATGAAGTATTAAATATGATTGACGTACGTGAAGCAGAAGAGGTCCGCGAAGGGCATATTAATGGAATCGTCAATATACCACTAGGGTTACTTGAGTTTCGTATGAATGAACTAGATAAAAACAAGGAATATATTATTGTCTGTCGTTCAGGTGGACGCAGCGGTCAAGCGACAGCTTTTTTACAAGAATGGGGCTTTGCCGTTACAAACATGACAGGTGGAATGATGGCTTGGGAAGAAGAGCGAAACAAAAAAATCAATTAAAGTATACCTTTTATGGTATAAGGAGGATTTCATATGGCGATTAAAGCAGATGTAAAATTAGATGCAAAGGGATTAGCATGTCCAATGCCAATCATAAAAACGAAAAAGGTAATGAGCACACTCATGGATGGCCAGGTTTTGGAGGTTACTGCTACTGACAAAGGTTCTAAAGCAGACTTGGCAGCATGGTCTGAATCTGTTGGACATCAATATATAGGAACGATAGAGCAAGACGATGTGTTAACACATTATATTCGAAAATGTTCGGATGATGATTTTGCTGAAAAAATATTTGAACAAACGATTTCCAATGAAGAAATCATTGAACGTGCAAGCAATGGCGGTCTAATTTTGGATGTCCGAGAGGAAGCCGAATTCGCATTTGGTCATATAGCGGGTGCAAAATCGATTCCAATGGGCGATTTAGACGCTCGCTTGAATGAATTAGATAAAGATCAAGAAGTGTATATAGTTTGTCGTACGGGAAAACGTAGTGATTTAGCTGCTAAAAAATTAGACAATAATGGTTTTACAAACGTATTTAATGTTTTACCTGGGATGACAAGTTGGTCTGGAGAATTAGTGAAGAAAGTCTAAGAGTAAGAATGGATAGTGAAGGGGTGTATGGACTCTTTCGCTATATATAAACGAAAAATAATACTGGTGGGGGTAATATAGAGTGGCAATTACAAAGTGGACAGCAAAAGATGTAGCTCGGAAAGTAATTGATAATAAAGAACTATTCATTTTAGATGTACGAAATAGTGATGCATTTATTGATTGGAAAATTGATGGCCAAAAATTTAAATACTTGAATATTCCCTACTTTGATTTATTAGATGGAGTAGAAGAAATTCTTACAGAAGTTCCAACAGATAAAGATATTCTTGTTGTGTGTGCAAAAGAAGGCTCCTCTATTATGATTGCGGAAATGCTAGCGGAAGAAGGACTTAAAGCGGGTTACTTAGTGGGAGGAATGAAGTCTTGGAGTACGTACCTTGAACCCATTAAAGTAGGTGAAATAGCAAATGGTGGTGAGCTTTATCAGTTCGTACGTTTGGGAAAAGGTTGTCTTTCGTATATGGTCATCTCTGGGGGAGAAGCCGCTATCATCGATGCGGTTCGATTTACAGATGTATTTATAAACTTTGCGTCTGAGAAAAACGTTACAATTACTCATGTTTTTGATACACATTTACATGCAGACCATATTTCAGGCGGTCGTCATATCGCTGAGTTGACTGGTGCAACATATTATTTACCCCCTAAAGATGCGGAAGAAGTTGTATTTGACTATACCGCACTTGATGATGGCTTAAAGATACAAATTGGTTCTTCTAATATTGATGTTGATGCATTGTATTCTCCTGGTCACACAATAGGTTCAACTTCATTCATTGTCGATGGAAGATACTTACTGACTGGTGATATTCTATTCATCGATTCAATTGGTCGCCCTGATTTAGCAGGTCTAGCAGAGGACTGGGTTGTAGATTTACGAAAAACTTTGTACAGTCGTTATCGTGATTTGGCGGACGATCTACTCGTTTTACCAGCACACTTCATGATTATTGAAGAGCTGAATGCTGATGGAACAGTAGCTAAACGCTTGGGGGATTTATTTGCTTTTAATCACGGATTAAACATTCAGGATGAAGAGCTATTCCGTAATTTGGTTACAGATAATTTACCACCACAACCAAATGCCTATCAAGAAATTCGTCAGGTAAATATGGGAAGAATAACACCGAATAACGATGTACAAACAGAGATGGAAATTGGTCCGAATAGATGTAGCGTTCGGTAATGAAATCTTAGATTATAGAACTCTTTATAAAAAAACAACTTACGAAATGGAGATATTATAATGAATTCAACTAACGTATTAGATGCAAAAGGGTTGGCGTGTCCAATGCCAATCGTTCGTACAAAGAAAGCTATAAATTCAATCGAAACAGGTGAAGTATTAGAAGTGCATGTAACTGACAAAGGTGCCGCTGTAGATTTTCCAGCATGGGCAAATGCAAGTGGACATGAAATTCTAGAGCAAACTGATGATGCAGGGGTACTTAAGATATTTATCAAAAAAGGATAATCGATTTGGCTAATAAATGATCATCGAAACTAGTCATCTTGAATAGGAAGAAGGAAGACATATGGATCTAACCTTTATCATCGTCATTTTTTTAATTGGATTTATCGGCTCCTTTATATCTGGGATGTTAGGTGTCGGTGGGTCAATTATTAAATACCCTATGCTTCTTTATATCCCTCCCTTATTAGGGGTAGCTGCATTTACAGCACATGAAGTATCTGGTATTAGCGCTGTCCAAGTATTATTTGCTTCGCTAGCAGGTGTCTGGGCTTACCGAAAAGGCGGCTATTTACACAAATCACTTATCATTTATATGGGAGCTTCAATTTTAGTCGGGAGCTTTATAGGTAGTCTGGGTTCTTCTTTATTATCAGAAACAGCAATAAATGTTGTGTATGGTGCATTGGCAACTATTGCAGCAATTATGATGTTTTTACCGAAAAAGCAAATTGACGATAAACTGATGCATGAAGTAACATTTAACAAACCCTTAGCAGCTATTTTAGCGCTTATTGTAGGGATTGGCTCAGGCATTGTCGGTGCTGCAGGTGGTTTTATACTTGTACCTATTATGCTTGTCGTCCTAAAAATCCCAACCCGAATGACAATCGCATCGAGTCTAGCTGTGACGTTTATATCTTCAATTGGTGGAAGTGTAGGAAAAGTTATGACAGGGCAAGTAGATTACTGGCCAGCGTTCATCATGATCATCGCAAGTATCATTGCTGCTCCATTAGGTGCAAAAGTAGGGAAAACGATAAATACAAAAATTTTACAGGGATTTTTAGCTGTTCTGATTTTACTCACGGCTATTAAGATTTGGGTAGATTTACTTTGATAGAATCTAAATGATAACGTAAAAAAGACATTGTCCTAGGGCAATGTCTTTTTTGTTGTGCGCCCTGCATGGGCGAATACTCGGTGGTGAAAGTCCACTACAGGCTTGGCAGTAGGAACTGTTAGCGAAAGACAAGGTGGCTATCGTGAGGTAGTGGCTGAAGGAAGTCGGACGCAAACTCCTGAACTGACGAACAGAAACTAGATATAAGGCTGAATTAGGTCGGATGAGGTTGCAACACAAACTGAAGTCCAATACTGCCCGAAACCTATACAGTAAATCTAGCGGTTACATGGGAGGAAAGTATTCGCCCTTACCAGGGGAGGTCTTACGAGGGCACAGTGCAAGTTGAATGATAACGAACCAGTGCAATCCTCATGGTGACATGAAGATGAATCGTAAGAAGTCAGCAGAGGTCATAGTAGCGTTCGCTGACAGAACGTGAAGGACTGAACAATAATAATTTTGAGGAACAAGGAGGTATGGGATTTGCGACAAACGCAGAAAACAGGGAAACTTGGCTACCGTCGGAGAGATAATGTGGAACATGAAGGGTATGACGGAGTGCATAGTGAATTCCATGGTGAATTGAATAATCAAAATGGTGTAAATCTGTTTGAGAAAATTCTTTCAAGGAATAATCTTAATCTAGCTTACCTCCAAGTTGTCAGAAACAAGGGGGCCGCAGGCGTAGACGGTATGACTTACGACCAGCTACTTCCACACTTGAAGGAGCACAGGGAAGAATTACTAACAAAATTACACAACGGAACATACAACCCACAACCTGTGTTGCGGTTTGAAATTCCGAAACTAGATGGCGGTGTAAGAAAATTAGGGATTCCAACTGTCATTGACCGGATGATTCAACAAGCAATCAATCAAGTCTTACAACCAATTTTTGACCCCACGTTCTCCGATAATAGCTTTGGGTTTCGTCCAAAGCGTAGTGCACATCAAGCTATCATACGAGCGAAGTCGTACTACGAACAAGGATACAAATACGTTGTAGACATGGATATGAAAGCTTATTTTGACACAGTGAACCACGATAAACTCATGTACTACATTGAGAAAAAGGTACAAGATAAGCGTGTTCTACGTCTTATTCGCCAATATCTCAAAAGTGGTATTATGATAAACGGTTTAATCAAAGCATCCGAAGAAGGAACCCCGCAAGGTGGTTTATGCAAAGTAGATGATTATGCAAAGAAACCATATATAACCTAGTATTCACGGGATTCAAGGTTGATTTACTTTGCATAATTAATTCTGTAGTTAGTTGTCATCCTGCCTTTCAAAACTAGAAAAGCACTATAATCAGAACTAATACGAACTAATATAAAGAATTCGAATATACTTTCGAGATTGTTTAAGTAGAAAGTAAAAAATATTATGCAAAGTAAACAGAGGCTATATCCCATAGTAATAGGTTTTATGACTGTTTACTTAGCATAATTACTTACTTTGCATAAGGGGGAAACTTATCGCCATTATTGAGTAATATTTACTTGAATGAATTCGATAAACTTCTCACAACACGTGGGCACAAATTCGTCCGTTACGCTGATGACTGCAATATCTACGTTAAAAGTAGACGTGCAGGTTATCGAGTGATGGAGAGTTCAATCAATTTCCTTGAAGGTAAACTGAAATTAACCGTGAATCATGAGAAAAGTGCGGTAGGAAGTCCACTGAAACGAAAGTTTCTAGGATTCTGCATATTGCCAACTAGAAACGGTGTCAAAATTCGACCACATCAAAAAGCGAAATCTACTGTGAAGCAAAAGTTGAAGAAAATAACAAAGCGGAACAGAGGAAGAAGCATTGAAGTCCTATTCAAGCAAATCAAGCAACTAATGACAGGGTGGATAAACTATTATGGCATTGGTGAAATGAAAAGCTTAATGAATGAACTAAACGGTTGGTTGAAACGGCGAATCAGACAATACATTTGGAAACAATGGAAAAACCCACGAACCAAACGTAAAAATCTTATTCAACTAGGTATCGAAAAGCAGAAGGCTTATGAATGGTCAAATACCCGAAAGGGTTACTGGAGGATTTCCTCTAGTTTTATCCTTCATAAGTCTTTAACAGACGAAAAACTGGCACAACTCGGATATATGGATATATCCGCGAAGTACCAGCTTGTACACTCAAATTATTGAACCGCCGTATACGGATCCGTACGTACGGTGGTGTGAGAGGGTCGAACGAATCAAATTTCCGATTCGTTCACTCTACTCAATTATATTGAAAGGTAAGGTGACCGGTTATAGTGCTGATTTAAGTTGTTTATTGGATTCTTTCGGAAATTTGTTGAGACTGTCCTCGTTTGCTTTTTTGGGTAGACAGTGAGAGAGAAATCGTCGCACAGACAAAAGCTATAATGACAATGAAGCCACCAACTACCGGCATACTTGTAACGCTACCTGTCTGGCTAAATGCGACACCACCGACACCTGAACCAAGTGCAATTCCGACTTGTAACGCGGAATTATTAAAACTTTGATGAATATCAGATGAAGCTGGATCTGTTTGAATAATGTAATCTTGCTGTGCAGGTGCAAGTGCCCAACTGAGTGCCCCCCAAATCATCATAACAACAATGAAGATTGGTAATGAAAATGTTGAGTAGGGCAATACAAACAAGCTGATTGAAAATAATCCTAATATTAGTAAGATGCTTTTTTGAGAACCAATGTGTGTTGCGAAACTACCACCGAGTGCTCCTCCAGCAACCGCAGCAATTCCAAACAGGAAATAAAATGCGCTAATCCAGGAAGAACTGAGGTTCATAGTTGTTTCTAGAAACGGTGTGAAATATGCATACACTGTATAATGACCAGCTAACATAAACATTGTTGCTAAGTGCGCAAAGACAATTTTTATATTGGCCAAGGATTTAAGTTGCACAGAAAGTGGCTGCACTTCACCAATCGGAATTTTATCGAAAAACTTACTCATCAATAAAATGGTACCAATCGTAAGAATTGCAATACAAAGAAAAACTGTTCTCCATCCGAATGCATTTGTAATTACAATGCCTATTGGCACGCCAAGTACGAGCGAAGAACTGATTCCCATATAAATATAACCTAAGGCTTTTGCCCGCTGACTTGGCTTTGCGATTCGAGCTGTAATTGTTAATGAAAGAACGATGATTAATGCCGCACTTACTGCAGTCAATACCCGAGCAGTCATCATCAACGCGAAAGTTGTACTGAAATACGTGAAGACATTACCAAAGAAAAACACTGTTAATGTTATTAAATAGAGCTTCTTACGTTCTATTTTAGCTGTGAGTGACAACAATAAGGGCCCCGCAATAGCATAGACCAATGCGAAAATCGTAATGAGTTGACCAGCAGTTGCAATCGATACTTGTAAATCTTCAGCAATCACTGGCAATATTCCACCTACGACCAATTCTACCAAACCTACTGTAATTGCAGAAATGGCTAATAAAAATATACGAATGTCCAAATAAGTTCCTCCTACCAGGGGATACTCCCTTTTTTTCCATGCAAAAATCCCGATTACAAAAATGCTTTTGTAATCAGGATTTAACGGTTCCTGGTAGAGACCCTCGAACCATATTATCGAGGTTATACAGATTGATTCTTATAATGATATTTTTCCTACTCATTAATCTATCATGAAAGACCAATGATGACAAGGAGTAATCGTTTGTCTGCATAGTGATTTGTCGATGTTCTTTATATTGGAACAAAAATTGCTATTTCATGTAAAAGCTGATTTCAATTAAATTGATGATTCATAAATGGATAGGACGGCTTTTTCAAGTGTGTCGTTAAATTCGTCATCTGTTTGATTCGCATTTAAGTCTTGGCTTAGAGCTCTTGAAAAACTTGCGATGAGACCGTCATTTTCTTTTAGCTTAGCATTGGCTACATCTGTAGTATAACCGCCTGATAATGCTACGACTCGAACTACTCTAGGGTGGTCGATTAGCTCTTTATATAAATTTTCTTTTGTTGGAATCGTGAGTTTCAACATTACATTTTCATGATCTTCTAATTGGTCGAGATGTTGTAGAATTTCTGTTTTTAAAAGTGCTTCGCATGCTTCTTTATCTGCACTGTGAATATCGACTTCTGGCTCAATAATTGGAACCAGGCCAAAAGTGATGATTTTTCTCCCAATATCAAATTGCTGTTCAACGATTGTTTTTATACCTTCTTCATTTGCCTCATAGATGACCGACCGCATTTTCGTTCCAAAAATATGACGTTCGTTTGCTCGACTTAGAATGTCATCTAAATCTGTAATTGTTTTCATGAGTTGAACGCCATTTTCTTTTTCTGAAAGACCTTTATCAATTTTAAGAAAAGGTGCGATGCCTTTTATGTCCGCTAAATAATCCGCTGTAAACATCCCATCAATTTCACTTTCCATCGTTTGTTCAAACAGAATGGCTCCAAGAATATACTCTGAATTAAAAGCAGGTGAAGTGATGATCCTTGTGCGCATTTCATGCACTAAATCAAACATTTCTGTGTCATTTGAATATGCATCTTCGGAAATGCCGTAAGCTCCAAGTGCCTTGGGTGTACTACCACCACTTTGATCTAAAGCAGCGATAAAACCTTTTCCCTTTGTTACCTTGTCTAATTGTTTTTCAATCATTCCATTCACTCCTCTTTCCTATTTAATATAGTACTAAAGAATACAGTTTGTGACTGACATGAATCTCCGGGTTAACAACCATTTTACCATATTTTGAACGACTCCTGTCAGAATAAAGAATACAATGCACTTTTGTTCACTGCACAGGTGCTCTTTTAGGTTTTCACAGATTTAGCCCCTTGAGTGGCTGCATTTGGTTAGGTGATACATCTATAGTGTTGAAACAATATTTTCGGAAAAACAAAATAAATTTAACGTTCCTTTAACATTCAGCTTCTATTATGAAGTATATAGGTTTAAATGAATGGAGGTTAACGTTATGAAGAAGAATTTATTTCAAGGTTTTTTTATTATTACATTAATTGTACTACTGTCAGGATGTAGCGGAACAGAAGGATTAATTGAAAGTGCAGAAAATCTTATTAAAAATGTCGATAAACTAGTACAAGAAGAAACGGCTAAAAATAAAGACATCGATAGTGAAGAAAGTAAGGATAGTGAAAAATCCACAAGTGAAGGAAAAGTCGTAACTTCTAAAGAAGGTAAAGTTGATGCGGCTAAGGATGAACAGGAAGGTGAAGACCCCGCAACGATGTTTGACGAGGATGAGGATGAAGGATCGGTATCTCCGGATCACTACACTGAAGTATCCCCTTATTATGATTTATATGACGGTGAAATCGATCCACCAAATGGATATTTTCTTCCTATGTATGACGACTGGCAATTAGTATCAGTCATTATGGACGGCTCTGGCGATGGATGGCAAGGGAAATTTTGTTATGATTCAGATCCCTATTACGTCGCTTCACAATATTTTGCGGATTTAGAAGACTTGGGATTGACGGTTCAAGAATCTTGGTATGAAGATTACAGCCCAGCAACGGCAGAAGAATTTGATCATAGAAGGTACGCCTATTACTATGGTGCTAACTATGACGGAATCATCGATGGATTAAACTTGGGAATTAACGGTAAAATTGAATTCTTCACAGATTCACGCGGAGAGTATTGTGCTGTCTCTACATTTTATCTACCATAATTAATCGAAAAGCCAGATTCCTTACGAATTTAAAATCGTAAAGAATCTGGCTTTTTATTGTTATGGAATCTTTATATCAAGTCCAACTATTTATCTTTAACTTTCAATAAATAATAGGCATTGATCCACGAGCTGATTGGGATGACTAGTGCAACGCCTGTACCCGCACAAAGAATCAGCATTAATTCCGAACTAAATATTTTTGAATTAATGATTTCACCAATGGAATACGATAAATCTTTAAACCATATTAATAAAGCCAAGTATCCACCGAAAAAGGCAAAAAATAAAGTATTTGTATCCGTTCCTAAAATATCTTTACCTATATTCATGCCTGAGTTGAACAAATCTATTTTACCAATCTTAGGATTATGCTTAACAATTTCATGCATGGAAGAGGCGATCGAAATGGCGACATCCATGACTGCACCAATTGTGCTCAAAATAATGACGGAAACCCCTATCTTCATGAAATTGATGCCAATATATAAAGAATATCCGCTAATTCCTTCTGTTTCTTCTTCACCGAAACCTTGAATCATTAATAATTTCGACACGAAGACGATGAATATGAGTAATAGTACAGTGGTAATCATTGTTGAAATGAATGCGATAATTGTCTTTCGATTTACTTTATTAATATAAAAAAGGCTAATGCATCCAATCAATACACTTGCTATGAATGTTAGAAGGATAGGATTCATATCTGGATTCATCATAAATGCTAAAGTGAAAAAAATGACCCCGAAATTCAGGAATAAAGAGACGAAAGAACGTACACCTTTCTTTCCTCCTACCATAATCATTAATACCAACAAAATGATTGCGAGCAACACAATTACATTCATAAGCGGGCCTGCTTTCGTTTAATGAAGAAGATGGACATATAAACGCCAATTGGAATCGTCAGTACAATACCGATTCCACCAGCTAGAGCACGTGCGATCTCCAATGAGAGGTTCATGGAGAACGTGAATCCCATAGGAGTTACATTTTTGAAAGAAAGAACAAGCATTGGAATCGAACCACAAACATAGGCAAGGAACAATATATTTGTAATTGTGCCCATTATATCTCTTCCAATTTCCATGCCAGACTCTTTTAATGCTTTGATGGATATTTGATGATCTTTCTCGTGTAAAGTAAAGATAGAGGAAGATAATGTAATTGCAATATCCATAATTGCGCCAAGTGAGCCGATAAACAGACCACCCATGAACACCAGACGGTAAGGCCGAGTTAAGTATTGCATTTCTTCATAGCGCAATCCCTTGTCCTCCAAGATCCAAAAAACAAATGCGGTAATGGCTAGCGAAGTCAACGTGGCAACAAGAGTCGCTGCAATCGCCGCATATGTTTTTTCGTCGAAACCACTGACGAATAATAACGAGGTGATTGTAAATAAAAGAATGCATACTCCGCATATGGCCAATAGATTGATGGAAGAATATTTGACGTAAATATCCAATGCAAATGATAGAATTAGTACATTAATTGTAAAGCTGATAATCGCAAACAATCCTTGCCTTTTGCCAACTATCAATAGAGCAAAGATGAAAATCCATGCAATGATTAATGCATGTTTATCGCGTTTTACGTCTGTTATGATACCAGTTAACTGCGAATTAGGTTCTGAATTTTCATTAGGTATGACAAATAATTCGTTTCCAACTCGATATTCTTGATCATAAGCACCAGACAATGAGTACTCATTTATCAAGTGTATTTCCTGTCCTTTTGCATCACTATTTTTTAAAACAGCTGTAATTTCCTGCTTAAATAACATATCTTCATTATTATGCCGATCGGTTATCGGTTTAGATTCTATTAGGACCGTTTGAATGACCTTAGCAATTGGACGATCGTAAAATGAATAGTTCTGATTTACAAATAAAATTGAAGTAATAAGAAGAAAAAGAAGTAGGATAATAAACAAACCCTGTTTTGATGTTAACTTTCTAAGTCTTTGTATAAGCACATTCAATACATCTCCTAGAATCTTTTTCAGTAACCATAACATAAGCTACCTGCGAGGAACACAATCACGTATGTTTTATATAGCTGTCGATACACTGTGAAATTAGCTTGGACTACCAACAAGAAGATTGACGTGAAATGTTAATCATTTTTAGGGTGAACAACATCTAAATGGGAAGAATTCTATTGAATCACTGTTCAAGATTTCTAAACTTTATAAAGACTAATATACTCCTTAATAAGTTGTGATAATATAGTACTAGTACATTATTCTATCAATACGTTATACAATAGTGTATTGATATACAAACAGAAGTAGGGGAGATGAATTTATTTGTTGAAATATTTACAATCAATTTGCTTCGCATTCGCTATGATTATCATCGTTCAACCGCATGTGGCATCAGCGGATTCGATCGATGAAATACGAGAACTAGTCCATACATATTATGTCGATAATGTATCAAAAGACTTATTAAATCAATCAACCGTAGAAGAAATCGTAAGCAACTTAGACAAGCATTCCATTCACATGAGCGCGACAGAATATAATACCTTTATTAACACAATTGAACAAAAACTAATTGGTATCGGAGTTGTTTTGGAAGAAGATTTGGAAGGTGTACGAATTCTTTCTGTTGTTCCAAATGGGCCCGCCGAACGTGCTGGTATACAATCAGGTGATTTAATTACAAATGTTAATAATGAAAGCTTGGTAGGGAAGACAATACAATCAGCTGTTTCACTAATAAGTGGTAAAGAAAAGACAAGCGTGTCTCTCACTTTTTTTCGACCTAGCACAAATAAGATTTATATTCAAAAGTTGATTCGAGAGGAAATTATTTTAGAAAACGTTAAATCTTCGATGCTTGGCGGAAATATTGGATATATTCGTCTCAATAGCTTTTCAACAGAATCGAAAAAAGAATTGAATCAAGCAATTTTGAAGTTGCAAGGAGCCAACGGATGGATTATCGATATTCGAAACAATGGTGGTGGTTTTGTAAATGTAGCCCAAGAAGTTACAGGATTTTTTCCTACATTAGATAAAGCTTTTCAACTAGTTGGTAAAAACAAGGAATCAATAATTTTTGACGTAATCCCACAAGAAAACAAATTGAATGCACCTATTCATTTATTAGTGAATGAGTTTAGCGCAAGTGCTTCTGAAATGGTTTCAGCGGCTATAAAAGAAAAAAATGCAGCTGTTTTATACGGACAGACTACTTATGGTAAAGGTACGATGCAATCTATGTACCCTTTAAGTGACGGAAGTGTTTTAAAATTAACGACAGCAAGATTCTTTTCGCCTAACGGTCAAAGTATAAATGAGGTTGGCATAAGTCCAGATGTACGTACAGAAATTGGCGAAGAGCTTGAAGTTGCACATTATGATCATTTGAAAAAAAGTCTAGATGGATATAATAAATTAACGACACTAACAAATATTCCTGTTACAAAAGAATTCACAGTAAAAATGAATATAGATATTGAGTGGAACAGTATAGAACAGGACGGAATTCAACTCATTCAATTGGGTGGGGAAAAGGTAGAAGTTGAGTTTGATGTTATCAACGATAAATCAATGAAAATAATTCCTAAAAACAAGTTAATCTCAAAAGGGAAATACTTGTTGATCATTCATCCGGAAATAAAAGATAAATTGGGTCGATTAATGGAAAAGGGGGTTTATCTAGAAATCACAGTAAATTAACAGTACCAGAATCCCATTTACTATGTGCATTGTGAATTACTTCCAAGAACATGGTAGGTACAACCAATTCATTGTCGTGTGCAACAACCACTTAATTAATCTTGAGCATCTTCGTAAGACACGATTGGAAATATGCTTTGTGTACATACTAGGCATTAATATAAAAATAAGGAATGGTTATTTGTGAAAAAAGCAGTGTTCTTAGATCGAGATGGTGTCATTAATGAGGTTCTAACCGACCGTGTGAAGTTTGTAAATCGACCAGAGCAGTTGTTTTTTTTACCTAAAGTGGCAGAAGCCATACGGCAGTTGAATGAAGTATTCGATTATGTATTTGTTGTCACCAATCAAGGTGGTGTTGGACTAGGTTTTATGAAGGAATTGCAATTGCAGAAAATCCATGATCATATGGTGGCCGAGTTACAAAAAGAAGATGCAATAATAAAAGAGGTTGCATATTGCCCACATAAACCGAAATCGGGCTGCGCTTGTAGAAAACCGAATAGCAAGATGATTGAAGATCTTGCTGAAAAATACGATGTAGAGCTTGCTATTTCCTATATGGTTGGCGACACAGATACGGATATTCTTGCGGGAAAAAAAGCTGGGACGAAAGCGGTCTTTATCGGAAAGAATGATTCGAACGCAGATGCAACATTACCAGACCTTTTAAGCGCGGTAGAGTGGATTCTTAATGATGTAATCTAGCTATTTTAACTTATTAGATAAAAAAGTTGTCTTGCTGACCAGAATAAACTGGTGCAAGACAACTTTTTCTGCATTTCACATAAAAATCACACTTCAGGTGTACGAATAACGAGCACATCACATCTTGCGGTACGAACAATGCTTTCAGAAACGCTACCGATAAAGAATCGTTCTACAGTATTTAAACCGGTTGCCCCACAAATGATTAAGTCAATATGTAGATTCTTGGCAATATCACGAGAAATCATCGTTTTGGGAGAACCATACTCTACCATCACACTTACTTTACTAATTCCAGCCGACTCTGCTTCTACCTTATATTCATTAAGAAGGTCGACTGCGAATTTGTTTGCAAGTTTAGCATTTTCTCGATCATACGTTTCAACAGCTGAATAAGAACGCGTATCCACGATATTCACAAGATGCAATGCCGCATTATTTTGTAAAGCTATTGCAATTGATTTTTTAAAAGCCATCTCGGATTCTTCAGAACCGTCAATTGCAACAAGTATCTGACTGTATTGTAATGTCATTTAGTTTCACTCCATTCAAATTGTTGTTCTTCTGTTTACCTTTTCGTTAAAAAGGATAGAATACCCTTTTTAATTACTTTATTTCATTCTAATCGACAATTGTGTTACCCATATTTGTACTAATACTTTTGCATCATCCACTGTGCTTTATGCTTTATTAATAAAATACCCCACTTAAAAGCCCGTACCCTTTCAATCCCCCCCAACAATCGGCTATAATGAAATGTAGCTATTAGAAATGGATGTGAAGTCATGAGTCAATTGATCGTTGAAAACCTGACAAAATCGGTTGGGGAAAAAACGTTGTTTAAAGATATTGCATTTACAATTGCTAGCGGGGAGAAAGTAGGACTCATCGGCATAAATGGTACAGGAAAATCGACTCTTTTATCCATAATTGCGGGAGTTGATGGTGCTGATACAATTTCAATGGATCATCCGAATAAATTTAGGATTGCTTATTTACCGCAAGAACCTGCCGAAGATCCTAATTTAACGGTAATGGAGACAGTGTTTCGAAGCGATGCACCTATAATTCAAATAAACTTAGAGTACGAACATGCACTTGAAGCACTTTCCGCCAACCCTGAATCTACTGCAAACCAGGATCGCTATGGGGTAGCACAAAATAATATGGATGGTCAAAATGCGTGGGATATTAACACAAAAGCACGGACGATACTTTCTAGACTCGGCATTGAAACGTTCGATAAAAAGATGAGCGATCTTTCGGGTGGTCAGCAAAAACGTGTATCATTAGCAAAAGTTCTTATTGAACCTGCAGATTTATTACTGCTGGATGAGCCTACCAACCATCTTGACGTCGAATCCATAACATGGCTTCAAGATTATATGAAGAATGAACAAGGAGCAGTAATCTTTATCACACATGACCGCTATTTCTTAGATGGTATTGCAACCCATATTTATGAAATTGCCGATAAAACATTGTATTCTCATACAGGTAATTACGGGGATTATATTGAAGCCAGAGCTTTACGTGAAGAGATGAATGCGGCTACGGATGATAAGCTTCGTAATCGTTATCGAACTGAATTGAAATGGATCAGACGTGGTGCTAAAGCTAGATCTACGAAACAAAAAGCACGTATTGATCGTTTTGATGATTTATCGGAAAAAATGAAAAAAGACAATAATGATGGAACTGAAATGGAAGTAGCATTGAAATCAACTCGACTCGGAAAGAAAGTAATTGAAGCTATCGGCGTTTCAAAATCTTTTGGCGATAAAATGATTATTGATGAATTTTCTTGCTTACTTCAATCAGGTGACCGAATTGCAGTTGTCGGTCCAAATGGTGTTGGTAAAACTACATTGTTAAATATGTTTTCCGAAGAAAGTGTGCCTGATTCAGGTGAGTTTGATAAAGGTTCTACTGTGAAAACTGCACATTTCCAGCAAAACGCACCATTTATGGACCCGAATAAAAGAATCATTGAATACATCCGAGAAACTTCGAATGATATTGAGGATGGGTCAGGGGTACGTATATCTGCCAAGCAGATGCTTGAGAGATTTTTATTCCCAACATCAGCTCACGGAACTCCTATTGGTAAACTATCTGGTGGAGAACGAAAGCGTCTCTATTTATTGAAGTTATTAATGGAGCAACCAAACGTTCTTCTACTAGATGAACCTACAAATGATCTAGATTTAGAAACCTTGTCTGTTTTAGAAGGTTTTATTGATACATTCCCAGGCGTTGTCATTACAATTTCACATGATCGATTCTTTTTAGATCGAACGTCTACGAAGCTATGGGTACTTGACGGCTCCGGTAAAGTAGATGTATGGATGGGCATTTATTCGGATTTCTTGGAAAGCTATGTTCCATCAAAGGAAATCAGTCTTCCAGAAGTCATTGCGATTGAAGAACCAAAACTTAAAAAGCAAGTAAAGAAAATGACCTTCGCTGAAAAAAAGGAATGGGAAACAATTGAAACAGAAATGAAAACAACAGAACTTGAAATTGCAACTACTGAAACAACTATGGCATCCACAGGCTCTGATTACGACAAGCTAAGGGAATTAACTGGAACTCTTGAAAAGTTAAATATTCAATATGAAAAACTATTCGAACGTTGGACTTATTTACAGGAACTAGCAGATTAAAATTGATTAAAGGGGGAAATACAAATGAAAATACTAACAATTGAACCAACACCAAATCCAAATTCCATGAGAATTGTTCTTGAAACAGAATTACCATCTGGAACGAGCTACAACTATACTAAAGCAGATGCGGAGACAGCAGCTGAACCTATGTCTCAAGTGCTTAATATACCTGGAATTAATGGAATCTATCATGTAATGAATTTCATGGCCGTTGAAAAAACGAGCGATGTGGAATGGGCTGAAATTCTACCCCAAATCCAATCGATTATTCCAAAAGTATAAAGGGGGTCATCTACCTTGAAAATTGTAACTGTCGAACCCACTCCAAGTCCAAATTCGATGAAAATTGTAGTCGATACGGAACTACCTATGGGAACTTCGTTTAATTATAAAAAAGACGATGCGGCAACGGCACCACACCCACTGTCAGCCTTACTTGCGATTAATGGAATTCGCGGCATTTATCATGTGATGAACTTCCTTGCTGTTGAGCGAGCTGGTAATGTAGCCTGGGAAACGATTCTTTCTGATGTGCAATCGGTATTAAATGACGAACAAGGGGAAAAGTCCTCTTCAGAAGTTGCTGCGGATGATAATTACGGAGAAGTTTATGTGCATGTACAAACATATAAGGATATTCCACTTCAAGTAAAAGTCTTTGATAGTTTATCTGAAGAGAGGTTTGGGCTTTCTGAGCGGTTTTTGCAGGCGATGGATAAAGTGCACGGTGCAGAAGTAGAGAACTATATTCTACTACGTAAATGGGCCGATTATGGAATCCGCTATGGTGAGAAATCTGAACTAGGAATAATTGTAGTTGCAGAGGTTGAGGCGGCTTATCCGGATGAGCGCTTGAATGAAATCATTAACAAATCCAGTGAAGGGCATTCGGATGTAATCCGACGTGGGCGAAAGATTACTCTTGAAGAATTTTCGATTGATGAATGGGAAAAAAGATTTCAGCTGCTCGATCAAATGACCAATCCCGACACTACGGATTTTGCCGTACTTGATGCTGCATTAAATGATGAGAAAATGTCGATTCGACGAATTGCCACAGTATATTTAGGGATGATTGAAGATAAAGCGGTTGTTCCATATATTGAAAAGGCTCTTTTAGATCGAAGCTGGGCTGTAAGACGAACGGCCGCAGATTGTATGAGCGATTTAGGGTTTGAAGAATTTGAACCAGCAGCCGTAAAAACACTTTGTGACCGTAACAAGCTTGTTCGATGGCGCGGTGCAATGTTTTTATATGAAACAGGCACTGAAAATGCATTACCCGCTCTGCGGGAAGCAGAAGATGATCCAGAATTCGAAGTGAAGCTCCAAATTCGAATGGCGATTGAACGAATTGCAGAAGGTGAAGATGCAAAAGGTTCCGTTTGGAAACAAATGACAGAAGCACGTGAATCATAAATAATATTTACGTCAGCAAATGAGACAACCATTTGCTGACGTATTTTTTCGGGAAAAATTAACTAGATTAACTAGTATATATAGTTCGAGAATACTAAGCATTCAGTATAACCTTAAGATAGACTTATAATTCTATCAATAAATCAATAATAATTAAAGTTTCACAAATCATCCACATTTAAATAAAGGTGCTAAATGGAATAAAATAACTGGAAAATAAAATGATTACTATTTTACTTGGAAATATATTAACCGCTAAATAAAGTCTTTAAAAACAACCGAAAGTAGCTAGATTTTTAATCATAACAAGCATTAAGTTCGATAATCGAGAAAAAAACAAACAAATGTACATTGGCTAAAACCCTGTAATATGACCAATTTTCCAGTAATTTAAAAAAAAATTAATTATTTTATATATAAATCCAAACATGATGCCAGGTCATATGCCATGTACGTTTGAAAAACATTGACAATTTAATAAATCTATTGTAGTTAGATTATATGATTTGAAGTTTAAATTTAGCTATGTTACGTTTTAGTAGTTAAGTAATTCAATAGTATTTGAAAAAACATTAGGAGGATATTGTGAAAAAGTTATTGTTGGCTTTAAGTGTTTTTAGTATATTGCTTCTCGTCGCAGCTTGTGGTTCTGGTGGATCGAAAGATTCAAGTAGTGAAAGTGTTTTAGAAAAACTGAAAAAAGTAGGAAAAGTAAAAGTTGGTTTTGCAAATGAAAAACCGTATGCATATGAAGATGAAGATGGAGAGTTAAAGGGTGCCGCGGTTGAAATCGCTAAACAGGTGCTTAATAACCTTGGTATAGAAGAAGTTGAAGGGCATCTCTCAGATTTCGGAAACTTAATTCCTGGTCTTGGTGCTGGCAAATTTGATTTAATTACTGCAGGTATGGCGATAACGCCGGATCGTTGTAAAAACGTAAGATTTGGTGAACCTGAGATCCAATATGGTGAAGGTCTCATTGTCGCCACGGGAAACCCTATGGAACTTAAAAGTTATAAAGATATAGCTGCAAATCCAGATATAAAAATTGCAGTTATGAGTGGTGCAACTGAAATTGACTTCTTAATACGCGAAGGTGTAGATGAAAGTCAAATTATGAAAGTACCTGATATACCTGCTTCTTTTTCAGCAGTTGAATCAGGAAGAGCGCATGCAACTACTGGTACTGAAATGACAATTAAAATGGCATTGGAATCAGCCAACCAAGATAAGTTAGAATTTGTGAATGATTTTACACAACCTGAAATTGAAGGTAATCCAAGCTTTGGTGCTGCTGCATTCCGTATAGACGACGATGAGTTTAGAGAAGCATACAATGCTGAATTAGCAAAATTGAAAGAAGAAGGTAAGATTGAAGATCTTATAACACCTTCTGGATTTAGTGCCGATATGAATGTTGTGGATGTAAATCTAACGACAGAAAGTATTTGTAGTGGTGAAAATTACTAAATAAAATGAGGGGGCCACGCCTTTTATAGGTTTGGCCTTTTCTTTATTTCAAAAATGGAGTTGTTCTAATGAGTTCCACAATCGATATTTCATTCGTATTGCTTAAAGGCATTAAAGTAACACTCATTGTTTTAGTGTTTTCAATACTACTTTCAACTATTATTGCATTTGTGGCAGGACTATCTAGAGGATCTAGTAATTTCTTATTAAATAAGTTTACTGGTTTCTATGTTGAAATCTTCCGCGGAACGTCATTAATTGTCCAACTTTTTTGGTTTTCCTATGCCCTACCTGGTTTGTTTAATATCCATTTAGGTAGTGATATATGGGCTGGTATATTGGCAATTTCGTTAAATTACGGCGCTTATATGTCTGAAATCGTTCGTAGTTCAATTAGTTCAGTTTCAAAAGGTCAATCTGAAGCGTCTATTGCGTTAAATATGTCGAAGTTTCAACGGATGCGTTTCGTTATTTTGCCACAGGCAGTGCGGATGATGTTACCTGAATATGGAAATTACTTAATACAAATTTTAAAAGGGACATCACTTGTCTCATTAATAGGACTAACGGATATTTTGTATTACGGAAATATATATAAAAGTACACATTTATCACAAACACCGAGTGTCTATTTTTTTGTATTAATATTCTATTTTATACTGGCACTTCCTTTAATCGCGTTTACGCGTAAAATGGAAAAAGTGTCTAAGAAAGGGGTTGTACAAGGATGACTTGGAGCTGGGAAGTCTTTTTTGAAGTAATTCCAATCATATTTAAAGGACTGTGGATAACACTTGGTTTAACAATTGCTAGCTATCTCTTTGCTGTTGTGTTCGGCTTCTTTTGGCTATTGGTAAATCAAATTCCATTGAAAGTAGTTCGCTGGATTGCTAGATGGACTGCAGAATTTATAAGGTCCACTCCACCACTTGTTCAGCTATTTTTTATTTATTATGCGTGGCCGATGGTACCCGTTGTCGGTGTTTCACTCAACCCTTTCGCAGCAGCAATAATCGGGTTAGGTATTCACTTTAGTACGTATTTGTCTGAAGTATATAGATCAGGTATTGAATCGGTTAATAAAGGTCAATGGGAAGCTTCAACTGCACTAAATTTGTCAACGAAAGACAAATGGCTAAAAGTAATATTACCACAAGCGATACCTCCAGTAATCCCAATGCTTGGTAACTACTTAATCATCATGTTTAAGGAAGTTCCATTAGCTTCAACGATTGGTGTTGTTGCGATGCTTCACTTAGCAAATGATTACGGTGCACAACATTGGAAATATGTTGAGCCATTAACGGTTGTAGCAATATTCTTTTTGATTTTAAGCTTTCCGGCAGCAATGCTGATTAAGAAACTAGAAAATAAATACAATCGAGATTTCTCGAAAAAGTCTGCTACTGATATGTGAGGAGAATTAATAATGGAAGAACCTATTGCACAATATTACGATATACACAAATCATTTGGAAATATTGATGTTTTAAAAGGCATCGATTTAACGATTAAACCTGGTGAAAAAGTAGCGTTAATTGGGCCCAGTGGTTCTGGAAAAACAACAATCATTAGGTTGCTCATGACGCTCGAACAACCCACATCTGGGAAGATGGAAGTGAACGGGAAAAACTTATGGCAAATGAAAAAAAACGATAAGCTTGTTCCTGCAAATGAAAAACATTTACGCGAAGTTCGCGGGGATATTGGAATGGTTTTTCAGCATTTCAACTTATTTCCGCATATGACGGTATTGGAAAATTGTATGAGTGCCCCTATAAATGTAAAAAAAGAAAGTAAAGAATCTGCTCGTAAACATTCATTAGAGATACTTGGAAAAGTGGGTCTCGCTGAAAAAGTAAACTTATACCCTGATCAGTTATCGGGTGGTCAAAAACAACGAGTTGCAATGGCGAGAGCATTGGTCATGCGTCCAAAAATCATGTTGTTTGACGAAGTAACCTCTGCACTCGACCCTGAGCTTGTTGGTGAAGTACTCGAAGTAATTCGTGACTTAGCAGATGATGGCGATATGGCAATGGTTCTTGTGACGCATGAGATGGATTTTGCAATTGATATCGCGGACCGCGTGATATTTCTGAACGAAGGCGTCATTGAAGCAGACGGCACACCTTCAGAAATCATAGAAAATCCAGAAAGTGAACGTTTGCAAGACTTTCTAAGCCGGTTTAGATCTAATCATTGAATGTAGGGAAGTCCCAAGTTGTTATATTTATACAACTTGGGACTTTTTATCGTTTTGAATAAACTACGCAACGTTTTAACCAAACCTCGCAATGGTTACGAAATACTTCGCAACACTCAAAATAAACCCGACAACTTTTCAAGTAATAGTATCTCTTGAATGAAAAGATTGGATTAAAGCTGTATATTGGAATAGATACAAAGAGAATTGGAACATATTTTTGGAAGGGGATACAATAATGAATGCTTATGATGAATATATGAAAGGCATCGTTAAACCGATGCGAGAAGAACTTGTGCAACATGGCTTTACGGAGCTAACGAGTGCGGAAAAAGTTCAAGAAACGATGGATAAATTGGAAGGTACTGCACTAGTGGTTATTAACTCTGTTTGTGGCTGTGCGGCGGGTCAAGCTCGACCAGCAGTTAGAGAAGCTCTAAGTTCGACTAAGAATAAACCAGATCATTTATTCACAGTTTTTGCTGGCCAAGATAAAGAAGCTACTGCGATGTTTAGAGATTACTTTCCAGAAGTTCCACCTAGTTCACCTTCAATCGCTTTGTGGAAAAATGGCGCTCTTGCGTACTTTATTCCAAGAGAACAAATCGAGAATTCCCAAATGGAGCAAATAAAAGATCATTTGACAGGTGTTCTTGAGCAATTTTGCAACGAATGAAAACAGTCATTACAACAAGTGGTAGACCCAGTTATCCAACTAGCTTACTTGCGAAAGAGGCAGCAAATATACTTGGTTATGAAATTGTCGAACGAAACAAACAATCGATAAAAAGTATTCAAAAGATAAATGACTCGAATTGCATTGTGGCTGGAAAAGATCGTTTTGAACTGTACCGAATTGGAATGGAGAAACCTTTTTTCTTCCATCCCAATTCGGCAGCTTTTCGGTTGAAGCGACTCATCAAAGGTGAAACGGATCCTTTAATAGAAGCAACTCAATTAAAAAGTGGAATGTCTTTTTTAGATTGCACACTTGGACTAGCGTCGGACAGCATCATTGCCTCTTATATCGTTGGTGAATTGGGCAATGTTACTGGGGTTGAATTAGATCGTGACATTGCATTCATAACGATGAAGGGATTGCTTTCGTTTCCATCTAAATCCAATAAGCTAATTGACGCTATGCATGGTATACATGTTGTTCAAGATAATGCTATTAATTACTTGAAAAAGCAATCCGATTCTAGTTGGGATATCGTTTACATTGATCCTATGTTTAGTGATCCGATTAATGAATCTTCCAATTTCACCCCATTAAGACAAGTAGGTGCAAAAAACGCTCTAACTGAATTATGGTTGGAGCATGCCTTACGTGTTTGCAAAGAAAGGGTCGTTATCAAGGATCGATTTGATTCTCCAGTATTTGAACAATTCGAATTTAAGAGATACAATAGACCGAACACTAAGTTTCATTTCGCATCACTCGAAAAATGAAAAAGCCGCCTCTCCCAAAAAGGAAGTGACGGCGTTTGCGAATTAGTTTGTAAAGTTTAGGGAGCTCAAATAAATAACTAAAGCGAGCATTCCCAGACCGATAAATAATTCAACATTCATCAGTAAAAACCTCCTTCAAAAAAAACGGACATTTATCTACATATTTATTGTACAATGAAAGTTACAAAGAAGAAACCTTTTGATAACTAATTCGTCAAAGTAACTTAGAGTGTTAAAAAATCGTACACAATTGCAGGTGAGAATCTATGAAAAAATGGTTGCAGAAATCGCTTATTGCCTCTGTTGCGCTCCTGACTTTTGGTGTAATTAATCCAGGTCATGAAATATGGACGCTCTTACAAGACAAAGACGATGCTAAACAAATGGATGCATCCCGGTTTGAACAAACATATGATATTGATTTTACCGAGACCAAACCTCTAGACCCTGTTGAATCGATTGAAGAATATCTAATCTCGTCAGCAAGAGATTTATCTTTCATGAAATTCGGTTCTAGAATAGGGCCTGTTATTTCGGATGAATTTAATGAGGTCATTTTCCCTAAAATTGATGAGGCTATTAGAATGACATTAAGAGAATCTGATGATTTACATAAGCGTAGGATATCAATAAGCGAAAAACCTGCCGGAGATTATTCTGAAAAAGTCTTTCACATTTATGATATGGATAGAAGAAAAGACATCATTCGTTTTCATGTTCGGACTGAGAAACGACCACAAGACGGTTTCTTTTTCAACTTCCATTATCACATATCAGACGACAATTTTGTGGCACACCATACAATTGGAGACATTTATTGGTCGAAAAATACACCACCGAAATGGTTATCTTAAATCCCATTTCAGTGGTGTATTTTTAAATATCTAAAGTGAAATTACTATTACTGAATGCTATTTCTGTTATACTAAAGGTTATTTTTGTATACTTAAGATTAATGCTAGGAGGATATTTTATGAAGCAATATTTAGAGTTATGTAATCACGTTCTTGAAACGGGAACTAAAAAAGAAGACAGAACAGGCACGGGGACGATTAGTGTTTTTGGATATCAAATGAGATTTGACTTAAATGAAGGATTTCCATTAATGACTACTAAAAAAACTGCATTTCGATTAATTGTTTCTGAACTTTTATGGTTTCTAAAAGGAGATACAAATGTTCGCACACTTATTCAAGATCGCAATCCTATTTGGGATGAATGGGCGTTTGAACAATGGATTTCTAGTGACGAGTATACAGGCCCCGATATGACCAACTTTGGGCTTCGTGCTGTGAACGATGCTGAGTTTTTAGAAGTCTATAAAAAGGAAATGAATTTATTTAAAGAACGTGTCCTAGAAGACGAACAGTTTGCAAATAAATATGCAAATCTTGGTCCTGTGTATGGGAAACAATGGCGTTCTTGGTCAGCAGGAGAAGGTTCAATCGATCAAATTTCAAATCTTATTGAGGGCATTAAAACAAATCCCGATTCCAGACGTCATATTGTTACAGCATGGAACCCATCGGAAGTAGACAATATGGCTCTCCCGCCTTGTCATGCATTGTTTCAGTTTTATGTTTCTGATGGTAAATTATCTTGTCAACTTTATCAAAGAAGTGCTGATATCTTCCTTGGTGTTCCATTTAATATTGCGTCTTATGCACTTCTCGTTCATTTAATTGCCCATGAGTGCAATTTAAAAGTTGGTGAATTTGTGCATACACTCGGAGATGCACATATTTATTCTAATCATTTGGACCAAGTGAACGAACAACTTTCACGTGAACCTAAAACATTGCCCACGGTAAAAATCAACATAGAGAAGTCTATTTTTGATATGGAAGTAGCAGACATTGAATTGGAAAATTACAATCCACACCCGAGAATAAAAGCACCCATTGCCGTATAAAGGAGCGATATAGATGATTTCACTATTAGTAGCCCATGATTTAAATCGGGTAATCGGATTAAATAATGATTTACCATGGCATATCCCTGAAGATTTAGCCTATTTTAAAAAAATGACGCTTGGAAAAGCAATTGTTATGGGACGTAAAACATATGAGTCAATTGGAAGACCCTTGCCCGGCAGATTAAACATCGTTCTTACAAAAAATGAAAATTACACGGCTGAAGGGGTTCTTGTTTTTAGTGACTTAAAATTAGCGATTGAAAAAGCACGAGAATACAATGAAGAGGTCATGGTCATCGGTGGATCCGAAATATTCAAATTGGTATTGGATGTTGCAGACCGCTTATATATCACAGTTATCGAAAAACATTTTGAAGGTGACACGTTTTTCCCCTCATATGATTCAGAGTGGAAAATCAGCTCTACTTCTGAAAAGGAAGTATCTGAAAACGGTATTCCTTACACATTTTTTGTTTATGAAAGGAAATAAAACGAAGAACACAGCAAATCGTTTTATGTATAAAAGAGAATACTGAAATACATGAATGCACTTCCAGCAAGTACAAAGAGGTGCCAAATTGCATGATTGTATGGAATTCTCCGTACAGCATAAAAAACTGAACCGAATGTATACAGAAGTCCTCCTATGACCAAAAGTATAAAACCATCAAATGTTAAGTTCAGATAAAGTGGTTTGATGCCTATTAGCACTAACCAACCCATTACAACGTAAAAGATAAGTGAAATATATTCAAACCGGTGAATAAAGAAGACTTTAAATAGAACACCCAAAACAGCAAGGCCCCATATTATCCCGAAAAGTGTCCAACCTAGAGAACCTTTAATTACAATTAGGGTAAATGGAGTATAGGTCCCTGCAATGAGTATATAAATTGCGGAGTGATCAAGAATCGAAAAAAGTTTCTTGAATTTAACAGGCATACTATGCAGTAGTGTACTCATAAGGAAGAGTAGGAGCATCGAGCTTCCGAAAATAGTATAACTAACTATATGAATCGTGGAACCATATTCAACTCCTTGTAAAATAAGGATTATTAATGCAGGTATTGTAAGAAAAAAACCGATGCCATGTGTGATGGCATTCCAAAGTTCTTCTTTACTTGTTTTAAAGTCGAATGATGTCGTCATAATAAAACCTCCTATGAAATGATTATATAGAAAAGCATGAACTAATTCCATAACTAGAGAGGAGATCATCCAATGAAGAAAGTATATATTGTTACAGATTCTACAGCAGATTTGACTGAGGAGGATATCAAAAAATATAATCTTCACATTGTGCCTTTAACACTTTTAATTTCTGGGGAAACATATGTGGATGGAGTCGATGTATTACCAGAACAATTTCTTAGAATGATGGCATCAGCCTCAGAATTACCAAAAAGCTCACAACCAGCTGTTGGTGTTTTTAAGGAGCTTTATGATGAGCTAGGTAAAGATGGTAGTGAAATAATTTCAATACATATGACAGCTGGTATGAGTGGAACTGTAAAATCTGCTCAGGCGGCAGCTGAAATGACAGATTCAAAGGTAACTGTCATAGATTCAATGTTTATTTCCCATGGCTTATCTTTTCAAGTACTTGAGGCAGCTGAAATGGCAAGTAGAGGAAATACTAGTTTAGAAATTGTTAAGCGTTTAGATTCTGTTCGAAAACAAACAACACTTTTTGTTGTTGTTGATGTATTAGATAATCTTGTTAAGGGCGGGCGTATCGGCAAAGGCCGTGCACTGATTGGTTCGTTACTTAATATTAAACCGATTGCAACTCTGCAGGATGGGGTATACACTCCTGTGGCAAAAGCACGTAGTCATAAACAAGTTGTTGCACATTTATTCAAAGTCTTTACCGAGGAAACAGCGGGTAAAATAATTCGCGGTGTAGGTATTTCTCAGGCAAATGGAATGAAAATGGCTGAACCCCTCAAAAAACTAATTGAGGAATCGGGTGTGAAAGAAGTTAAGCTTACATTTACTTCTCCGGTTATTAGTACGCATACAGGAGAAGGCGCTATCGGTTTTATGTACTACACAGATTAAAGAAGCAACTTTCAAAGAAAAGGGGACTTTATGTGAGAAGATTAGTTATTGTTGCTTTGGTCTTCTCTATGTTTTTGTCTGGCTGTCAATCAGCTTTTATTAAACCTACAGAAATAAGCACGGAACGAACTTCCACTGCATTTAAAGAGTGGGTTGTTCCAAACTTTTTTATATCAAAGCAAATACGAGTTGTCGGACTTGGGGATTCACTTACACAAGGTGTCGGAGATGAGCTTAAAAAAGAGGGCTATTTTGGACGGGTAACAAATGAAATGTTTGAATGGAAAGGTGTAAAAAACGTCAAAACGGATAACCTTGCAAAAAGGGGTAGCCGGAGTGAACAGCTAAACAAAAAGTTGGAAGACCCCGATGTCAAAAGGACCGTTGAAAAAGCTGATGTTATTTTAATAACAATTGGTGGTAATGACTTAATGAAAGTCGTTAAAAAAAACCTTTTTAATTTAAAGAAGGATCCTTTTTACGAAGAACTTAAACATTTCGAAACAAACTTAGATGAACTTTATGGAATAATTAGAGGACTGAATAGCGATGCAATAATAGTATTAGCAGGACTTTATAATCCACTATCCCTTGTAACAGATGAAGCGAACGATTTTGAAGGTATTATTGAAGAGTGGAACAAAGCAATCGAAGCACGTACTGTACTCGATAATAAATCGTGTTTCGTGCCTGTTACGGACCTATTCGATTCAAATACAGCTATGGTATATCACACTGATTTTTTTCACCCAAATGCAAATGGCTATAATTCAATGTCTAAACGTTTTATGGAGAAAATTAAAAGCTGCGATTTGCGAAAACTTTCGGATGGGGAATTGGATATGTAGGAGGCTAATCTCGTGAATATTTGGAAAGCTGGATTTTTTATATTGAGTGGACTTGTTGTTGCTAGCATTGTTGCACTTGTTATGTATATTGCTGATCCTGGTGATTCGGAAGAAATTCCTTCCGGTAAAGTGGCAAGTGCTTCGAGCAATCATTTAGTTGTGAGAGCTACAAAAAAGGATTTTGAGGGAATTGCCAATACCTATATTAGTAAAGCGATGAATGGAGAAAAGCTACCCGTTAACATGGAGATAGGCAATGATATTGTGTTATCATCAGAGTTAACTGTATTCTCGATAACTATGCCTGTAACAATGCATTTTGACCCAATTGTCCGTGAGGATGGAAATTTAATTTTGAAACAATCATCCGTAGAAATTGGTAAGTTGAATATTCCTCCATCTACTGTGTTAAAGATATTGAAAGACTCTGTTAAATTACCACCATGGATGATTGTTCGACCAAAAGAAGAAGAGTTATTTATAGATCTTTCAGCAATAGCTCTTTCGGGTAATTTAAAGGTGAAAGCAAAAGAGTTCAATTTAGAGAACGATGAAATTCTTCTAGAAATAATTATTCCAAATGAATAAGGAGGTATAAATTATGACTCTGTCGAAAGCAACATTTGCAGGTGGCTGTTTCTGGTGCATGGTGAAGCCGTTTGACCGTTATGATGGAGTGGAGACAGTAATTTCCGGATATACGGGTGGTGATGTTGAAAACCCTACGTATGAGCTTGTCTGTACAAACAAAACGGGACATCGTGAAGCAGTACAAATTACATTCGATGAAGACAAAATATCCTACAATGAGTTACTTGATATTTTTTGGCGTCAAATTAATCCTACAGACTCAGGAGGACAGTTTTTTGACCGAGGAGAATCTTATAAAACCGCAATTTATTATCACACTGAAGAGCAGAAAGAAGCGGCTGTACAATCAAAAGTAAATTTAGGGTCATCAGGCAGATTCGCAGAACAAATTGCAACAGATATTTTACCTGCAAAAGTATTTTATGCAGCTGAAGTTGGACACCAAGACTATTATATGAAGAATCCTACGCATTACAATCGGTACGCAGTTGGTTCAGGTAGAGAGAATTTTAAAACAGAAAATTGGAGGGACAAGTTATGAGTGAAGATCTAAAAAAGAAATTAACGGATATCCAGTATTATGTAACTCAAGAAAACGGCACAGAACAACCATATAAGAACGAATTCGATAATCATTACGAAGATGGTATTTATGTAGATATTGTTTCTGGTAAACCTTTATTCAGCTCTAAAGACAAGTATGATGCTGGATGTGGATGGCCTAGTTTCACAAAATCTATTGAAGATGCTGAAGTAATTGAACACTTTGATGATACACATGGTATGCGACGAATTGAAGTACGTTCGAAAACTGCGGACTCACATCTTGGACATGTGTTTCCAGATGGACCTGAGGAAAACGGATTGCGGTATTGTATAAATTCTGCAGCGCTTCGTTTTGTACCAGTACAGAAACTTGAAGAAGAAGGTTATATCGAATATACTCGTCTGTTTTAATTGGGGGAGTAACTAAAAAGGGGTTGAACGGATGAACCGATCTTTTTACCAGTTCACTCTTTCGTTTCGTGCAGGGGGAAAAGATAATTTAATGGCACAGTTTGCTGAAGCTATGTTTAAAGATCTTAGTTTCCCAAAAGATGAGACTGAATTTGATCCATTATCACGCTACATCGAAGAAAAAGTAGACGATTGTATGCTGTCTACTGTATTCGATGAATTATATAAATTATATGAAGAAAGATTGAATCAATAATCACTCCTCTCTTCGTTGCATTAAGAATGCAGAGAGCGTATTATTAGAAGAGAAAATTTGAAAGTGGGGTCTGTATTTTATGAGTATACATATTAATGCAAAAAAAGGTGATATCGCTGAAACTATTTTACTGCCTGGGGATCCACTCCGTGCAAAATACATCGCTGAAACATTTTTAGAAGATGTAAAACAATACAACGAAGTTCGAAACATGTTTGGTTATACCGGTACGTATAAAGGCAAACGTATTTCCGTACAAGGAACTGGAATGGGTGTACCTTCTATATCCATTTATATAACTGAACTAATGCAAGAATACGATGTCCAAAAACTAATTCGTGTCGGAACTTGTGGAGCAATTCAAAAAGACGTAAAGATACGTGATGTTATTATTGCGCAAAGTGCATCAACTAATTCACGTATGAACCAAATAATTTTTGACGGTAATGATTTTGCACCAACGGCAAACTTTGACCTTCTTTTAAAAGCATATAATGCTGGTATTAATAAAGGGTTAAAAATGAAAGTTGGAAACGTATACACAGAAGATTTATTTTACAATGAATTTGCAAATCATGAAAAATGGGCACAGTATGGCGTTCTAGCAGTCGAAATGGAAGCTGCCGCACTTTATACACTTGCTGCAAAGTTTGGTCGTCAAGCTCTAGCGATATTAACAGTAAGCGATCATATTATTACAGGCGAATCAACATCTTCAGAAGAACGTCAAATTACATTTAACGATATGATTGAAGTTGCTCTAGAAGCTTCTCTAATGGATTGAAATCCTTAATGGGGAACCGTTTACTTAGTTGCGGTTCTTTTTCCATTTATTTATTTTGCGCAGGAGAAAGTAGGGAGCTGGATGGACGATAACGAAAAAAATGAACATGAAGAAAAAACTGTTCCAAATGAAGTTCAACAACAGAAGAGAACGATACAACTAAAACCGTTCTCGTTCGTTATGCTTATAATCGGACTCGTTTTAGCTACAATTGGCGTAACGTTTTTTGTGCTTACAACTGGCGAAGATAAAGTAGTAGAAGTTGGTTCACCAGTTCAAACGGTTGACCGAAAAGAATTTAAAAAATTGTATGACGCTTATGATGAAATGAAAGACAAATATTTTCAAGACATTGATGAAACTGCAGCTATTGACGGTGCAATCAATGGAATGATTGATTCACTTGGAGATCCTTATTCCGATTATTTAAACGAAGAAGAGGCACGTCAGCTCAATGAAAGCATATCCTCTACTTTCGAAGGCATAGGAGCTGAAATTCAGGAGAAAGACGGTTTCATTTCTGTTGTTTCACCTATTAAGAATTCGCCAGCTGAACGGGCAGGCATATTACCACTTGATAAAATTATTGCGGTTGATGGAGAAAGTATACAAGGAATGTCGTCATCCGAAGCAGTCCTTATTATCAGAGGAGAAAAAGGTACCTCGGTAACTCTTACTGTTATGCGCGGTGCCGCAATTGAACCTATGGAAATAAAGATAACGCGCGATGTCATTCCAATTGAAACAATTTATGCCGAAATGCTTGGAGATGGCATTGCCCATATTCGCATTACAAGCTTCTCTAACGGTACATTTGAAGAATTGTTACTTGCATTGGACGATATGGAAGAACAAGGCATGAAAGGATTAGTCATAGATGTGCGACAAAATCCTGGAGGCTTATTGGATATCGCTGTCGAGATCTCCGATTTATTTGTACCGACGGGTAAAAACATATTCCAATATGAACTCAAAAACAAAAAGCCGATTGTGACTACTGCTCAAGATACAAGAAAGATACAAGTACCCGTTGCCTTAGTTATGGATGAAGGAAGTGCCTCAGCCTCAGAGATACTTGCTGCAGCACTCAGTGAGTCTTCCGATATTCCACTAGTTGGATTAAAAACATTTGGTAAAGGCACTGTGCAATCACCAACAAACTTACCAGATGGTTCGAACTTAAAACTTACAACTGCTAAGTGGCTTACACCAGATGGCAATTGGATACACAAAGAAGGTATAAAACCAGATATTGAAGTTCCATATCCATCATACGCAATGCTCCCTTATTTAGATCCTGCATTGGAAATGAAAGAAGGATTACTTTCTCCAGCTATTAAATCTGCCGAAGAGATGCTTGCAGCAATTGGTTACGATCCAGGAGAACTGGATGGCTTATTTGATGAAAAAACTAGTGATGCTGTGAAAAACCTACAAGAAGACTTATCAATTGAACCTACAGGAATTTTAATAGGGGATACGACATATGGTCTAATGGAAAGATTACGCGAGAAGATTAAAAAAGACGATCCACAGTTATTAAAAGCAAAAGAAATTCTTCTTGAAAAAGCAGGAAAATAAAAGAAGAGCGTCCGTTTTTTCTAAGCGGATGCTTTTCTTATTATAAAAATGGAGTTGTTTTTATGGTTGATGTATATTTATTCAGCGGTTTTCTTGGAAGTGGAAAAACATCTTTACTGCTAAATGTTATTAGTCAAATTAAAGAATCTGGTAGAAAACCTGCCGTTTTCATGAATGAATTTGGAAGCTTATCCATTGATTCGGACGCTGTTGAAAATGGAGTACCTCTTAAAGAAGTTCTTGACGGCTGCATCTGTTGTACAGGTTCAGAACAAACGGAGGCACAGATACAAAGTTTACTTGAAGAGAACAAAGATATTGACGTTATTTTGATTGAAACAACAGGAGCAGCTCACCCAGTTGAAGCTTTGGACGCAATTTATTCACCCATATTTGCGGACCAACTTAATATACGAGGAATAATCACTGTAGTAGATAGTAAACTTTGGCTTGACAGAGAAAATCTATCTCCACAAATCAGAGCCTTATACATGGAACAAATTCGTCATGCTCACCTTCTTCTAGCAAATAAATCTGATCTACTAACTGAAAGTGAAATGGCTACGGTTTCAATGGAGCTTGCAAACTATAATGAAACAGCACCTGTAGTCCAAACAATTGGTGCTAAGATTGCTTTCTCTTATATAGAAAAAGTACTGCATTCAACCAAGGAAAGATCCGAAAAATCCGTTATATCTGGTAAGGGGCTACCACTTACTTCAAAACTGATAACGTTTACACAATCAGTTTCGCGCGATGATTTTGAAGAGTGGGTCAAAACTTTACCTGAAACAGTTTATAGAATGAAAGGCTACGTTCCATTAGAAGGAACAAAAAATCCACACCTTTTCCAGTATGCATATGGCATGGTCAGCTGGTTGCCTGAATATATAAAAATGACTCCCAGACTCGTAATCATTGGTGAAGGAATTGACTCAATTCAGTATGAATATAAGTGATTTTGTGTAGTGTCAACCCCTTTTGAAATGTAATAAGTACAAGTAAGTCCAAAACTAACCAATCATTTCAAGTACAAACATTGATGTACAGTCATTTATGGTCCCAATGGTTTTATTGGAAAAGTTAACCGACTTTCGAACTCTCAAACGCGTTATGATAGATTGCGAAGGGAGAGATGAGAAATGAAAAAGTCAATCGCAGCAGTTTTAATTGGGTCAGCATTATTATTATCGAACAATAGTGCAGAGGCTTCTTACAAAAACAATGAGGTTCAGTTCCATAAAGTAGAAAACATCCAATACGTAGGATGGGGCTTTAAGCAATTCTACTTCTTCAATTCAAATCTCGACAATATGGATTACAGCGGGTATCAAAATAACTGGGTTAACAAATATAATGTGAATACAGAGGCTGTACCAACACCTCCCAAAGAGCCTGTAAAGAAAGAAACACCTGCTCCTGTTATTCCCAAGGCAGCACCTGCACCGGCTCCAGTAGAAAAACCAGTACCAACACCTACTGAAAAACCAACGCAGGAAACAGTCACGAATAATTCAATCTCGGCAATTGAAAACGCAGTTCTTAGTTTAACGAATATTGAACGTAAAAATGCAGGTTTATCCGCATTGCAAGTAGATAGTAAATTAATGAATTCTGCACGTCAAAAGTCTACGGATATGGCAACGAAAAATTACTTTTCACATACAAGCCCAACTTATGGATCACCATTTGATCAAATGAAAGCAAATGGGGTCACATACAAGTCAGCAGCAGAAAACATTGCAGCAGGGCAAGTATCGGCAGAAGAAGTTGTTAAAGCTTGGATGGAATCACCAGGACACCGACAAAATATATTAACAGCCGATTTCACACATATCGGTATTGGTTTCGATCAGAACGGAAACTATTGGACACAACAGTTTATTTCAAAATAAGAGTTTGAAAAAGAGCTATCCTGATTATTACTAACCCGTTCAGTTGAGTGATACAAAAAAACAAATTAAACACCAAAACGAGTCCTAATTCGCATATGAATTAGGACTCTTTTCTTTACCTTCAAATCAACCTTTATAGATAAAATAGCACTGTTTTAGATGTGTTATTGGTAACTCAATTAAAGAAACGAAATCTTTCATAAATACATTGAAATTTATCTAAGTGGCTAACTTAATATTGCAATTTAGTAGTCTTTTAAGAGTGCATTTATTGAATGTTATTTTTTATATTTATTTCTAGCCTCTTTAAAAAATGATTCTGCGGTTATTATAGTTTCGCTGGTATAGTTTACATTTGAAATTTCTTGATGAATTTCAGTTTCCTCAGAACTAAAAGGTACTTTCCCAAAAAGAACACCCTGTATTATAAACATTCCTTCATTTTCTGTAAGAAATAATAAATACTCATCTTCATTATTCATATTCATGTATCCGCCATAATTATAATGTTCATTTTCAGTATGAAAAGAGTGTTCTAATACAGGTATATTTTTATTTATTGCTATTCTTTTATTTTGTTCACTATTTTTAAATACATCGGTAATTTCAAAATTAGATTCAGTATAACCATCGGGGTCCCCATATTCGTAATTCATTATTATATTTTTTTCTTCTTTTTTTATACCCTTTATAATAATAGGTGTACTATTATCTATTTCTTCAAAGGATTCGAAACCTTTAATCTTAGTATCAATAATATTACTTTTTAGCTCTTTATCAGCTACTTCAGAATTAGAAATCGGATTACAGCCTACTAAAGCAATAAAAATAACAATTATACTCGATAGTTTGCCTACAATACCTTTTTGCATAACATCCACCCCTTCATTAATATTACTTATTAGCAAATCCTTTATACTTATTGGATGAAAAGTGCCAATTATTCGATAAGTTACGGATATCTAGTAGCTAATCCATTATAATCATCGGTTAAAAGAATGTACATGTTGTTAAAGCCAAATCCTCTCATGACAGAATATGGTTCATTGAATTTCTGTGTATGATTCAGTCCAAATGCGTGCGCTACTTCAAGAAGTACTGTTTCTCTCATTTGTGTTGGAGTTAAACCTCTCCATGTACTATAAAAGTATAATTCACTTTGTCCATTAACACGACGATGCGTTCGGAAAGGTCTTGAACACTTATTTATCCTTCATTTACATGCCTTGCCTCACTTCACTTTCCCTGACCTTACCACTCTATACAGAGTATTCAATATTAATAGACTTATTTCAAGAATTCATTGAATTAATTTACGGAAGGCATTTATTATATTTAAGGGTCTTATCAGTCTCCACCATAAAAGACATACACGAAAAATTAACAGATCGATTGCAACATGATAAAGGTCGATTTAAAACAGAGGGAAATCATATTAGGAACAGAGTCTAATAAATCATCTTCTGAAGTCGCTTGTAAACGGTAATCTAAATTTCCGATTAATTGGTCATTAATTGTGGCACTTGCTCGGGGGAAGCAGTAGTGAACCGCAACAAACTTTTCAATATCTTTTTCATCGGGAAACTCTATTATTTGAAGTTCACCTAGACAGTGAAATAAGATAATGACATAGCCTTCACAAGCTTTATCCGAAACCAAACTTTGGTGCCTTCTGATGAATTATCTTTATAGTTTTTTCTGGAATACTTCGATATACATATAAAAAAAAGCACTGCTAAAAGCAATGCTAATTTGTTAATTTTGAGTTATTTGTATTGATATTTGCGGTGTTAGTTAAAGTTTTGTAACACTTAAGTGAACGGGTTATGATTATTATTACAGGGTAGCTCTTTTTTAAATATATAATAATAAACACATATTAATATTATGTAAACTAAATAATGAAATATAAACCTTGCACCCTAAATAGAGCTGCAAGGTTTTCTTTACACAAATTTCTTTTTCTGAATATATAAAAGCCTGACGGTTAGTGTAATGGCTCCAATTGTTAAACCCGTAATAAGTCCAACCCAATAACCATATGGGCCCAGATTTGTATACGTGGCCATTAAATAGCCGATAGGTAAACCAAGTACCCAGAAAGAAACAATTGCCATTATAAACGTCATATTAACATCTTTATAGCCTCGAAGCGCACCTTGTACAGGTGCTTGGACAGCGTCTGATAGCTGGAATAAAGCTGCAAAAAATAGAAATTGAATGGCTAATTTAATGATTTGATCATCCATCGTATAAAGCGAAGCAATCGGTTCTCTGAAAATTAATAAAATAGCAATTGATACGAAACTAAATGAGATAGCCAGTCCGACACTTAGGAAACTATATTGTTTAGCATCACGCATTTGACCTGAACCAACTGCTTGGCCAACTAAAATGGTGGCACCCATGGAAATAGCAAGTGGTATCATATATAGTAAAGACGTAAAATTTAATGCGATTTGATGTGCCGAGATGACTGCTGTTGAATAATTACTCATCAACAGTGTGACCGCGGAAAAAATACTTGTCTCAACAAAAATGGAACTTCCAATAGGTACTCCAATTAATAATATTTCTTTCCATCTTCTAAATGATATCTTTTCCCATTGTTTAAATAACTTGAAATTAGAAAATGGCATTCGTCTCCAAGCAATTGCACATGCAATCATAAAAACAAGCCAATAAGTGATTCCTGAAGCGTAGCCCGCACCTGCACCGCCAAGTTCTGGAAAGCCCCAGTTCCCATAGATGAGTAGATAGTTAATAAAGACGTTTATTGGGGCGGATAATAATATGATCACCATAGAGACTCGTGTAGCACCAAGTGCATCAAAAAACGAGCGAAGGACTGTGTAAGCAAATAAGGGAATTAAACCAAGACTCATTCCTTTTAAATAGGCTCCTGCAACTACACGAACTTCATGTTCTAGTGGCATCATAACGAGGATCGGCGCGACTGCAAATCGTATGATTAAAAAAATTACGACAGCCAAAACAATTGAAACATAAAGACCTTGCTGAACGGAAGGCCGAACTTCTTCTTTCCTTCGGGCACCAATTTGATGTGCAATGATTGGAGTAAGTCCCATTAAAATCCCGGCAAGCCCTGTGTAGACTGGAACCCAAAAAGAAGATCCAATTGTTACACCCGCAAGATGGTATGTATCGTAGCGTCCAGTCATAAGTATATCGAAGAAGGTAACTAAATAGAGTGCAACTTGAGTAATGAGAATAGGCATAACAATTTTCGCCATAATAACAGACTTTTTACGTATTGGTATTGAACTTTCCATAAAAATCACCCTCTACAAAACATTTAAATTCCATTGTAGCACGGTTCTTTTGCTATAATAGATAAGGATAGACCATTTTCAAAATAAAAGAGGTGAAAAGCCATGAAACGGCCGGTTATTTTATTAACAGGGGGCGGCACTGCCGGGCATGTCTCGGTTAATGAAGCACTGATTCCAGTATTGGATGATAGAGGATATGAGATTCATTATATTGGGTCCTATGAAGGAATTGAAAAAGAGTTGATTGGCGATGGACATCCAGAAGTTGTTTATCACCCCATTCAAAGCGGGAAGTTTAGACGTTATTTTTCTTTGAAAAACTTTACTGACCCATTTAAGGTCGGCGCAGGAATTATACAAGCAATGTCTATTATAAAAAAAGCATCTCCTGAACTTATATTTTCAAAAGGAGGCTTTGTTTCGGTACCGGTTGTTCTAGCAGCAAAAATGCTTAAAGTGCCCGTTGTTATACATGAATCAGATGTAACTCCAGGACTTGCCAACAAACTTGCATTGCCATTTTCTAAACATATTTTCACGGTATTTGAACAAACTTTAAATTATGTTACTAAGGGAAAAGCAACGTGTTCAGGACCTATAATACGACCTGAACTATTTAATGGAGTTAAGAAGGACGGATTAAGAATTGCCGGGATGTCAGGCGAGAAACCAGTTTTGATAATTATGGGTGGGAGTCAGGGTTCAGCTATTTTAAATGAAGCTACTCGTGAAGATTTAAACACTATTATGAAAACTTTTGATGTTATTCACTTATGTGGAAAAGGTAATTTAGATGAGGAACTAGAAAGCATTTCGGGTTATACACAATTCGAATATGTAACAGAAGGCTTACCTCACTTGTTAGCAGCTGCAGATTATGCAGTTTCAAGAGCAGGCTCAAACGCAATCTTTGAATTATTGGCATTAAGGAAACCAATGCTGCTTATTCCACTAACTGCTGCAAAAAGTCGGGGAGACCAAATTTTAAATGCATCCCACTTCAAATCATTGGGGTTTGCCGAAGTTATCAATGAAGAAGACTTATTACAACATTCTCTATCAATCCAGCTTAATCAGTTAATAGATAATAAAGATCTATTAATAAAAAAAATGCATGAAACAACTTTACCAAAGACACCTGAACAAATGGTTGAGTTGATTATGAACTATAAATAAATTGGTCTGAATTCTTTATGAGTTATAATAAAAGACCTATGAAAACGATTGCATTGCTATTATTAGCAAAAATGTTTGCTAGTTCATGCGAAACCCTTTAAGTTCTAGTTGTAGCGTGGTAAAATTAATAAGATAAAAAATATAAACACTTTATGCCAACAGGCAAATGTGGAGGTCATTGGACATGTCGAAAAGTTTAGATATTCATCGTTCACCATATGCTTCTTTTTCTGGGCCTAACCTTGGATATATAATGGAAATGTACGAATTGTTTAAATCATCACCTGAATTAGTAGACGTAGAACTAGTGGAAATGTTCAACAAGTACGGCGCACCTGAAATGGTTGTTGAAACTTCAGAACAATCTTCAAAAGTTGGAACTCCTGATCCTAGTGAGTTGGGTAAAGTATTATCTGCTTACAAATTATTAGATGCTATACGCACATACGGACATCTTGCATCTAATATTTATCCACTAAACGATGTACCAAAAGATTCATCACGCCTGGAACTTTCTTATTACGGTTTATCAGAAAATGATTTACGGAAAATGCCAGCAAATCTATTCTTCGACGTTGTTCCAGATAATGTTGATAATGGACTAAGTGCTGTGCATTATTTGAAATCCTTATATACAGGTAAAATTGCTTTTGAATTTTCACATATAATAGATGAAGAGGAACGGAATTGGATTCAAAACCAAGTTGAAACAGGTCAAGTTTCAGTAAATCTTTCTTCCGATGATAAAAAGCTTCTCTTAGAAAGACTTACAAAAATTGAAGGATTTGAAAAGTACATACACCGCACATTTGTTGGTGCAAAACGTTTTTCAATTGAAGGTCTAGATACGCTTGTAGTCTTCCTTGATGAACTTATTCGTCATTCAGAAGAGGAGAAGACGAGCAAGGTGCTTATAGGTATGGCTCACCGTGGTCGTTTGAATGTGCTAACGCATATTTTAAAGAAGCCTTATGAAATGATGTTTGCCCAATTTGCGAACGTTTCTGAAGAACCATTTCTACCAACTGACGGTTCAGTTGAAACGACTAGAGGTTGGTTTGGAGATGTAAAATACCATATGGGAGCTGCCTATAAAGGCGAAACTGGAATGAAGCGTTTCTTAGCTTATAACCCATCCCACTTAGAAGTAGTCAATTCAGTTGTTACTGGCCAAACTAGGGCAGCTCAAGAAGTTACAGATAAACCCGGTTTACCAAGCCAAGATATGAATGCCGCATATGCAGTATTAATTCATGGAGATGCAGCGTTTCCTGGGCAAGGAATTGTTCCCGAAACATTTAACTATAGTCGTGTACCTGGATTTAAAACAGGCGGATCTATTCATATTATCGCGAACAATATGATTGGTTTTACAACAGAACAAATTGATTCAAGATCGACACACTATTCTTCAGACCCAGCAAAAGGTTTTGAAGTACCTGTTTTACATGTAAATGCGGATTGTCCAGAATCTGTTATTGCTACAGCTGCTTTCGCTTTTGAATACCGCAAGAAATTCGGTAAAGATATAGTGATTGACCTTATCGGTTATAGAAGATATGGGCATAACGAAATGGATGAGCCACTAGTTACAAATCCAATAATGTACCATGATGTTCATAAGCATTCCACAGTACGTGAGCTTTATGGAAATACACTGATTGCAGAGAACATTCTTAGTGAAACCGAAGTAGACGAGGTAGATTCAAGAATTTATAAAGAAATGCAATCTGCACATGATGTTGTCAGAGCATATTCCGACTCAAAAGCAAAGCGAGAAGTAAGTAACATCGCTCCAGAAGGAGTACTTGCAGGCTATCCTGTAGTTGAAACTGGGGTTGAAGAAAACACGTTACTTACTATCAATAACGAGCTGTTATCATACCCAGAAGAATTTAGTGTCTTTAATAGATTGATTAAAATTTTAAAAAGACGTGAAGAACCATTTAAAGGTAAAGGGAAAATTGACTGGGCACATGCAGAAACTTTAGCTTTTGGTTCTATTTTACAAGATGGAAACCCAATTCGCTTAACAGGTCAAGATGTTCAACGTGGTACTTTTGCCCATCGTCATCTTGTACTTCACGATGAAAAGACAGGAAATACATTCACTCCTTTACATCATATTAGCGGATCAAAAGCATCGTTTTCAGCACACAATAGCCCTCTTTCCGAGGCAGCAATTGTTGGTTATGAATTCGGCTATAATCTCGAAGACCAAAAAGCACTTACAATTTGGGAAGCACAATATGGTGATTTCTCAAACATGGCACAAGTCATGTTTGATCAATTTGTTTCGTCAAGTCGTGCGAAATGGGGACAAAAGTCCGGACTCGTGCTTTTATTGCCACATGCTTATGAAGGTCAAGGTCCAGAGCATTCAAGTGCAAGACTCGAGCGATATTTACAATTATGTGCAGAAAACAACTGGACAGTAGCTAATCTTTCAAGTTCAGCAAACTACTTCCATATTTTGCGCCGACAAGCAAAAATGCTTGGTGAAGATGCAATGCGTCCACTCGTAATTGTGACACCCAAATCACTTTTACGTCATCCACTAGTTGGTGCCGATGTTAGTGATTTAACTGAAGGATCGTTCCAAACTGTACTTGAACAACCTGGTACAGGTACTACACCAGAAAAAGTTGAGCGTATTTTGTTTGCAAGTGGTAAAATGGCAATTGATTTAGCAGAACAAGTAAAAGACGGGGAAGGCTTCGATCACTTGCATATTGTTCGTGTAGAGCAGCTCTATCCATTCCCTTCTGAAAAGATTAAAAATATCGTTTCACGTTATCCAAAGGCAAAAGATCTCATTTGGGTACAAGAAGAACCTAAAAACATGGGATCTTGGTCGTATGCAACTCCATATATGAATGAAATCGCTGGGAAGAAAAAAGTTAGTTATATCGGACGTGACCACCGATCAAGTCCATCTGAAGGTGACGGCGCTTCACATGCAATTGAACAAAAACGAATTATTAATTTAGCTTTAAACCGTTAAGAACGGTAAGACTTAGAGGAGGAATTTATAGTGGCAGAAATTATCGTACCAGAACTTGCAGAATCAATTACAGAAGGAACAATTTCACAGTGGTTGAAACAACCGGGTGATACTGTAGAACGTGGAGAATTTATTGTTGAGCTTGAAACCGATAAAGTAAACGTAGAAATCATTTCCGAAGAAGCAGGTATTGTACAACAACATCTTGCGGCTGAAGGAGATACAGTTGAAGTAGGACAAGTAATTGCAATTGTGGGTGCAGATTCAGGGTCAGCTACACCAGCAGCGCCTGCTGCCGTAACTAAAGAAGAGGCTGTCGCAGTTGCACCAACATCAGCACCAGTGGTTGATGAAACAAATGATTCAGAACGCACTATAGCAAGTCCAGCTGCCCGCAAACTGGCTCGTGAAAAAGGTATTGACCTTGCAGCGATATCACCAGTTGATCCAATGGGTCGCGTAAGAGTGCAAGACGTTGAAGCACATGCATCAGCTCCAAAAGCACAGCCAGCAGTAAAATCAGCAGCGCCAGTTGTAGCAGCACAAGATGATGGTCGGGTAACACGTGAAAAAATGACGCGTCGCCGTCAAACAATCGCAAAACGTCTACTTGAGGTAAGACAGTCGACAGCGATGCTTACGACATTTAACGAAATTGATATGACAAATGTGATGGCCCTTCGTTCACGTAAAAAAGATCAGTTTTTCGAGCAAAATGACGTTCGACTTGGCTTTATGTCATTCTTTACAAAGGCTGTTGTAGCAGCACTTAAAAAATATCCTTATGTCAACTCGGAAATCGATGGCGATGAAATTCTTCTAAAGAACTTCTATGATATCGGTGTTGCTATATCGACAGATGGCGGGCTTGTAGTACCAAACGTGATTGATGCCGACCGTAAAAACTTTGCTGAAATTGAAGCATCTATCGTGGATCTTGCGAAAAAAGCTCGCGATAACAAGCTTACAATTGCAGATATGACTGGCGGTTCTTTCACAATTACAAACGGCGGTGTGTTCGGTTCATTGATGTCCACACCTATTATGAACGGAGCACAAGTTGGAATTCTTGGCATGCACACAATCCAAAGACGTCCGATTGCCGTTGGAGATAATGTAGAAATTCGTCCGATGATGTACGTGGCACTTTCTTATGATCACCGTGTTATCGATGGAAAAGATTCTGTTGGTTTCTTGAAAATGGTAAAAGAATTGCTTGAAAATCCAGAAGACCTTCTTTTAGGATCTTAATAGTTAGATATCGATTTGTATTAAAAGAAAGGTGTGATGTATAGTGAATTTTCAAGACTGGATGTCTTCACCGACACTTCGTGTTGTTACTTGCAACCACTCAGATGCGCAGAAGTATGTCGTAAATAATATGCTAACACCTGGAAAAGAATATGATGTTAAAAACGAAACTGAAGAGTTTATATTCATCATTGATAATTCTGGAAAAGTTGGCGGATATTACAAAACGTATTTCGAATAAAAAATGCCTGATGTCCGCTTTACAGCGGTGCATCGGGCATTTTTACTAAGGAGGAAATGAAATTTGAATACCTATGTAGAAAATGAACAACAACTACGCACACAAAAAGAACATGAATCCATTTATCAAATGCTCATACAGGATGGGGGATATGTTTCACCAAATGAATATTTATGGGATGATGTGTTAATTAGCATTGTACTTAAAAAACCAGTTTTATTAAAAGGACCAACAGGATCAGGTAAAACAAAATTAGCACAATCTGTTTCGGAGTTTTTTAACCAGCCAATGCACAGTGTAAATTGCTCTGTAGATCTTGATGCTGAATCTCTTTTAGGCTTTAAAACAATTATTCAAAAGGACGGCGTAACAACAATCGATTTTGTAGAGGGCCCAGTTGTCCAAGCAATGAAGAAGGGACATATATTGTATATTGATGAAATTAATATGGCCAAATCAGAGACTTTACCAATTCTACATAGTGTTCTAGACCATCGGCGCGTTTTAACAAATCCTTTTACTAACGAAGTTATTATTGCACACGAGGATTTTACAGTAATATCTGCAATAAACGAAGGTTATGTGGGAACATCACCAATGAATGAGGCATTGAAAAACCGATTCGTGTCTTTTACAATCCCGTATTTATCTGGTATTGAATTAAAAAAGGTTGTTCTGAATGAATATCCTAACACCTCCGAACAACTCATAGATACAATTCTAAACATTGGGGAAGATTTGCGAAAACAAGTGGTAAATGGATTATTGTCAGACGATGCCGCATCCGTTCGGAGTCTACTGGACGCCATTGGGCTAGCTGAACATATGCCAGTGGGACGTGCAATTCAATACACAATTTCCGAGAAACTTGACGATGGAATAGAACGTAGGCTCGTAATGGAATTAGTAGATACTTGGGTGAAATGAGGAGAACGTATACGTGAAAATGAATCGATTTATTCAATTCAATGATGAAACAGTTGATGCGAAAACATTGTTATTATACGAGCGTCTTGGCCGTGCACTTTCAAATACTACTTACCTTGAATTAACCGAGCGTAAACTTCTTGAATACAGACCAAAAGAAGGCATTATATCAATGAGCGTATTTTGGCGACATCGATCAAAGGGTATTATTCATTATGGACGTTTGTCCGATATTTATCTTTTAACAATTGGTTTTTGGAAATATTTTGATATTCGTACTTGGAATACTTTCGAAAATAAAAACCAATTACATCCTTTACGGAAATTTATTGGTGAAACACTACTTCTACTAGAAGAGTTTCGATTAATCGACTTAATTATTAAAGAACGCCCAGGAACTATCACAGCATTTGAAACTAGAAAAGAAGCATACGTCTCTTTTCATCGAAGTAGCATTTCTTCCAATATGCAAAAAGGTTTTCTTGCGGATGCCTTACTAAATGAATTGTATATCACTTTACACGAAGGAATATTTCATGAATCACATATTGATTGGGGTCCTATTCAGTTCAATCTCATTCAAACAATTCTTCAGTCTGCATATGATTCGAAAAGTACGAAAGACAATACACATATTGCAAATCGAATTGGACGTATAGTAGAACAATCTATTCATTCAGATTTAGTGAATCAATATTATTCGATAGGCGCTTCATTAGTAGATGAAACCATTCAATTTAACTATCATCAAGGATTAGGTGATGCGGATAAAGGGGAAGACGCACGTAAGGAAACAATAGAGGAAGTATTTCGTTCCTGGCATGAGGAGAACGAAGATGAATCTGGTGTCCATCTTGAATTCGAACTAGAACATGGACGTTCTGGAAAAACAGATGGGTCTAATGCCACTGAAGGCAATGAAGACGCAGAGATAGAGGAGACCGGTGAAGGATATTCAGAGGGAAATGAAAGCAAAAACTTGTCAGATGAGGAACATGAGAAAAATGAAAATACCAACGTGCAAATGAAAGCGGGTAAATCCTTTGGAAGTGAACATATGAATGTTGTTTATGAAGAACAACGTGTTCAAGTTTTAGATACTTATGAGAATCGAACGAAGCTTGCTATTTGGCGTGAGGATCAAAAACCATATGTTCGATCCATAGTTGAGGAAATGAAAAAAAGAATTCATTTTAAAGAAGAAACAAAACGAGAAGGATTAATGAAAGGCAGACTATCCAATAAATTAATAACACTCTTAGTAGACGAACGACCAAAACCATTTTATAAAAAAAATGCACCTTCTACTCAGTTAGATGCAGTATTTGGGTTACTTGTAGATGGTTCAGCATCAATGTTTGATAAATTAGATGAAACAAAACATGCAGTTCTTTTATTTCATGATATTCTTCGCACTTTAGGGATACAGCATGAGATTTCATCGTATTATGAGGATGCAAATCATGCTACTTCGCAAGTTCAACCAAATGTTTTCAATCAGATGCATACATTTGTGGATAATAAACAGGATAATGGATTGTCGATTCTATCATTTGAAACAAATGAAGACAATCGAGATGGGTTTGCCATTCGTTGGATGGCTGAAAAGCTATATCAAAGACGTGAAAAACATAAGTTTTTACTCGTATTTTCGGATGGGGAACCATCGGCTTTTGGATATGATCGTAATGGAATAATAGATACGGCCGAAGCTGTAATGGAAACAGAGAAAAAAGGTATTTCCGTAATTCACTTATTTCTCTCTTCGGAAGAACCAACAGAAGAACAAATAGCACTATTTACAATGATGTTTGGCCATAAAACAGCATCATCAAATTCAGTGGAAAACTTTTCTGATCAGACACTTCGTATACTAAGAAAATTGTTAGCTATAGTTGCACGCACAAGCTAAAAAAAACACAAAATCGCCTTATGAAGGGCGATTTTGTGTTTTATCGTGTACTGCGAGTAATCGCTGTTTAAGTTCTTCTTCCATTTGTCCGATTTCTATTTCTGCTGCTTTACGTTTAGCACGACCATCAGCTTGAATGAGCAGCGTTTCTTCAATCGTTTGGATGAGATTTTCTTGCGTTTTCTTCAATGTCTCAATTTCAATAATTCCGCGTTCATTTTCTTTTGCCGTTTCGATTGTGTTTATTTTCAACATCTCTGAATTTTTCAGAAGTAAATCATTGGTTGTTTTCGTTACGAGTTTCTGTGACTCTACAGCTTTCATTTGTCGATTCAATGTTAATGCAATCGCAATCTGATTTTTCCATAATGGAATGGATGTCATAATAGATGATTGAATTTTTTCAGCAAGCGTTTGATTTGTCTGTTGTATCATACGTATTTGTGGGGCGCTTTGAATCGTTATTTGGCGTGATAATTGTAAATCATATAGACGTTTTTCGAGTCGATCAAGAAATTGCGCCATGTCGTTTACTTCTTGGAATGCCATTTGATCATTAGACAGTTCTGCTTCTCGTCGCATTTCAGGAATAAGTTCAAATGAAATTTCATCACGTTTAATTTCAGCTGCTGCAATATATACATTGAGTGCCTGAAAATATGTTTTATTTTGTTCATAAAGGCTGTCTAACATTTTCACATCGTCTAGAAGGCCTCTTTTTGAATGTTCAAGCTGAACGCCAATTCTATCTATTTGCGTGCTTAATTTTTGGTATTTTGTCATCATTTCTTGTATGGATTTCGATACTTTACCAAACAATCTACTAAGACCAGTTTTTTTCTTTTCACTTAAATCATCAGGATCTATCTCAGACAGTTTGTCCATAAGGTCTTTTAAGACATCACCAACGGGTCCAATGTCTTGGCTTTGAACATGGTCAAGCATTTTGTGGGAGAAGCGTGAGAGTTCGCCCTGAGCGTTTGCACCATAGGTAATAATCGCCTCATAGTTACCAACGGGTATTTGCTTTGCAAGTTCAATCGCTTTTTCTCGTTCCTCAGGTGTTAGACGATCAATTAATTTTACGGCTGTATTACCTACCTTGTTATTTACAGTTTGCATTTCTTTTGATAAAAGAGGTTCTTTTATGTCAAATGGATTATCTAGTAAATCATCAAATGATTTTACATCTGTCGTAACTGGATTAGTTTCTGTCATTATATTTATCTCCTTTCATTTTCAAAACAGGTTTATCTCGCTTCATTGTTATACCTACAAAATCAATTTCCATCTGCAGTTTTTCCAAATCAGATGAAAGAACATTACGCAAATCTTGTTCTAATTGCTTATTTACATCAACAAGCGTTTCACGTGTATTTTGCAAAGTAATTTTCAAATCTTTATCTTTTAAAGGCTGGTTAACAAGCATTGAATATTTGGATGTTAACTCTACCGCTGAATCAAGATGCGCATAGAAAAACTTTTCTACATAGTAAAACTTTTTAGGGTTCGTTTTAACAATACCTAAAATTTTCCTAGATATTGTGTTGATTTCGTGAAGTTGTCGAAATGCCTGTACAGACCTCACTTTACCATAAAAACTATTTAATTGTTTAACTTTAAAACGAGCACTTGTTAATTGGCTTTTAATATGTTTATATTCGGAACGAGTCATACCTAAGTGTTTCAAATTAGATGATAGTTGAATTTGTTTGATTGAAAAAGTACTTCCAAGATATAGTACTATTAATAGGCCAGTTGCCGGAAAGATATTCATACCAATACCAAAGAGCAGGTAAAGCCATGAACCAAAGCTAATGGGAGCCGCTATAAAGTTCCTTATAAAGAATTGTTGAATTTCCTTCATGGGTAGACCTCCTTAACCATATATATTTAATACGTTTGAAAGTATATAAGGTTTCACTTCATCATACTAATTATACATTAAAGTGAGCTCATACACATTACATTAGATTGTTGAAGAGGGCATTTAAGTGGACAATGTGTATCTATTTGCTAAAATTGACTAATATTCAGCTGAAATCATCTAAGGGGGACTTAAATTGTATGAATTAATATATATGAAAGCTGAATTTGAGCCTTGGTGGATGTTCGAAGACTGGGAAGATACCATTATTACTCGAAAAACAAATATAGATATTAATGAAGCTAAAGAACAATTGAGAGAGTTTATAGTAAAATTTCGCGAAAAACATGAATTTGAAGCAGTAAAGAATGAATGTTTTTATGCATTTTGGTCTGTTAATGAACAAGCATTTTGTGAAGCATGTGATGATAATTTGCAAATTTACCATGGTGTATTTATTTTAAAAGATGGTCAGCCAGTGAAATCGATAATTATGTAAAATCAGATCGGTGTTACTTGAACTCTTTAAAAATGTCTTTATTTATTAATTCTCATCCATAGAAAATACCGTAGAATGTTATTAAGCGTTAATTTTTACCCACATAAAAAAAGACTTCTACTAGAAGCCTCTTTTTATGTGCTCTATTCACCTAAGGCTTCCAATGTCGAAGTAACAGTTACGGTTTTACCATCCCCAGTTTCCATTACAGCTTCACGTTTTATTTCTCCTATTCCAGCAGCAAAATATTTTCGATTTACTGCTTTCTTAACTTTTTCTTCAATTACAAAAACATTGTCATACTTTTGGTAAGGCGTCTCAATCGTTAAATCTGTTTCAACAACTGTCCAATTTTCAAATACACTTCCTAATGTAAATGGCTTTTGTAAATAAATACTTGATGATTTCATAGAATCCAACTCTTGCAGGGAAGGGAAATTCTTTTCAACAATACCAATAATGTTGGAATCAATAATATCAATACGGTCTTTCTCAACTCTAAAGATTTTCCGAATAATTGTACCTCCATTATCTTCGAATATAACGAAATAATTTTTATGAGGTTGCGCTACTTCAATATGGTACTCAGCAAATTCATTCCCTTCACCTTTAAAAAATAATTTAGATCCGTCTGGTGGGAAATATTCTCGCATAGATTCAATTGGTTCAACACTACTTTCATCTTCTTTACCATTTAAATCTTTATTTCCTTCGCCTCCAGCAGGATTTTCATTTGTTTTTTGACCTTGTGTACACCCCGTAAACACGAAAAACACTGCAAGAAGTACTATGAAAAGATTTACTTTCCGCATTGAAATCTCTCCTCTCATTATGGTTATGCCCAAGAATGAGATAATCATGCTTATTCATAACAAAAAAATCCGGCCTTCTAAGATTAGAAGGTCGAATTTTTTATTGTTCATTTTTTTATTATTGCTTTTCTTTAAATTCCAGGTAATCTTCATAAGACATCATTTTATCGAAAATTGTTCCATCATCATGAATTTCAATAATTCTGTTCGCAACGGTTTGTATAAACTGTTGGTCATGAGAAGTAAAGATAATTACGCCCTTAAATGCCAAGAGACCGTTGTTGAGAGATTGGATAGATTCAAGATCCAAGTGATTCATTGGCTCATCAAGTAAAAGTACATTCGCAGATGTAAGCATCATTTTCGATAGCATACAACGCACTTTTTCTCCACCTGATAAAACAGAAGGCTTTTTATTCACTTCTTCACCAGAAAAGAGCATACGACCAAGGAATCCACGTAAGAATGTTTCCGTTTGATCATCTGGTGAATATTGACGCAACCAATCTACTAGAGATTGCTCAGAACCTTGGAAGAATTCATTATTATCGATAGGGAAGTAAGCCTTTGTAGTTGTTACACCCCATTTGATTGTTCCTGAATCAGGCTCTGAATTTTCGGACAAAACTTCCAATAGTGCTGTTTTTGCAAGTGGATTTCCAAGAAGAATGATTTTATCTTCTCTTCCAATTGTGAAAGAGGCATTTTTCAACATTACTCTACCATCAATTGTTTTGGAAACATCTTGAACACTTAGTACATCATTGCCGATTTCGCGTCCCATTTGAAAATTAACGAATGGGTATCGTCTTGAAGATGGGCGAATATCGTCCAGTTCAATTTTTTCAAGCGTTTTCTTACGTGAAGTTGCTTGTTTAGATTTAGAAGCATTCGCACTAAAACGTGCAACAAATGCTTGAAGCTCTTTAATCTTATCTTCTTTTTTCTTATTCTGGTCTAAAGACATTTTAAGTGCCAGCTGGCTAGACTCATACCAAAAATCATAATTACCTGGATAGATTTGAATTTTCGAGAAATCAACGTCTGCTATTTGTGTACAAACCTTATTTAAAAAGTGACGGTCATGGGATACAACGATTACCGTATTATTAAAATTAATAAGGAACTCTTCAAGCCATTGAATTGCTTTCAAATCAAGATGGTTCGTAGGCTCATCCAGAAGTAGAACATCCGGCTTACCAAACAACGCTTGTGCAAGAAGAACCTTCACTTTATCAGAACCCGTTAGTTCAGACATTTTCAAGTGATGTAATTCATCCTTTACACCAAGACCTTGAAGAAGGATAGCTGCTTCAGATTCAGCTTCCCAACCATTTAAATCACCAAATTCGCCTTCAAGTTCAGCTGCTCGCATTCCATCTTCATCGGAGAAATCAGCTTTCATATAGATGGCATCTTTTTCATTCATAATATCGAACAGACGCTTATGACCCATAATAACAGTCGCAAGTACGACATGTTCTTCATATTCAAAGTGATCCTGTTTCAAAAAAGCCAGGCGATCATCTTTATTCATGATGACATTACCAGATTGAACCTCAAGTTCACCAGATAAGATTTTTAGAAATGTAGATTTACCCGCACCGTTCGCACCAATAAGACCGTAACATTGGCCAGTGTTGAACTGTATATTTACATCTTCAAATAGCTTGCGGTCACCAAATTGAAGACTTATATTAGTTACTGCTATCAAAAAAATTCCTCCTAAATTCACAATGCACCTATTATAGCATGAAATTGTTTCAAATTGGAATGCTACATACTTAACATTATAAATAAAAGTTAATTTAGTCGGCAAATCATCTTTAATAATGAATCCTTCTTTAAGAGTTGGGTGCAAATCGAATTCTAGGGTATTATATTAAGTAAGCCTATTTTACCTTACAGAGCAGTATTGTTTTTATATAAAACAGGTTTACTGGAAAATAAACGCCAAGTTTTGAACAATTGATTAAAATGAGATGAAGTGAATGTTATATGATTAAGGAATTTACAAAGAAAGATTCAGTTTTACTTCTCATAGCCATCTTTGCAGTTGCCGTAAATATGCGTCCAGCAATTACATCGATTGGTCCGATGCTTGAAGTAATCCGTGAGCAACTCAGTCTATCCAATGTACAGGTAAGTATGCTAACAGCTATCCCTGTAATCTGTATGGGTATATTCGCAACATTTGCACCATATTTTAATAGAAAGCTCGGACTTAAACGAACAATGTATCTCATGCTAAGCCTTATCGGTTTACTTACTGCAATTCGAGGCATTGTTCCGTCCTTTATCGTGCTCATAGGTACTGCATTTTTAATCGGGGTTGCACTCGCAGTTATGGGGCCTCTTCTTTCTGCGATGATTAAACAAAACTTTCCACAACGTGCGGCCTCGGTTATTGGAGTTTATTCGTTCGGAATGGGTGTAGGTGCATCAGCAAGTGCTGGATTCACAGTCCTTTTTTATGATAGGACAAGCTCTTACCCCTTTGCACTTGGCATATGGGCTGTATTGGCACTCCTAGGGCTTTTAGCGTGGTTTTTCGCAATGAGAGTTGAAACTGTGATTTATAGCGTTAGACAGAGCCCACTAACTGAGAAACAAGAAAAAAGTGTTTCACCTTGGAGAATAAAGAAAGCTTGGTTGTTCCTACTTTTTTTCGGATTACAATCATCCGCATTTTTCTCTATTGTTACATGGCTTGTGCCAATGGCAAAATCCTTGGGTATGACATTGTTACAGGCGGGAATGCTTCTAAGTGTAATGACGGTTGTTCAAATCTTTTTAAATCTTGGATTCCCTTTACTAATGGAGCGGTTCCCTGCAAGAAGATTTTGGGTTTTACTGATGCTGATTTCGGGAGTTTTGGCGACGCTATTTATTTGGACGGGTGTGCATTCACTAATGTGGATAGGCGCAATTGTAATGGGCATTCCACTAGGAGGTTTATTCCCAATCGCATTACTATTACCTCTTGACGAAACTGAGACAGCAGACGAAACCAATTCATGGACAGCAATGATGCAGACAGGTGGATATATTATCGGTGGGCTATTCCCATTAGTAATTGCTTTAATTCACGACTGGACTGGAGATCATAATTATACTTTCATAATTTTTCTTGGTTTTTATATTGCACTAATGATATTAACGTTATTAATTGGAGAAAAGAATGAGATACAATAAAGCTACTTATATTAAGTCAATAATTATATTTAACAAAAAAACCGCCAATAGAGTTTGACGGTTTTTTGTATTATTTAAGTCCAATATTCTTTCAGGAATTCATCCCTTCCAGATTTTGCACGATCCTTTTCGTAATGTTCTTTTTCTTTTTCATAATAGTCCTGATGGTATTCTTCTGCACGATTAAATGTTTCAGCAGGGCGTACCGGCGTGACAATCGGATTTGAATATTTCGCACTTGTTTCGAGTTCTTTTTTAGATTTCTCGGCGATTTGACGCTGTTCATTTGTGTAATAGAAAATTGCAGTAGAGTAGGATTCACCCCGATCCCCAAATTGTCCTCCTGCATCCGTAGGGTCGATTTGTTGCCAATATATATTTAGAAGTTTTTCATATGTAAACAAATTAGGATCAAATGTTATTTCTACAACTTCTAAATGACCTGATTCACCTTTTTTCACATCTTCATATGTCGGATTTTCTATATGGCCACCCATATAACCTGAAACGACATCATGAATGCCTTCCCATTCTTTAAAAGGTTTCACCATACACCAAAAACAACCACCGGCAAATGCGGCTTTTTCAAGTCCACTGTTCGTCATAAATGTCCACTCCTCTTTTAGAATACTTAGTTTAAAGGAATACATTCAAAAATGCTAGCTTTTCAATTTATAACTTATGAAAGATTCGCTAACAAGAACTATAGGAATAAAAATAGATCCATTTTACTATTTTATAATTGTAAACAACACTGTTCCAAAATAAGAAAAAGAGCACTGTTTTAGCGCTCTTAAAAGTTTTGAGATGCTAGAATGAAAATTAAGCTGATTGTATTCTAGTAAAGAAAGCTAGCACCAATGATTATTAGCAAAATAAATAAAACAACAATCAAAGCAAATGAAGAACCTGAACTTCCTCTGTATTCATTTCCCACAAAGTACACCGCCTTTCTTTGTAGATATCTTTGTAGTATATGCAAGGTCTTATAAATGGAGATGGGGGATTGTCACAGGTAAACTAATGGAGTCCTTTCAAGTTAGTACTGTTCAAGACGTATATTTTGAGGTACCACCGCAACTCCGTGGTACAATAGTATGCAACTAAGTAATATCCCGTACGTCCTAAACAGAAGATTAGTTTTTGGAGGAATTATAATGGAAGAACAACACGATAACCCGATACTAAAAAGAAGAAGAAAGAAAAAGTTGCGAATTGGTAGAACTTTGTTTACATTACTCATTCTTGCTTTTATAGTGGCCGGGATTTATTCTGTCATACAGTACAATGCCGGCAAGGCAATTGCAAAAGGCAATACAATCGATCCTGGTTCATTTAAAGGGGATGCCATCCATCCCAAATACCCTACTGTAGAAAATTATTTACTACTCGGCGTAGATGATGACGGTAGTGAAAAGTCGCGTACGGATACAATGATGGTACTATCTTGGGATAAAGGTGCAGGAGAAATGAAAGTCATTTCTTTTATGAGAGACATTTACGCAGAAATCCCCGGATATAAATCGTACAAGCTAAATACAGCGTATTATCTGAACGGTGTGCAAACAGCGAAAGATACCATAACAGGAATGTTTGGCATTCCAATTCATCATTACGCAATTGTTGATTTTAATAACTTTGAGTCGATTGTCAATATTGCATTTCCAGATGGTGTTGAAATTGATGTAAAAAAAGAAATGTCGGAAAAAATTGGTGTCACACTTACGCCTGGGAGGAAACGATTAAACGGCAAAGAACTTCTCGGTTATGCACGTTTTAGAGCAGATAGTGAAGGTGATTTTGGGCGTGTGGGACGCCAACAGGAAATTATTACCGCCATGAAAGAAGAAGTAATTCGTCCCGGTATGATTCTTGCCGCACCAAAATTGGCAGGAGCTATTTCTAGTTTCGTGCATACAGATTTAACATCAAAAGATGAAATTTCTCGTGCAGTTTCATTACTTATGAAAAAAGGTGCCAAATTAGAGACGATGACTATACCTGTTGAAGGTACATATTCGTTTAATACTTATAAACATGCGGGCTCTGTAATTGAATTAAACATTGAAAAAAATAAAGAGGCCATCAGCCAGTTTCTTGATACACAGATTGAATAACAAAAGGGCTTCTAAAGAACAAAGGGGAAACAATAATATTTGTACTACTTACTTCTGGTTCTTTATTCGGAGTAGTTGGTGTAATTCTTGAAATACCTGATTATGCATTATTAAAAGTAGTGATCTTACACTTGTTCAAATTGTTTAAAGTCCGATATAATAGACATAGATCGGATAGACACTTTCATTATAAACACACTGAAAAGTTAATAAGTTAAAGGAAAGAGGAATAAACATGTTGAAGGATTTCACGTCACATATTATTCACGAGAATATTTCAATTGACACAATTTTGGATGGACCAAATATTGCATTTGGTGAAACTCTTTCAGCTAAGCTCTACATTGAAGGAGACGAAATTGATGAGATTATTGACGAAATTGTAATTGAGTTAATAAAAGTCTTTGGAGCGAGCGAGAAGGTTATTGCAAAGCATTCAATAGAAATGGTAAGTGGCGATAAATCTAAGGAAACTTGGATGATTCCATTTGAAATGGTACCTGACGAACGGTGGGAGACAAAGCTAGAAAACGAGTCTCTTACGATACGTACAACGGTTTATCTGAAAAACGACATTTTACTGAAAGCTGAAGACAAAATCACTTATAAATAAGAAATGGCGCACCCTTTACCAATGGGTGCGTTTTAAAATTAATAGTTTACATAGGAAAGTAGGGGGAGCGTAATGGAAGAAATCGTTCCAATTTTTTATTCGTTATCGAAAAAACTTCGAAAAATTCATAAATCAAGTTGCAAAGATGTTTCTGTCATACAAAGTTCTATTCTATATGAATTGTCGCTGCTCGATCAGCCTTCTATGCAAACCTTGGCAGAAGCCGTTGGAATGGATATTACGACATTTTCCAGACAAATTAACACCTTGGAGAAAAAAGATTTAATTGAAAGAAATCCCTCTGCTAAGGATCGTAGAATTTATCGATTGTCTTTATCCCTAAAAGGCGAGGAAATCGCACTTACCATCAATAAAAGTATTGCCGAGAGTATGTCAGCTGTACTTAACACAATGAATGAATTTGAACGAGAAACAGTAATCCGTTCTATGCTCGTTTTATCAAATAAATTATAATGAAACTCACGAAGGTTGCACAATGCAACTATTTTCCACGGATAATACATGCATAATGCAAGTGATTATTTTCAAGCTAGTTATACGCTAATTTTAAGTGATTACCTTCGAATGTTGGTTATTTTCTTTTCAGACAGGGATATTTATATTTACATGAAACGGAGGGAACTACGGAGTGTTTAAACTTTTAAAGAATTTAACTGTATACAAATGGCTAGTCTTAGCTATATTAGGCCTTGTTTTTATTCAATCAATGGCAGACTTATTTCTCCCAACACTTATGGCGGATATTATTGATAAAGGCGTCGTAATCGGAAATATTCCATACATTTGGAAAATCGGGGGAATAATGCTTCTGGTATCCGCCTTTAGTGCAATTGCATCCGTAGGAACAAGTTATTATTCCTCAAAGGCTGCTATGGGTTTTGGACGAGACGTTCGACGTAAAGTATTTAACCATGTAGAGAGTTTTTCGTTACAAGAATTCGATGAGGTAGGAACAGCTTCACTGATTACAAGAACAACGAATGATATAACACAAGTTCAACAAGTCGTCATCATGATGCTTCGAATGGTTCTCAGTGCACCAATAATGTTTACAGGTGGATTGATTATGGCTATCTCAAAAGATGCAAAACTATCGCTTGTTATCGTTGCTACAATGCCTATACTAATTATCTCAATATTATTAATTCTCTATAAAGGTCTTCCATTATTTCAAAAGGTGCAAATTCGACTGGACCGCTTAAACCTTGTTCTTCGTGAAAACCTAACAGGTATACGAGTAATCCGCGCTTTCAATCGTGAAAAGTTGGAACAAGTACGTTTACGCAAGGCGAATGAAGACTTGACAGATGTTTCAATTAAAGTAAATAAGTTAATGGCATTTATGATGCCCGTTTTGATGCTTGTTATGAATTTGACAGTTGTACTAGTCATTTGGTTCGGAGGAATTCGGATTGATAACGGCGCGATGCAAATCGGTGATTTAATGGCTTATATACAATATGTGATGTTAATAATGTTTTCACTCGTAATGGCATCAATGATGTTTGTAATGATACCAAGAGCTTCCGTTTCTGCAAAACGTATTAACGAAGTACTAGATATGCAACCGGCATTAGTAGACGAGGGTACTAAAAAAGCGGATGTGGACAAAGGTACATTAGAATTTGATAATGTGTCGTTCAGCTATCCAGGCGCTGAAGAGGCTGCCTTGACGAACATTAGTTTTAAAGCAACCCGTGGTGAGGTTACAGCAATTATTGGGGGAACAGGCTCTGGTAAGACTACTCTATTAAACTTAATACCGCGTTTTTATAATTTATCGAACGGAATAATTCGTGTGAATGGCGTTGATATACTTCAATCCTCACAGGAAGAAATTCGGTCAAAATTAGGGTTTGTACCACAAAGTTCTTTATTATTTACAGGAACAATTGAAGAGAATATTCGTTTCGGCAAACAAGATGCTACTCAGGACGAGGTTGAGCATGCTGCACGAATTGCACAAGCTGAAACGTTTATTTTAAATATGAAAGATGGATATCAATCCGAAATATCACAAGGTGGTTCAAACGTGTCTGGTGGACAAAAACAACGTTTATCGATAGCACGAGCACTTATTCGAAAACCTGATATTTACATTTTCGATGATAGCTTTTCAGCACTTGACTATAAAACAGATGCACAATTACGAGCCGCATTGAAAAGCGAGACAAAACATGCAACAGTTCTTATCGTCGCACAACGAGTCAGTACAATAATTGATGCAGATCAAATAATCGTTTTAGACAAAGGGTCTATTGCAGGAATCGGAACACATACTCATTTACTTGAAACAAACGAAGTTTACCGAGAAATTGTTGAATCACAGCTTACAGAGGGGGAATCCGCATGAGCAGTCACGAAAAAAGACAACCTCAAAGGGGAGGCCCTGGTGGCCCAGGTGGTATGGGCAACATGATGGTCGCTGGACAGAAGGCAAAAAATTTCAAAGGTACACTACGTCGTCTCATTCGTTATTTAAAGCCCCGTCAAAATCAGTTGATTGCTGTATTCTTCGCAGCGATTTTAAGTACAGTATTTATGATTGCAGGTCCAAAAATAATGGGTAATGCCATTACAGAATTATTTGAAGGTGCTTACGGAAAAATAACTGGAGTTGCGGATGCTGCAATCAATTTCAACGCTATTGCAAATCTGTTAATTATTTTAGCCGGTTTATACCTATTCAGTAGCGTGTTTAGTTACATTCAGCAATTTATCATGTCAAGTGTTGCCCAGAGAACCGTTTACGATTTACGAGAAGAAGTTAACGGTAAACTTGAAAAGCTTCCACTAAAATATTATGATGGCCGACCCGTTGGAGAAACATTAAGTCGGGTTACGAATGATATTGATACAATTGGGAGTACGTTGCAGCAAAGCATTACGCAGTTTATAACATCTATTGTAACGATAGTTGGTATTTTAATAATGATGCTGACAATCAGCCCTATATTAACGCTTATTTCCCTCGTTTCTTTACCATTATCCATTTTTGTCATTCGCCCTTTTTTAAAACGTTCTCAAAAGCATTTTGCGAAACAACAGAAAACACTTGGCCAGTTAAATGGTCATATAGAAGAAATGTACACAGGTCACCAAGTAGTTAAAGTTTTTGGTCACGAAAAAAAATCGGTTGCTGATTTTGATGATGTCAACGAACAACTTTATGACGCTGGGCGTAAAGCACAATTCATTTCAGGTATTATCATGCCAATGATGTCCTTAATCGGAAATCTTAGTTATGTGCTTATTTGTATCGTTGGTGGAATACTTGTTACTACAGGATCGATTCGAATCGGTGATATTCAAGCATTTATTACGTATTCGCGTCAGTTTTCACAACCAATTATGCAAACAGCGAATATCGCAAATATTATTCAGTCAACAATTGCCGCCGCTGAGCGTGTTTTTGAATTGCTCGACGAAGAAGAAGAAATTACGGAAGTTACGACATCAACTCTAGTCCGTGCAAAAGGGGAAGTCGTTTTCGAACAAGTTCAGTTTGGATATACAGAAGACTTGTTAATAAAGGATATGAATATTCATGTTCACCCAGGACAAACAGTCGCAATTGTTGGGCCAACAGGTGCTGGGAAAACGACGTTAATTAATTTGTTGATGCGTTTTTATGAATTGTCAAAAGGAACAATTAAAATTGATAATCTGGATACTCGCATGATGTCTCGAGAAGATTTAAGAACTACATTTGGTATGGTTCTTCAGGATACATGGCTGTTCAACGGAACGATTAAAGAGAACATTGGTTATGGGAAAAACGAGGCAACAGATGAAGAAATCATCGCTGCTGCAGAAATGGCTCGTGCAGATCACTTCATTCGAACGCTGCCAGAGGGATACGATACTATTTTAAACGAAGAAGCATCAAACATTTCTCAAGGTCAAAAACAACTTATTACAATTGCACGTGCTGTAATTGCAGATCCTCCAATAATGATTTTAGATGAAGCAACATCTAGCGTAGATACACGAACAGAGTTACTTATCCAACAAGCCATGAATCGATTAATGAAAGACCGTACAAGTTTTGTAATTGCTCACCGTCTATCTACAATTCGAGATGCTGATTTAATTTTAGTTATGGATAAAGGGGAAGTAATTGAGCAAGGGACCCACTTTGAGCTATTAGAAGCAAATGGTTTTTATGCAGATTTATATAACAGCCAATTCTCAGATGACCAGGCAGTTTAAAGGTTAAGTTATGTTATCGATATATATGGACACTTAATTGTATAAAATGTTATTCTATATGAAAAGGGTTTAGATAATACAGGATAGGGGAATTAAACATGACTGAATTGGATAAAACAGAACAATCGACGGAAAAGAAAACAAAAGTAAGTTTTAAAGATGCAATCAAACAACAGCTCGAAGCTAAGAAAAACAACCAATCCGCCGAAAATTCGGTAAACAGCGGATCTTTAGAAACGAAAAAAATGAAGAGTCAACAATCTAAGAAAGTAAATAACTCACATCGTAAAATGGGAATTTAATTTCGCGGTTTTTTTTGATAAATTCGTTCGGGATACTTATTCCGAACGAATTTTTTCGTTCGAATGAAATAAAGAATTTGGATAGATGTTATTACATTGAAAGCAATAAATAAAACCATTACAATGAATACTATACAAATGTACATACAATCAAGCTTTTTATATAGAAGGGAGACATTTTTCATGTCGGGATTACAGGAAAAAGAAGAGGCGAAGGATAATATTGTTGTATGGGAGGATCTTGTGAACATTAAAGACTTAGTACTGGCTATTTCTATTTGCAGTGTAACAACATTAGGAGCTTATTTCATTGCCCCAAATGAACCTCCTCTACCATTATTTTATGGTCTAAGCGGAGCACTAATCGGATTTATCATTTCTAGTATATTTATTAAACCTAAAAGAGTATTTGAAGAAGTTAAGGGTGATGAATAAATATGGATATTGTATTAATAATCCAAATGATTGGTGCCGCGATGTTTGCAGCGGTCTTATATACAGTTATAGGAATTGCCCCAGGTACTGATGAAACAGCCGTTCTAGCTCCTGTAACGCTCGTATTGGTTCTTGCTGGTTTTCAACCTATTGTTGTACTTGCATTTTTCATATCGGCAATTGTTGCAAAAAAATTGACAGATTCAGTACCTGTTGCGATTGCTGGGATTCCTGGTGGTGTAATGGCGGCACCAATGGTTGAACATGCCATGATTTTAAAAAAACACGGTCTTCCTGACTTAAGCATAAGAAAGATGGCTTCTGGATCTGTTATCGGTACACTCGTAGCAGTTCCTGTAAGTCTAATACTTGCAAATGCGTTAATTCCATTTGCGGACGTAATAAAAGGTTCTGCCAATGAACTGTTCTTTATAGGTGCATTAATCTTAGCTTTAATGAGTAAAAATAGATGGCTATCTCTTGCCTCGATAATTCCATTTGCAATCTTAATACAAGGTTTACGACATTTATATTGGGGAGTCGGCATTGTCCCAGAAGGAACAAATGTGTTCATTTCCTTCTTCTTAGGAATTACAATAGGGCCTGTAATCTTAACGCTATTTGATTTGCTCAATAAAGAAAAACGAGATGGGATGGAACGTTTTGGCAGGAAAAAAATTATTTCAACAAAAACGAAACGTGAAAAAGAATTTCCAAACCCTTTTAAAATATTAACAAAACAAGAACTTGGAGCAAGTGCAGGTGCATCATTAATCGGTACATTCACATTTATTATGAGTCCCGTTGGAATGACCATATTACTTGGCGAACTATTTTCAAGTCGAATTAAAGATCCTGTGAAAAAAGCATCTTTGGCGATATCAAGCATGGATGCTCTTACAAATGCTACGTACATATCAGGTACTTTAATCCCGCTAATTGCACTTGGAATACCTTTGTCACCAGTTGCTATAGGACCTGCAAATGCTTTATTTAATGCACCGCCCGTCTTTACGTTAGACCATAATATGCATCATATCTTATCTACTGCAGATTTTGTTTGGGCAACAGTTATAGGAGCGGTTGTTGCATTGTCGATGACTTACTTTGTAGTTGTTAAATACTCACAAGAAATTTGTGCTTTCGTATTCAGATTTGTACCTCATGAAGCTCTATTAGGATTGTTTTTCGGGCTGGTTCTACTGTTGGCTTTTATAGATGCAGGTTGGTTGAATATTGGAGGGGTTTTATTAATCGGACTTGTAGCAGGAATGTTGCACCGCTCGGGAGTTAATTACGGTGTTCAATTTATGGTGTTGTATTCAGCGCCTTGGATAGTAGGCATCATCGCGGGATAAGATTAAGTCAAAAATTTTATTAGAAAGCGTGTTGTATGAGATTTGGAAATTTCCACTAATAGAGTAACTGGTTCTTCACATGGCAAATTGATACTAATAGGTGAGCATTCTGTTGTCTACGGAAAGCCGGCTATCGCGATTCCTTTTCCAAGTATTCATGCGACTGCAACCGTTGAAAATCTCGTGAAATTAAACAGTGCAACAGATATAATTTTAAAATGTCATTATTATGAAGGCAGACTAAAGGATGCACCTTTAAAACTGGCAGGAATTGTTGCGTGCATCCATGCGACAATTGAAACTCTGGAAAAAAACCCAGTGGGTATGTGCATTCACTTAAATTCAACAATCCCTATCGGTAGGGGCTTGGGGTCAAGTGCAGCAGTAGCTATCGCAATTGTGAAAAGCTTATATTCGTATTACGATGAAGAATTAAGTCAGTCAAAACTTATGGAGCTTGTACACATTGCCGAAACACATGCACATGGAAATCCAAGCGGCATCGACATGGTGGCGGCATCAAGTGAATTTCCTATATGGTTTGAAAAAGGGAAAGATACACTACCTATACTACCTGGTGCACAACTTCATATTGTTGTTGCGGATACCGGTCGAATTGGAGATACTCGTGCGGCGGTTGAAAGCATTCGAAAAAACCATTCTTTAAATCCAATTGCTACAAAGAAATCCATTGATTTACTTGGAGAGCTTACATATATAGCTAAGGATGCTTTAATTAATGGTAAGATAGAATTATTAGGGAATTATATGAATTTAGCACATATTGAATTAGATAAATTAGGTGTGAGTGATCCTATCTTAGACAATTTGGTGACAATTGCCCAAATTAAAGGTGCGCTCGGAGCTAAGTTGACCGGTGGTGGACGCGGTGGTTGCGTTCTTGCACTCGCAAAAAATAAAAGTCATGCAGAAAAGCTTTCAGTTATTTTAATAGAAGCTGGAGCATTTCAGACATGGTACTTCCAAACAGAAGGAAGTTGACATAAACCTTTTACAATAGGAGGATTTTATCAATGAAAGCAACAGCAAAAGCTCATACAAATATTGCGTTAATCAAGTATTGGGGGAAGCGTGATGAAAAGTTATTCTTACCAATGAATAATAGCCTTTCAATAACGTTGGACCAATTTTATACTACGACTTCTGTTGAATTTTGTACTTGCCTGAAAAAAGATATATTCTTATTAAACGGAAATATCATGAGTGAAGAAGAAACGAATAAAATGTCCCGGTTCTTAGATTTGATTCGTGAAATGTCAGGAAGCGCATTATACGGTGTTGTGGATTCTATAAACAAAGTACCAACCGCAGCAGGGTTTGCTTCCTCTGCCTCTGGGTTTGCGGCATTGGCTGCAGCCTCAACAAAAGCACTTGGAATGGAAATTAGCGATGATATCCTTTCACAAATCGCTCGACAAGGTTCCGGTTCTGCATGTCGATCAATACACGGCGGTTACGTAGAATGGGAAAAAGGTGAGCAGTTAGATGGATCGGATTCATTCGGTAAACAAATTCTAACTGAAAACGAATGGGATTTAAGCATTTTATCTGTTCTGGTCGAACCCAACGAGAAAAAAGTATTGAGCAGAGAAGGCATGAAACGAACTGTGGATACATCTCCTTTTTACACTGGTTGGTTAGAGACGGTAGATGATGATTTAAAAGTAGCAAAACAAGCGATTCACGACCGGGATTTTGAAATACTTGGAAATGTTCTCGAAAGTAATGCATTAAAGATGCATGCAACGACTCTCGGCGCGAACCCACCATTTATGTATTGGACAAGTGCGACAGTGGCGGTTATGCAAAAAGTGCAAGAACTTAGAGATGATGGCATTTTAGCTTACTATACAATCGATGCCGGACCGAATGTAAAAGTACTTTGTCAGCCTAAGGATGAAGATACCGTTCGTGAAAAACTAACGACTCTGTCTGTTGTAAAAGAAATTTATCTTTGTCACCCAGGACCCGGCATCAGTTATTTACCAAATACAAACACAAAATCATGTTGTTAATTGTATAATTCGAAAGGTTGTCGGATATGACTGGTACAAAATTTCACATAAAAGTTCCAGGAAAGTTAATGATCGCTGGAGAGTATGCCGTTCTTGAACCAGATGGTCAAGCGATCGTAGTTGCAGTGGATCGCTATATTCAAGCAGAAATTGAATCTAGTGAACAAAATAGTATCTCACTTCCACAACTCGGAATTGACTATGTTACCTGGGAACCATTAGATCCATATGGAATACAACTTAGCGACACAAGTTTGAAAATACTATTTGTAAAAAACGCAATAGCTCTTTTCAATGATTATTTACACAGTTTATCCATACCACTTCGTCCTTGGTCTTTAAAAATAACAAGTGAACTGAATGATATTTCAGGGAAAAAGTACGGACTGGGTTCCAGTGCTGCTGTTACTGTCGCTGTAATAACATCGATGTGCTATTTTTACAAATCGAGCTTAGGAGAAATCTCAAAGGAATTAATATATAAACTATCCGCGATTTCTCATTTTAAAACGCAAGGCAATGGATCTTGCGCCGATATCGCGGCATCTACATATGGGGGATGGGTACATTACGCATCCTTTCATTCTAGTTGGCTGTTGAAAGAAATCAAAATAGAAACACCAACCCCAGAAATTGTTAATAAATCATGGCCTAATCTGATGATCCATTCTATAACACCCCCATCTGATTTGACGCTTTGTGTAGGGTGGACAAATAGTGAATCATCTACAGCTCCTATGATTTCAAAAATCCGTGAGTTACAAGAAATAAAACCCGAGTTATACAAGAAGTTTCTAAGTGATAGTAAGAATGCAGTTGAGAATTTAATTCAAAGCTTTTGGAATAAAAGTTCCGATAACGCTATTACAAGTCTTACGCAAAATCGCGAAGCACTAAAGACACTTAGTGACCATGCAGAAACTGAAATTGAGACGGAGAAACTGGGTTTACTCATTCAAATTGCCAATCAATATGGTAGCGGAAAAACTTCTGGTGCGGGCGGCGGCGATTGTGGAATTGCTTTTGTAAGAGGAGATACATCTATTTCTGAGTTAAAATCAGAGTGGGAACGAGCAAATATTCTTCCTTTAAATGTTTCAGTTTCAAATGACGGGGCAACAGGTGTGAGAATTAACTAGGAAAAGTGGGTGTTTATGAATGTCTGAGCTTATTAATCAAAGAAAATCAGAGCATATTCAAATTACATTGGATGAAAAAGTTACAGGTGAAAATATTACAACTGGTTTTGAGAAATTTAGATTTATTCACAATGCACTGCCCGAAATTGACTTTGAGGAAATTTCATTACACACAAACTTTTTAGAACATCAAAGCAAAACTCCTTTCTTAATTAGTTCTATGACCGGTGGGGCAGCATTTGCCGAGTCGATTAATCGGAATTTAGCTACAGCTGCCCAGGAAAGAGGATGGGCATTGGCACTCGGTTCAACACGCGCTCTTATTGAGAGTACACAGCATCGTTCTTCATTTCAAGTACGGAAATATGCGCCAAGCATACCAATTATTGCAAATCTAGGTGCAGTTCAACTAAATTATGGATTTGATGTCGATAAATGTCGTCAAATTATTGATTTAACGGAGTCGAATGCCCTTGTCCTTCATTTAAATAGCATCCAAGAAGTAATTCAAACTGAAGGCGATACAAACTTTAAAAACTTATTAGTAAAAATCGAAGAACTGTGTAGAAAACTTGGTGTCCCTATAGGCGTGAAGGAAGTCGGGTGGGGTATAGACGGGCTGACTGCGAAAAGACTAGTAGATGTAGGTATTTCTTTTATTGATACGGCAGGCGCTGGTGGGACTTCGTGGAGTCAGGTTGAAAAGTTTCGTTCAAATGTTCCAGTAAAGAAAAAAGCGGCGGAAGCATTTAGTGAGTGGGGAATTCCTACAACTGAATCTATTGTTTCTGTTAAAGAACATATTGGAAATCAACCCATTATCGCTAGTGGTGGAATGCATACGGGACTCGATGCGGCAAAAGCAATCGCATTGGGTGCAAGTATGGTTGGTTTTGGAAGGTCAATCTTAAAAGAAGCTACTCAATCAGTTGAAGACGTGTTGGAAGTCATGGAAACAAAAGAGTTGGAGTTGCGCATGTCGATGTTTGGAATTGGGGTAGCTTCCCTTAAAGAGTTAAAGGAAACGAATAGATTGAAATCGATTTAGTAGATAATACTTTTCTGGGTTGTGAATGTGTTAGGAAAGGTGGTGAAAAAATTTGATGGGTATGAAACGTGTTACAACCGTATTACTATCAATTCTAATTGCGATTAGTTTCACTTTCAATTCAACACAAGTAGAAGCTGCAAGCCCTAAAGCGCAAGTATTCGCTAATTGTAAAGAGATGAATAAAGTATATAAAGGCGGCGTGGCAAGATCTGCTGGTGTCAAAAATAAAGGCGGTAAAACAAAGTACGCACCTTTTGTCTCTCAAGCAATCTATGACGCTAATAAAAAAAGTGACCGTGACAAAGATTTAATCGCTTGCGAGCGATGAGAGGTTTGATTTATTCGTTTTTTTGGTAGTACGTTTAAGATAAATTATAATCGGTCGTTCGATGCACTTACATCGGACGACCTTTTTTCATTTTATTCACATTCAATGGGCTTAAAGTATATTAATATATTCTAATACAATGCAACCATTTGACAGTTGTCTGTATCTAATCTATTGAACAGCAAATAAAGAGAGAGTTGGGAGGTGCTTGAATGAAATCAGTAAAAGCATTGGTCAAAAAGGCTAAAAGAGGCGACGGTGATGCATTTGTTTTACTAGTAAAGCAATACGAGGATGTATTGTATAGGACGGCAAACAGAATGTTAAACAATGATGAAGACGTTGCAGATGCCTTGCAGGATACGATTATGTCGGCTTATGAAAAATTACATACGCTTCGAAAGGACGAGTATTTCAACACATGGATTTATAAAATATTACTAAATAAGTGCAACAGTTTATTGAACAAAAGGAAAAGTTATTCCACATTTGACGTACATGTTCTTCCAGAACAAACGAACGGTGACTTTCAGAATATAGAACTAGAGGATGCCTTAAACAGTCTAAATCCAGACTATAAAACTGCGTTTTCCTTATACTATATTGCGGGATTGAACACGAAAGAAATTAGCACATTTTTAAAAGAGCCAGAAGGAACAATAAAGTCCAGACTTTCCAGGGGTAAGTTATTGCTCAGAAATAATTACTATAAAAGTGAGGGAGAGATATTAAATGAAAACTGAATTTGATAAAGAATTTGAACAAGTTATGAGTCAAGAAAAAGAGATGCCTATGAATGTTAGGAAGTCTTTAGATAGCATATACAATACGATTCAAACACAATCGAAAAAGAAGAAAAACAGGTTCATTTGGAAGCAGGTAACCGCAGCCGCTTGTGCACTCATCATCGCTGGTGCCGTCCTCACAAACGAGCAAGTTAGAGCCAGCATCAATGATTTATTTAGTTTTGGGGATAAGGGAATAGACCGAGCTATCACAGAAGGCTTTTTACAAGAAAATAATAGTACGGCCACTGATCAGAACGTTAAAATTACGCTTAAGCAAAACTTTTCGGATGCTAATAAAGTGGGTATGAGTTTTCAGTTGGAGTTCGAAGATCCAGCAATCCTTGAGAACGGCGTAACAACTGTTACGATGGATTATCGATTAAAAAATGGCGATGGCGAATACATTGTTGAATTTATTCCAGATACAAAAACGTTGAAGGGTAACGGTGGGTACGCGTCCGGTCTTACTGACCATAACCCTTTAATAGATGTAAAAGCCGGAATTGTTCAATATGATGTAATACTCGATTCCAATAAAGGCGAGTTGCCTATTTTAAAAGATGCTGTTGTCGAAATAGAGAGTATCAATATCTTTCGGGGTTTTGAGTTTGCGAGTCTTACGAAAATTGATGGTAAATGGGATTTGGCGGTTGTCAATCACGAAATAGACAATCCGATTTCAATTATTGAATACGCAATGGATGATCCATCGTCCATCATACAAGTTGTTTCTGCAAAAGCAAATCCAACATCTCTTAACTTGAAATTCACAGTGGATCAGGTATATGAAGATGATACCCCATTTGTCTTCTCGATGAAAATAATTGATGAAAAAGGAAATGAATACGAAGTAGAGGGCTTTAATATAGATACAAGAGATCATCAAACACATATTTCGACAAACTTCCCGGTAACTTCTTATGATCACTTTGATAAATTGAAATTCATTATAGAAGGAATAGGAGAAGTTGAACTTCTAAAAAAATAGATAGTAAATAACCGGAGATGGCGGCCATTTGCTTTGGAATAGGAGCTACAACTAATAAACCAATATCTTTAATCTATTAAATAACTGTATTTCCTGAACAAGATTTAGTTAAAGTTGGGGAGCATTCAGCATTAATTCAACTAATGCCAATCAGCTAGCATTTACAACGGGTAGTAGAGACCCATCGTCGAGAATTGAGGCAACACTTGGGCCGGTTCAATTAGATTTCAAAAAAAATGCCGAATTCGCGGCATTGGAACGTTTGTTCTTTTTCGTGAAATTAATATTATGAAGTGAACACTAATTGTAAATTATTTTGGAAGCAAAATAATAATTTATAAGATTATTTCAACCAAAAACACAGGATTCGGCTCAAAAAAAAAAGGGATTCCAGACTATTTGATTGATAAATCTACAAATTGAGGATATATTACACAATGGAACATCTGTTCTGTTGTAGGTATTTGGGCATTTTGATGGGTAAAAAGCTGCGTTTGATGCCCATACCGCGGCTCGTAGGGATAATGATCGTGCGCGATTTCTGTTTCCAACGAACAAACTTGGCAGGTTCAACATCTACTCTTACGGAAGGATACTAAGCGTTATAATCGAGATAATGTAGGCAGAGTACGTACGGGTACTACAGGCCTGACAAGATCTACACCAATCACCATCAATTCTAACTAAACACACTTGACTCCCAGTATTTTCTCTTAGAATACTGGGAGTCTTTTTTTCTCTAATGCTATTTATTTGATAATCAAAACATTTGTTCGTATAATTAAATAAATCCGATAAAATAGGAAGGAGCAAAACTATGCGGAGGAATCCAGGTATGACGGACGAAGCTATCATTAAAATGTACAAAAGTGGTATGCCATTTAAAGAGATGGCACCTATTGTTGGAATTTCTGATCGCGCAATTCGCAATGTGATGTACAAGCATGGAATAACAATGAATAGGGAACAATACTCCGGCCAGCCAAGAAAAAACAAAGTGAATGAAGACTTTTTCAAAACTTGGACACATGAAATGGCCTGGGTACTAGGCTTATTCGTGACAGACGGTCATGTAAACAAGAGAATTCACAGCATTTATTTTGCTCAAAAAGATGAACGTATACTTCGACAAATTGCTAAGTATATGGAAGCTGATTATGTATTGGCTCCTAATAAAGATCCGGATTCGACACCAATTTTAATTATTAATTCTAAAGTAATGAAATTTGATCTTGAAACTTTGGGGATTAATGCAAATAAATCTTTGTCAGTACCATTTCCTAATGTTCCTGATGAATATCTTCCATCCTTTATAAGAGGAGTTATAGATGGCGATGGATGGGTACAAGATAGGGGATATGTTATGAATGTCACAACAGCTAGCTTAGTTTTTGCCCAGGGACTTTTATCAGTCTTTCAATCATGGTTATTAAGGTCAGAAATTACATCTTCGTTCACAAAGACTGGAACTACAATTTATCGGGTATGGGTAAAAGGTAAATATGAGCTTCCAAAATTAGCAAGAGTAATTTACACTTATGAAGAAGATGAAAGTTGTATTATCTCTAAAAGAGAACGGATGTCACAGAGAATAAATAATTAATTAATATACTTAAAGATTGGGGAAAATCAATTATGTGGAAATTAGTAAATGGAAAGTTGATACAAACAACGGATACTTCTAGAGTTAAATTTAGAACGAATATTAGCCAATCAATTTTAGAGTCATTAAAAGTAATTGCAAATGAAAATAATACGCATGTTAATTACTTAATTGAAAGTGGTCTAAAAACCATTTTGGTTCAGGACATAATTCTATTTAATAAAGAACTAAGACCGACAGATCGCATTCAATATAAGACAACTTATGATAAGGAGCTTCTAAACAATGTAAAAGAGTTCGCTAAAAAGAATAACTTCTTTATCAATGATGTGATTGAATACAGCGTTCAATTTATTGACATCGAAAACAGTAAAAATAGCAGCTATAAACATAGGGTGGAGTAATTATACTTATATTTCATCACCTAATAGAACGCCCCCACCATAATATATATTATCGGAAGCTGTGTATCGTTAACAAAGTATACTTGAAACAGTGAGATAAAACGAAAAATATTGGACAAGAAAATCTAAACTGATACTCCTATACAGTTTTTCCGACTTTCTTGTCTGATTTTTTAAATTCATTTTTTCTTTCGACATCTAATAATTTTAACTTTCAATCGCCTTTAGTCTTCTTTATAACAAGACTTTGGTAAATAACATTGTTGATAATTAGAAAATGGACCCATTTTTACGGTCCCTCTTGTGACATTCTTCTTTGACTAACGTACCCTTCTGATTAAGTGAAATGTTTCACAATATATTTTTTCAAGGATATACACTTCAAATTTTTATCGTCTTTACGGAATCGGCATTTCTTCCCACGAATAATCTGGTGCTGTTGCAATCCATAAGGTATCTCCCATGATATCCACATCATAAACAACGATGAAATCTCCCGCATCAAACACTTTTTCAGATTTACTTTCATCTTTAGTGTTGATGAAATAAATAGCTTCACCTACTTCTGTGATTCCGAATAATTTCTCTCCTTTTTTGATAAGTCTAACTTCCATTTTGTCAACTTGAATTTCACTCCAATTTTCCTCTTTAAGGTTTCGGACCCAAATTCCACTTTCCGTGGTAATGAATAACCTATTATTAATCACTTTCATATCATCGGGTACATCATTTCTATTCGGCATGGTTATCTCGTTCCAGCCATCCTTTGTCTTTTGCAAAATCTTTCTTTTTTCTGTGAGTCCTACCACATCACCATGATCCGATATTTGAACCAGAAAAAAGGGTTTAGGAGCAATAGCCTGTTCCCAACTCCCACCTTGGTTGTTCGTATAGTAAACCTTTCCATTTGATAGTACTGCTATATTGTTATTGATTGAATAATCCATGGTCTCAATCCTGTGGTTTAATGAAAGAATTTTCGTACCTTTACTTTTTGATGTAATACCTGCCCACAATTCTTTTTCCGTAGCCGCATATAACTGATCATTCATATCAAACCACGCGTGTGTTACATAATTATTAGTTTGGAGTTCTGTCCATGTTTCTCCATTGTTATGGCTCCATTCAATAAAAGGTTGCTTGGTTGTACTAAATTGTGTTGGCTTTTTGTCTCCCCATACGACTAAATTGTTCTTTCCAGCGACAACCCCTGTAATCGCCATCCCTTTTTTTGTTAGGTTATCGGTGCCATTACGTCTGGATATTAATCCTCCACCGTATGGTAATTTATGAATGGCACTGACCACATCTCCGTTTTGGGCATTGAATGAAATTCGAGCAAAGCGGTTATCTCGATCATTTCCTACCACATCTAGAATGGGTGCACCATCGATACTATCAAGTGTAAAATTATATCCGGTTGCCCAATCTTTTCCTTGTTTTAGTCCGTATTTATCCTTTGCTAGTTGGACAACATCAGAACTATCCAACTTGATTTCATCGTAGGATATTGTTGGATTCGGAGATTGCTTACCCGTTCTAAACACGATAATTTTTTTATCTGAGATTCCAATTAGTACAAAATCATCTGTACCCGGAACGATAAAGATCATAGTCCATTTAAAGCGTTTCCCTGTTTCTCCCCTGGAGCCTCCCATCGTTTCATCCACACTATTTACACTTGTAAGTGTTGCGTTTACATTCCATTCCTTTGCTCTCTGGAATCCAATGTTAACCGCTTCTTTTAGCGTAATTTCACCATCTGAAGCGATTCCTTCGCGACCAAACAAATTCACAATCAATAAAAAAACAACTAATAAACAAGAGACTTTTTTAATAATACTCAAAATTACCACCATCCCTTTACTAAATAAGCACAACAATTGATTTACCAATTTAGGGTGGAGTAAATGCTCCTTTATATACCCTCTTAGAACCAATATTACAAACAAAATACTCCACTTATTAAGAATCTCACACTAGTGAATGTAGCGACAGTATGGGGAATTCAAAAAGTGGATAAATTCTGCTATTCAGCTTATAATTAATGGTACAGAGAGGAGTCGTTTAGTATGAAGCAAATTCAATTAAATTCTCCTGAATTTAACAGTGTGTTAAAAAATATGCAACTTGAAAACTTACAATTAAGTCAATCTCTACAACAAAAAGCTCTTGATATTGTCAATTCCGGTATGGTCGTAACACCGGCTTTGATTATGGAAGCTTTAGCTAATGACAAAGTACAATAGTTCTGAAAATAGCGACTATCTTTTAAAGTCAAATCTTTTGGGTATGACTTGTTTTGTAGAGCTCGAGCAGGCTGAAGCGTTTGCTTTTTCGATTCGTGCAACTCAAATTGAACAAGGAGCATACATCATATCAGCTTTTTCGTTAACTGATTTTGTTGGACTCCACCACCACCTTTTCCAGGACACTTATACATTCGCAGGACATTTCCGTGAAGTGCAATTGATGAAAGGCAGTACCCGTTTTTGCCAAGTACAATTCTTGAATGCATACGCATACAATTTATTTTCATTATTAAAAAGTGAACCTGACTGGAAATCTTTAGAACACGCTGCTAAAAGGTTGGCTTATTTTAAATCGGAACTAAATATGCTACATCCATTTCGTGAAGGTAACGGTCGTACAAATCGGATTTTCATACAAGCCATTGCAGTGTCAAAAGGTTTCCATTGGAATTTCGACAATATGGATCGTGACACCTATATGCTAGCAATGATTCAATCAGTTACAAATACAGACTTACTCGAAAAGTTATTTCTAGATACTTTAAAAGTAAAACAGTAAAAGCCAACGATCTCCCAATAATGGAGATTTCGTCGGCTTTTTTTCTGGATATATCTTATACTACTTCCCTACACAAAAACCGTTGCCACAAGCTAAATGCTCTTTGCAACTATTTGTTCTGGTTGCTCCAATATAATATTGCGTCTTTTCATTTGAATAAAAAACAATGCCGTCAAACTTAAACTAATCACACCGAACGCTACAACCATTAATTGTAAACCGATAATATCCAAAAATGCTCCTGCTGTTAGCAAAACTACTTGGAACATGACTCGTTCCAACATATTTCGGAATGAAAAGAATCGGCCGTGGAACTCTTTTGGCATTTGTTTTTGAAAAATAACCATTGCTGTTGGAAAGAAACAACCCAATGCAAATCCAAGTACTGCAAACGCACTTAACGTCAAGAATTTACTATCTGCAAAAAACAGCATGAATTCAGCAACTGCAACCATTGTTGCAAAGAAAAATAAGATAACTGTTGTTTTCCATATCTTTGAAATGTATTTTACGGCAAATGCTCCAGCCATAAATGCAATTCCTTCAAACGTATATATGAGTCCTTTAATGGATGCCGAATCTTGGATTTCACTAACGTTAATTACGATTAAATTAAAAGAGCCAATAAACAAAAGCGGTATTAGTGTCATAATAAGTGTCATACCAACGGCCGGATACATTTTTAATACTGGGAAAATCTCCATGAATCCACCGGACTTCACGGATGATCGTACTTTTGCAACCCGGTCCTCCCCTTCGTCGATACGAAGCATCATTGTGAATAATAGGAGTCCACCATAAGCGATTATAGAGACTATATAAAGGGACATCAACGACCAGTAAACTAGCATAATACCCGCGAGTGCTGTTCCAATAACACGAGAAATTGTTGCTACATTCATATGCATTCCATTCATTGTTAATAAATCATCGTCTTTTACGACAAGTGGTATTGTTGCTTGTAGTGCAGGGAAATAAAATGTCGCTGCGAGCTGGATACTAATCATAAACGCAACCATCCACCAAATCGAATCTTGTGAAATAGCTATGAGCATGAATACAACGCTAATCATGCGCCCAAAACCAGAGATTAGCAAAACCGTTTTTTTCTTAGATTGATCAATTATTTTACCTGCAATAGGTCCCGCGATAAGACCTGCAAGAAGGCCAACTGACATAATTAGTGCCTTCATAAAATCTGACGGGATTCTTTCTTGCATGAATTCTAAATTACCAATAATACCGGTCCATAATCCCAAACCTGCAATCATTTCACCTGTTAAAATAATCCATATATTTCGGTTTTTCCACATTTAACAATCCCCGTTCTATTCTTTCGTTTAACGAATCAATAATTAGTATACGTTAGAAAAAATAAAAAGTCACGGGACTTTATTCCCGTGACCGTTGCTGTTTATTCAATTTCCGCTTTAGGATCTTTATAAATATATGTTACAAGCCCATCTTTTTTCTCATCGGTAACAAAACTACCATTAGAGGAACGATCGACGGCTCGGAGTGAACCTGCAAGAAGAGGTATCTTATGTTCTTTTTCTGTAGAAAGTACTATGATTTCATCATTTGCAACCATTTTAGCACCAACAATACGATGTGGATTTGTTTTTAGTTCCTTCAAAACAACCTGTCCACGTAATGCTCTTGAACTAATTTCAAGTTCTTTTATGCCCATTCGTTTGGCAGACCCGCGCTGTGTTGCTATTAAAAGTGATGAACTATCAGCACTAATAACTTCCATCGCAACAAGATGATCATCATCTTTTAAGTTTATTCCTTTGACACCGGCAGTTCGGACGCCTGTTACAGAAATATCGGTTAGTGAAAAACGCAGTGCATATGCTTGATTCGTAATCAATACGATTTCTTCATCACCTTTAACGAGACGTGCTTCAATCATCGTATCCCCTTTACGAATACCCATACCTTTAAATGTTCTGGAAAATCTTCGTACTTCATAATCAGCAAGTTTTGATTGTTTGATTAACCCATTTGCTGAAGCAGTTATTATATTTACGTCATCTATAAAATTCTCAACACCAATTACGGCTATTATCGATTCGTTTGGCTCAAGCGGAATAATGCTTGATATATGCTGCCCAAGGTCTCTCCAACGTATGTCCGGAAGTTCATGAACAGGTTGATGCATATAGTTACCAAAGGATGTGAACATCAGTAAATGATGCTGTGTATTCATAGGAAATTCATATAACATAAAATCAGATTCTTTCATATCATGCCCAGTTCCATTGGACGCACTATATGAGCGAACGCTGGTACGCTTTAAGTAACCATCTTTAGTAACAGAAACAATCACTTCTTCGCTAGGAATTAATATGTCGAGATCGACTTTAATTTCTTCGATTTTTTCTTCAATCACAGATCTTCTGGGTTCTGCAAAGTTTTTACGAATTTCAAGAAGTTCTTTTTTTATTATATTTGATAGTTTTTTATTGCTTTTTAAAATTGCATCAAGCAGTTCGATTTGTTTGCGAAGTTCTTTATCTTCAGTTTGAAGCTCAGTAATATCCGTATTTGTAAGTCTGTAGAGTTGCAAGGATACAATTGCTTCAGCTTGTATTTCAGAAAATGCAAATTCGTTTATGATATTGGTCTTAGCATCTCGTTTATCCTTTGAAGCACGAATTGTTTTAATTACTTTATCTAAAACAGATAATGCCTTCATAAGACCTTCCACAATGTGAAGACGATCCTGTGCTCTTTGGATATCAAAACGAGATCTACGAGTAACAACGTCTTTTTGGTGCCCAATGTAAGCATCTAAAAGCATTGGAAGCGACATTAATGTTGGTCTACGTCCAGATATTGCAATCATATTGAAATTATATGCCACTTGTAAATCCGTGTTTTTCAATAAATATTGTAAAATGCCATTAGCATCAACATCTTTTTTTAGTTCAATGACAACTCGGAGTCCTGTTCTGTCCGATTCATCTCTTACATCCGCAATTCCGTCAAGTCTGCGGTCAATACGGAGTTCATCCATTCTTTTAACCATATTGGCTTTGTTTACATCATACGGGATTTCTGTAACAACGATTTGTGATTTCCCGCCTTTTAGAGGCTCAATAAATGATTTGGCACGAATGATTATTCGACCCTTGCCTGTCTCGTATGCTTGTTTAATACCGTCCGTCCCCTGTATTGTTGCGCCTGTAGGGAAATCCGGTCCTTTAATAACCGTCATTAATTCATCTACTGAGGCGTCTGGGTTGTCCATTCGCATTAATACTGCATCAAGTGCTTCATGCAGTGCATGTGGTGGAATATCAGTAGCATACCCTGCAGATATTCCGGTTGAACCATTTACCAAAAGGTTGGGAAACCTAGATGGTAAAACGGTTGGTTCCGGTTCTGTATCATCAAAGTTTGGAATAAAATCTACTGTATTTTTGTTTAAATCACGTAGCATTTCTCCTGCAATTGGGGAAAGTCGGGCTTCTGTATAACGCATCGCTGCAGCTGAATCGCCGTCAACAGAACCATTATTACCATGCATTTCGACCATCATATGTCGAAGTTTCCAATTTTGAGTCATTCGTACCATCGCTTCATAAACGGATGTATCGCCGTGTGGATGATAGTTACCGATGACATTACCGACAGTTTTTGCAGATTTCCGAAAAGCCTTTTCATGTGTATTTCCTTCATGAAACATAGCGTAAAGAATTCGACGTTGTACCGGTTTTAAACCGTCCCTTGCATCAGGTAATGCTCGGTCCTGAATAATGTATTTACTGTATCTTCCAAAGCGATCTCCAACTACCTCTTCTAAAGGCAGGTCTTGAAAGCGTTCTGTTGATGTCATTCAAAATCCTCCTCAACATGCAAAAATTCATTATCCAGTATATTGTGATCTTCTAGCTGACCAAAATCGACATTTTCTTCAATCCAACGCCGTCTAGGTTCTACTTTGTCTCCCATTAAGGTTGTAATACGTCGCTCCGCCTTTGCTCCATCATCTATCTTAACTCTTATAAGCGTTCTAGTTTCAGGATTCATAGTCGTATCCCAGAGTTGATCTGCATTCATCTCACCAAGACCTTTATACCGTTGAAGTAAGTAACCTTTACCCACTTTCGCTGTTGCTTCGTCCAAATCATCATCAGTCCAAGCATAGGCAAGCTTTTCATTTTTACCAGCGCCTTTAAACACTTTATAAAGTGGAGGTAAAGCAATAAATATTTTACCTGCCTCGATTAAAGGTTTCATATAGCGATAAAAAAACGTGAGCAGAAGAACCTGAATATGTGCACCATCCGTATCGGCATCCGTCATAATAATGACTTTGTCATAGGCAATATCGTCAATCTCGAAATCAGCCCCTACACCACCACCAATTGCATGGATGATCATATTAATTTCTTCATTTTTCATAATGTCTTCCAGTTTCGCTTTTTCAGTATTTAGTACTTTACCTCTTAGTGGTAGTATTGCCTGAAACACACGGTCACGGCCTTGCTTTGCAGAACCGCCCGCGGAATCACCTTCCACAAGATAGAGTTCATTTCTAGCAGCATTACGCGACTGTGCCGGGGTTAGTTTTCCGGATAGCAATGTATCTGACCGTTTACGCTTCTTACCTGTCCTAGCGTCTTCCCGTGCTTTACGCGCTGCTTCTCGTGCTTGTTGCGCACGAATTGCTTTCCTAACAAGAGATGCGCTTAAATCTGCATTCTCTTCTAGATAATAAAGGAGCTTTTGCGCAATAACGGAGTCGGTCACACCTCTTGCTTCGCTTGTACCAAGTTTTCCTTTTGTTTGGCCTTCAAATTGCAGTATTTGCTCCGGAATTCGAACAGAAATAATTGCTGAAATACCCTCGCGAATATCAGATCCTTCAAGGTTCTTATCTTTTTCTTTTAACAAACCTGTTTTTCTAGCATACTCATTGAAAACACGAGTTACTGCTGATCTTGCTCCTGTTTCGTGTGTTCCTCCATCTTTCGTACGAACGTTATTCACGAAAGATAGTATAGTTTCGGAGTATCCATCACTAAATTGGAATGCAAATTCAACTTCGATTCCATCCGCTTCTCCGTCTAAATAAGCGACTTCATGAAGTACATCTTTTTCTTCATTCAAATAGGATACGAATGCTTCTATACCTGTTTCATAGAAGAACGTATCTGATTTATCCGTATCTTCTTCTTCTAAATTAATCTTCAGACTTTTTAATAAAAAAGCTGATTCACGAAGACGTTCGCTCAATGTATCGTATTGATATTTTAATGTTGAAAAGATTGTTGGGTCTGGTTTGAAGTGAATCAGTGTTCCTTTTTCACGAGATGGCCCAATTTGTTCAAGTGTTGTAGCTGGTTTTCCACCGTTTTCAAAACGTTGGCAGAATTTATGACCGTCTCGGAAAATAGTCACTTCAAGCCATTCGGAAAGCGCATTAACTACAGCTGCACCCACACCATGTAAACCACCACTTGTTTTGTACCCACCTTGACCAAATTTTCCACCTGAGTGAAGAATAGTCAGAATAACTTCAGTTGTAGGTTTACCTGTTTGGTGAATCCCTGTAGGCATTCCTCGACCGTAGTCACGTACGCTAACACTTCCATCTGCATGGAGCTTAACATCTATTTGTGATCCGAATCCACCTAGCGCTTCATCAACCGAGTTGTCTACAATTTCATAAACAAGGTGATGAAGTCCACGAGTATCCGTTGAACCTATATACATACCCGGTCGTTTGCGAACAGCATCCAAACCTTCGAGGATATGTATCGAATCATCATCATAAGTAAAGTTTTCTTGTTTTTTTGTCAATATGTCGCCCCCATAAAACGAATGTTCTCTAGTATATAATCGTACTGCTTCCTGAAAAGGTTGTCAAATCAACGTTCTGGTAAGCTTGCTCAATTAATTGTATAGAAGAAAATCAAAACATGCAATGAAGAGTATAAAAAATTGTATGGAATAATTTACTTTTCAAGAATAAATCGCTTCAAAAACGTAGTGTTTTGCTTAATGTTTGAATAAATATAAATTGTCGCTAGTACATAGTTCTGATAGACTGAAACCATTGAAAGAACTAAGGAAAAAGGAGTAGAATATGGAACTTATAATAATATTAGTAGTAGCCTATTTACTTGGCTCAATACCTTCAGGCCTATGGGTTGGAAAACTTTTTTACAAAATAGATATCCGTGAACACGGTAGTGGTAATCTGGGTGGCACGAATACGTTTCGTATACTCGGAAAAAAAGCGGGTTTATTCGTAACAACTCTTGATATTTTAAAAGGATCTGCAGCTACTTTGCTACCGCTGTTGCCCTATTTCAGTGAAACTGCAGTACACCCTCTTATTTTAGGAATGATGGCAGTAGTTGGACATATGTTCCCTATCTTTGCTCAGTTTAAAGGTGGCAAAGCTGTCGCTACATCCGGCGGGGTTGTATTAGGGGTTAACTTGCCCCTCTTCATCCTAGTATTAGTTAGTTTTTTCATCGCATTAAAACTAACAAAAATGGTGTCTCTTTCTTCCATGATTGTAGCGGTTATCGGATTTATCTACAGTTTAATTTATTATTTTCAAACAGGTGACTTCTATTTATTGATTGCAATTGGACTATTTGGTGCTTTCATCTTTTATCGACACCAATCCAATATAGCAAGAATTAAAGCAGGAACCGAGCCAAAAGTAAAATGGATATAATACAATTGAAATAGGAATCGAAATTGAAAGGCAGGCGTTACGATTGAAAATTGTAATTTCCATCGAAGCACTGAGTTGGTTTAAGGAAGAAATGGAAACAATACCAGGTGATGCAATTCGGTTCTTCGCAAGATACGGCGGTTCAAGTCAATTACATACAGGATTTTCACTCGGTGTGACAAAAGAACAGCCCGACGATGCCGCCATTAAAACTGAACACAATGGGACGCTTTACTATATCGAAAACCGTGATGTGTGGTTTTTTGTTGAACATGATTTACATGTAAACATAGATTCTAATCTAGATGAACTTGTGTACACATATAAAAAAGCGTAATGGTGAATAACCTTTACGCTTTTTTATTTGTTTTTATTAAAAGTAATTTGAGGGCCTTTTTATCAATTTTGCCCACATGAGTTTTTGGTAATTCTGGTAAAATAATCACTTGTTTAGGAATTTTATATGTGCCTAAAAATCGTTTGCAGTGTTCGATTGTACGTTCTTCGTTCAATATAACCCCTTCTTTTAAAGAAATAAATGCGATAATTATCTCGCCCCATAGCAAATCCTCTTTTCCAAGAACTGCTACCTCACTAATGCCATTGATTTGCAATAAAAGTTGTTCAACTTCTTGCGGATAAACATTTTCTCCACCCGTAATGATTACATCTTTTTTTCTTCCAACGATATAATAGTCGCCGTCTGTATCATATTTAGCTAAATCACCCGTTCGTAGCCACCCATTTACTAATGTTTTTCTCGTTTCAATTTGATTTTCCCAATAAAAACTAAAAACATGTGGCCCTTTAATATACAGTTCCCCTACTTCACCTATCCCACATGGAACTCCTGCTTTATTCAAGACTTTAACGGAATTTAGCAACATGCACTTTCCGACAGATCCTATTTTTAGAATAGAATCCTCTGATCGAATAAAAAAGTTGTTCGGACCTGCTTCTGTTAAGCCGTAACCTTCCTTAAAATTTAAGCCTTTCTTATGAAATGCAAGATAGATTAACTCGGGACAAGGCGCCCCCCCTGAAATAAAAACATTCATCGAGGGAAATGAAGATTCCTTAAAATATGTTGTATTAATCATCGAATGATACATCGTAGGAACAAATAAAGAAATCGTCGCGTTGTATGTATCTGTGGCTTTTAATGCTTCCTCACAGTCAAATGTGTTTCCAATAACAACTGTGCCTCCAGCCATCAAAAGTGGCATGCTTAATGCATTAATGCCGCCAGTATGAAAAAGAGGCATGTAATTTATTGTGACATCTTTTTCGCTTAATCCCCAACTAGCAATAGTATTGACCGCATTTGCATAAATCGCTTTCTTAGAAAGAACTACACCTTTTGCCATCCCTGTCGTGCCCCCGGTATAGATAATCATCCATGGATCTGTAGACACTGTTCTAACGGAATTTAGTGCACTTAAATCAAATTCAACACGATCTATTGAATCTAATGGGATTTTCGTATGAAAGAGTAATTCCTCAATTGTCGATTGGTAATTATTGTGGAACAATAGAATTGACGGTGTACAGTCTTCCAGAAGCTTGTTAAGTTCGAAATGGCTTAACCTCCAGTTTAGTGGCGCATAAATTAGTCCTCTTAATTCACATGCAAACATTATTGCAAATAAATCCGGACTATTTGGAGCTAGGATTGCGATACGCTCACCTTTTTTGTATCCACTCAATTTAAAATAGGAGGCCCAATGAAGTATGCGACTTTTTAGTTTCTCATATGTCCAAATAACACCTGTATGAATATCGATAAGTGCTATCTGTTTATCTGAGAGTGCAGTTCTTTTTAATATCCATGTAGACTCATGATCCATTCATTAACGCCTCCTATCCTTACATTAATATGCCGCCATCTACATGCAAAACATGCCCGTGTACATAGTCTGATTCGTCACTTGCAAGAAATAAATAGGCATTAGCGATATCTCTCGGTGTCCCCAGTCTTTGTAAAGAGACAGTAGATTTCATTTGTTCAATTACTTTTTCGGGCATTTTACTGACCATTGAAGTAGCAGTAAAGCCCGGTGCTACTGCATTTACATTTATGCCCCTTCTACCAAATTCTTTTGCCCATGTTTTTGTTAATCCAACGACAGCAGCTTTTGTAGCCGCATAATTCGTTTGTCCGAAGTTCCCATAAATGCCACTTACCGACGATGTATTAATAATTTTCCCATAGCCTTTATCCAACATATACGGCACAATTGCTTGAGTACAGTTGAAAACTCCTGTTAAATTGACATCTAAAACGGCAGCAAAATCAACTGGATCCATTTTAACAAGTGTTGCGTCTCTTGTAATTCCGGCATTATTTATTAAAATATCAATCTTTCCATAGGTTTCGATGGCTAGTTCTACACAACTTCTAACATTTTCTCGGTTAACAACATCCAATTGAATAAAAAGTACATCTAAACCTTGCTCATTAAGTAATTTCTCCTGTGCTTTTCCAGTAACTTCATCAAAATCAGCCATTACTACTCGGGCACCTTCCTCCGCAAAACGTTTACATGCTGCAAGGCCAATGCCGTTTGCCCCACCAGTTATCAATGCAGTTTTACCTACTAGCCGCATTACCTCATCCCCTCATTCTAAAAATGTTTCAATAACCTCTTTAAGCTTCTCAATATTGTCGATTAAAGGCGAATGCCCGCAATTTTCTAACGGGATATAGGTTGCTATTTCACCTATATCTTCGATAATTTCTTGTGTCATTTGTTCCGTTACGACATAGTCCCGGTCACCCCTTAAAATCAACACTGGAATTCCAATGTTTTCTGCTTGGTTTGTACCTTCATTTAAACCATTGTGATGTGCACTAATATTAAAGGTATTCAGTGAATAGTAAACGTCCGCAAGATTTCTCTGTGTGAGCATATCGTCGACATACTCATCATATTTTTCTTCAGGCGGTTTATTGTGGGTGTATATCAATGCATTCCAAACCGCTTGTAATCCCGCACGATTTTTTGTGTCATACAACCCTTGTATCGCCAACGTTTTCCCAGCATCGTTTTCTACTTCTGTTAATGTGGTTAACCGTGTTTTCAAATCAAGTGTACCATCTGTATTTGTACCGAAAAACGGATATCCTCGGGTCGACGCAGAAGCAAGTAAAACCATTTTTTTACAAAGTCCTGGGTAATCCGCTTCAAATTGCATGCACACTGCACCACCTGTTGACCAACCAATTAAGTTGAAATCCGATAGGTCAAGTGCGTCCACAAAGCCCTTTAAATCATCCGAGAAATCCTTGATTTGTGTGATGCGTTCGTTGTAGGTAGACTCCCCAAATCCACGTAAATCGATTGCGTAAATAGTGAATTTGGAATGAAGTACGTCTATGAGTACATCCCAGTGTTTGGATGATGTCATATTCCCGTGAACGAGAATGATCGTTTTTTCTTCACCCCGTCTGACTCTGTATGCAATTTCCTCATTGTTTGGTAACAAAACTGTTTGAAGTGACATTCAATCGACTCCTTTTTATTGTTGTTTACCCCATTTTACTGTGATTGCTCCCCATGCATATCCGATTCCCGCACTAACTAGGACAACAACATCTCCATCTTTTATCTTTCCTTCTTTTTCGGCGAGTTCCAGTGAAAGTATTTGATCGATTTGACCAATATGACCGTATTCATTTAAGTACGTCGTATTCATTTCCTGTAAACCGAGTTCATTTAATACATAATCATGTGCGGATTTTTTCATATGCAATATAGCTAAATAGTTGATTTGTTGTTCTGTAAATCCACTCTTTTCTAATGAAGTACGAATAACTTTCAAGAAGTTTTGCATGGATTTTTGTTCTAACCTTGCTTTCATTCCAATGGGATCAAGGACATCCAGTCGATACAATCCACTTTCTATGCCTTCAGTTGTTAAAGGAGTTTTCGTTCCACCTATTGGTACGACAACATCTTCAGAAAAAGAACCATCCGTAACAATATCCGATTCCATTAGGACGTTTTCCGAATGACCCCTCCTCAGTATCATAGCACCGCCACCCGCACCCAAATTAAACATAAACCGAGTCCGTTCGTTTGTATAATCAATGAAATCTCCATTTCTGTACCCACCGGCCAGTAAAACTGTTTCAATCGATGGGTCAGACTCCATCATGCTTTTGGCAACTTTCATAGCCATTATTGTAGTTCCACATCGCTGCGCAACATCAAATCCCCATGCATGATACGCCCCAATCTCTTCCTGAATTTTAATGGCGGCCGTCCAAAGTGGATATTCCTTATGTTCCTCCCCAATGTAAATAATTAAATCAATATTTTTCGGGTTCACATTTCCTTTACGAAGTGCTTCCTGAGCTGCCCAAACGCCCATCGCAACTGTATGATCGTCTATTCCGGGAATTGGTTTTTGTAGAATTCCCATCTTGTGTTTAATAACTTCAACAGGTATATTTGACAGTCTTGCAATTTCATCAGCAGATATTGTAGTTTCAGGTATATACACACCAGTGCTCACAATTCCGATATCCATTACAAAACCTCCTTCTCACGGTCTTTTGTAGACGTTTTCAAGCTTTGTGTTCGCCGCTTCCAAAGTTTTTCTCGAACGGTTCCAACAACCCCTTTGGGAAAGAAAATCACAACTAAAATGAAAAGGATTCCAAAAAAGATGATCCATCTTTCAAAAATCGGATAGTTTTTTGCAAGACCTGATAAATAGTGTTGTGACAATTCAATAATTCCCGCACCAAGTATTGGTCCAATGAGTGTGCCAACTCCGCCGATAATCGTCATCAACAGTGCGTCTAGAGTAATATCCAACGACAGCACGCTGGTGTTAACAAATCTTAAGGATATGGCATACAGTGAACCCGCTAGACTCGCGACGATGCCCGCAACAATTGATGCAATTACTTTATAGTGTAATGTATTAAAACCAAGTGATAATGTCCTTTGTTCATTTTCCCGAACGGCTACTAAAACTCTCCCGAATGGTGAGTTCACAAAGCGCCGTAAGGAGTAGTACACGAGGACTAAGCATAATAAAGTCATACAGTAAAACATAACTCTGTCCTTAAAAAAATCAGGTGCTTTAAATGTAAATCCGTCATTACCATATGTTACAGTGCGCCATTTTTCCGCAAGAACTAAAAACAATCCAGATATTGCTAACGTAAACATTGCGAAAAAATGCGTTTTTAATCGTAATGTTAAGAGCCCTATGAAAAAACTTACAATACCAGCTATTAGCATGCCTACAAGTATAGATAGGAAGAACACGCCCATCGTTGGCTCAATTCTCTTTAACATTACAGCTGTTGTATAGGCCCCCATTCCAAAAAACATTGCATGACCAAATGAGACGATACCTGTATAACCGAGTAGGACATCATAGCTCATTGCAAGAATCGAAAATATAAAAATTTGTGTGAGTAATATCGTCCATGTTCTTGATTCAGACACGAACGGAAAAACAGCTAGTGCAATTACAATGAATATTAAAAATAAGTTGTTCCATTGAAAAGTTCTTTTCATATCGTCACCCCTTTGCTGTGAAGAGACCTTGCGGACGGAATATTAATACGATTGCCATAAGGATCATATTGACCGCAAGTGATAGAACTGGAACATAGTACGCCATATAACTACCGATTAACCCAACTAAAATTGCAGCTAGTAACGACCCTGGAAAACTTCCCATTCCTCCAATTACGACGACAATAAATGCGAGTATGGCAAACTCCATACCCATCTCCGCATAAATAACACCAGAGTATGGGGCAAACAACACTCCCCCTAGTGCTGCAAGGGCTGAACCCGTCATGAACACAAGTAAGAAAACTCGTTTAATATTAATGCCAAGCGCTTGCACCATGTCTTTATTGATAACGCCTGCACGTACGATCAGCCCAATTTTGGTGCGCTTTAAAATGTATTGAAAAATGCCGAATACGAGAAAACCTACGATAATGATAAATAAACGATATTTAATAATTAGAACGTCTCCAAACTCCCAGCTCCCCGCGAGATATGTTGGTACTCTAGCAGCAATTTGGTTTGGTCCCCATACGACTTTAAGCATCTCGGTAAGCACGAGCATAAAACCAAGTGTTATTAAGATTTGTTGCACATGGTTGCCGTACACGGGTCTAATAATGAGCCTTTCCGTAACGAACCCAAGTGCTGCACCTGTTAGAATTGCACCCAAAATCCCAATGAAAAAACTTCCGGTGATACCGTAAAACCAAATTCCAGAAAATGCTCCCCAAGCGAAGAGTCCACCATGTGCAAAGTTCAAAACACTCATTAGACCGAAGATTAAAGTTAGTCCAGAAGCAAGAAGAAAAATTAGCATACCTGTAGCCAAACCATTCACTGATAAATTTATGAGCAGTTCCATTGTGCAACCCTCCTTAACCTATTCCTAAGTATTTGCGTTTGAGTTCCTCGTTTTGAATTAAATCTCCCATAATTCCTGAATGCACTGTTTCACCATCATCAATAAGTGTGTATGTATCGCCGATTCGACTCGCCATCATAAAGTTTTGCTCTACGAGTACAATTGTTGTACTTTTCTTCATATCGGTGATTGCTTCCATTACAGTTTCAATAACTATTGGTGCAAGCCCTTTTGAAGGCTCATCAATTAAAAGAAGTTTGCTGTCATTGACAAAAGCTCGGGCCATTGCAAGCATTTGTTTTTGACCTCCAGACAAATGTCCGGAATCCTTTTTCCAAAACTTTTTCAAATCGGGAAACAACTCCAAAACATAATCTTGTCTTCTATATGCCGCTTCGTTTTCTATTCTCATAGCAACTTTCATATTTTCTTCAACTGTCAATTCACCAAAGATACCTTGGTCTTCCGGTACATAGCCAATGCCTAAATTCGCAATTTCGTACGTTGCTTTTCGCGTAATGTCTTGTTCATTAAATGTTACCGTCCCTTTTGAAGCGGGCGTTAATCCCATAATCGTTTTCAGTGTTGTCGTTTTACCAGCACCGTTTCGGCCAAGTAAGACACTCACTTCTCCAATTTTCGCTTCAAAATTAATTCCTTGGAGAATGTGATATTGCCCGATATGTGTATGGACGTCGTCAACTTTTAGTAAGGTTGTCATCGTAAAGACCTCCTAAATAAGCATTTTGGACGGTTTCATTGTCCATGATTTCCTGCGGACTACCATCCGCAAGCAGCTTTCCATTGAACAAAACCATAATCGAATCCGAAAGGTCGAGAATCATGTCCATTTTATGTTCAATAAGCAAAATTGTTTTATCACCTGTATTTTTGATGTGTCGAATTACATCTAAAATTGCTGGAACTTCTTCAAGTGACATCCCCGCTGTTGGTTCATCTAAAAGTAAAACCTCTGTATCCAATGCTAGTAGCATGGCAATCTCTAATTTCCTTTTTTCACCATGGGATAGCTGACTCGCTAGTACAAATTCCTTTCCAGACAGAAGGACCAGATCTAGTAACTCCTCTGCTTTTTCAATTAAATTCTTATAACGAAAATAATCACTAAACATTTGATATCTGATTTTCTCCTTTGATTGCACTGCAAGTCGCACATTTTCCAGAACAGTTAAGTTTGGAAATACATTTGTAATTTGAAAGGAACGACCCAGTCCCAATCGTGTGCGAGTAACGGATGAGGAATTTGAAAGTGATTTACCTTTAAAATACACTTCTCCTTCCGTTGGTTTTAATTCACCACTTATTAAATTGAAAAATGTAGTCTTACCAGCGCCATTCGGTCCAATGATTGATTTAAAATGCTTTTCCGGCATTGAAAAATTCACATGATCGACTGCAGTATGACCTCCAAAACGAATCGTCAAATTCTCAGTCCTTAATATAGGCTCCATATTTATTCTCCTTTCATCTGTCCCTCTCCATAACATGAAATGACTTTCTTGCTATGGAGAGGGACAGCTCAGTGAAAATGAACTGTCCACTTCTATTCGTTATTTATTCATTATCGGTGGCTCGGTCTCACTAGGTAACAACTCTCTAATAAGTACCGGAACGGGATAATCAATACCGTCTACTTTTTCCAGTTTTATTGAATAAAGGGATTGTAAAGCTTGATGATCTTCCGCGCGGAACGTCATCGTTCCTTTTGGTGTTTCAAAAGACATTCCCTCCATAACTCCTATCAGTTTATTGCCATCCGCATCACCTGCAGATTTAGTAAGTGCTTCGACGATTGCAATTGCCGCAGACATTCCACCAGGAGTAAATAAGTCAGGAACTGCACCGTTGAAACGTTTTTTATGTTCTTCTACAAGCCAATCGTTGACGTCATTGTCCGGTAGTGTATGGTAATAAACAGTGAATCCTTCCATGCCAACTAATGGTTCCATTACTGAAAGGGCCGCAATGTCAGGCGCACCTGTTGATATTTTAATGCCTTTTTCTTGCATCTTTAAGTCCGAAATTTGGTTCCAAGGTGAATTTGCTCCAGCCCATACGACAAACATGTAGTCTGGTTTTTCTTCAATGATTTTCTGTAAATTAGATGTAAAATCCGTTGCGGCAGGATCCGCAAATTCCGTTAATACAACTTCAGCACCAAGAGCCTCTGCTGCTTTTTTGAATGCCGCAATACCGTCCCATCCAAAAGAATAATCCGGAGCAAAAGTTGCGATTTTAACGCCGGGTTTTGCAATGGCCGCTGCACCTGCTACTGCATCTTGTGAAGAGTTTCGAGCGGTTCTGAATATAAACTGATTAAACTCTGAACCTGTAATACTGTCTGCAACAGCGGGTTCTACAATCATGATTTTCTCATATTCCTCAGCCAGTGGAAGTACCGCTAAAGTGTCACCGGAACTTGAAGAACCAACAAGAAAATCAACCTTATCATCTTCTAATAGTTTGGTTGCTTTTTGAACAGCTACTTCAGGCTTCGTTTCAGTATCTTCATAAACAACTTCAATCTTCTTTCCGGCAACTTCCATTGTGCCGTTTGTTGCATATTCTAACCCTAGTTCAAAACCTTGCCGCGTCTGTTTACCATATGATTCAAGGGCCCCAGTTAGGGAAGCAAGCACACCAATTTTAATAACTTCAACCTCTGCTTCTACTTCAACTTTCGACTCATCTTCTTTGGCCTCAACCTTTTCACTGTCTACAACTTTTTCCTTATCTGATTCTTTTCCAGCATCACTTGTACAAGCCGCACCAATCACTAATACGAATGCTAGTAATAAAAACAGTACTAATTTCTTCGTCATAAATTAAACCTCCCTTTTCTTTAAGTGTAATCGCTTACTTGCTAACTATTACTCTACATGATTATAGTTACAATTCAGTTACAAAAAAATAGAAAACAAAGTTAATTTGCTTTCTACAGTTCATTGAGTATGATTTTATACATTTCTTCGGTCGTTTGCATTGGTTCAATCATTAACTCTTCAGAGAGGACCAAAATACATTTCTTATACCATTTAATCGCCTGAGAACGATTTTTCTGTTGATAATGCGCAAACATAAGAAGACGATAAGCTTCTTCCCAAGTATTGTCGATTCGCAAAAGTTTTTCCGCCCAATAGATTGTTTTGCCGAAATCACTAAGACGCGTATATGTCTGTGCAAGACGTTCGATTACGATAATGTATTTCTGTTCTATTCTTTCACGTTCCTCATTTATCCACCCAACTGCTAATTTCTCTTCAAATAGTTGTCCTTTGTATAATGTAATGGCTTTTAACAACAGATCGCTTGAAACCATTGGAGAGGGTTCATTTAATCCCTCTTCTGTGTAGCGTTGAAAACGGTCCAAATCACTAATAACCACAGCATCTGGATTTAAACGATACATTGCTTGTTTTCGAAGTATGAAAAACGATTTCTCTCTTGGACTGCGTTTAGGTTCCAAGACTTTTAATAACGCATTCAAAACTACTTTAAAATCCCTATCCGCCTTTTTTTCATCAGTCATTTCCCACAATGTATGCATGATTTCTTCCTTTGATATATACCGGTCTTTGTTTAAAATTAAATATATGAAAAGCTCTTTTGATTTATCTCGCTGCCAATCCCGCTCATCAACCTCATCTAAGCCGAGATGAACTTTAATAATACCCAACATTTGAATTTCAATTTTATATCCAGGATGTGTAACTACGTTCACCAAATTCATTTCATGAATGATTTGCTGAATCTCTTTATCCTCTTTGTTTGAATCCCTCGATTTAATTAGAATAGAAGGAATAGACTCCATATCGAATGGGCAAAAAATTGTTTTTATTTTCAAGAAAAAGAAATAATCATTCGTCACACACAATTTTGCAAACTGTCTCGACTGTTCACTAAACAAGCTTTTTTCCTCTGTTTTATTATAAACGTTCATTAGCCAGAAAGAAGCAACCATGGCGCCATATTTATCTCCGCATTTATTAAATAGGATGTTTGCAGCAATTGCATTCTCTTTCGAACACTTGTAATTTCCACCATAAAAATGAACGATTGCAAGCCCAATCCGTATAAGTCCAGAAAGCCATCCGTCATTCACTTTTTCAGTTTCACGAAGTCCCTCTTCTCCTAAACTGATTGCCTCTTCAAAAAGTCCCTGACGTGCTTTTATAATAGATAACCCCATTAAGGGTTCTGCTTTTCCACGGGAAACGTTTAATTTCTCCATTCGATCGATGGCTTTTACGTAATAAGCATCTGGTATTTGTAAATTGTAAGGATCTGATAGAACTTTCACATGTCCCATTCGAATCCAGCCGACAGCTTCTACAAAACCTGATTTTTCTCTTTCTCCAAGCTCAATCCCTTTCTTAGCACTTTCAAATGCTAAATCCACTTTTCCCATCAGGGAATAAATGAGTGATAACAAAACATCCGTTTCTCTATGGGAATCAGGCAATGCTGACTTTTCTATTAAACGATTTGTTAAAGTTTCTTTTGCTGTACTCAATTTCCCGGTTCGCAAAGACATCCGTGCATCCAAATTTCCTTCACGTAGAATCGTTGTATCTAGCTTTTCATTTTCTACCCACTCTTGGGCATCTGCAGCTTTTCCTAAATTCACAAGGTTTTCAGCAAATTGGCGTTTTAACAATTCCATCTCCCGAAAGGATGTTTTTTTACTTCTTTGGGCAAGAACAATAGCCTCCAATAAATAGGATTTAGCCATTTCGGGTTGAATCGTATCTAAATAAATATGTGCAATGCCCGCATTAGCTCGACTTTGAAAATATGCATTGTTCTCTTCCTCGGCTAATTGAATACTTGCCGTATATGCATCAAATGCTTTTTCATAAAATGCACGGTATCTATGTGCTTCACCTTCATAAAAATAAAGTTGACAATACGTATCGCGAACAGTGTTAGGTAAATCTTTTATTGTATCCAAAAGCCAATCGAACTGACCTGACTTTATTAATGAATCTCCAGCCTCAGATAGTACTTCACCTATGAAATAACAATCTTCACTTTTAATTGCATGATAAACTGCCTGTGTGGAATTATTCCTTTTCTTATAATAGTTCGCAGCTTTCTTATGAGTAGATTCAAAGCTTGCACGATCTTTACTCAGCCATTTGGATTCCAAAAATTTTTGAAAAAGTGCATGATATCGGTAGGATCCAACTTCGCTAAGGGGTTGTATGAACATATGTTGTCCAGCGAACGCACTAAGATTATTAGCTGCATCATCCCCATGAAAATCCCGAATTAATTCCTCAGAAAAAACCGGGAAAATAGAATAGGCAAGCAACCAATCTTGTTCTTTTGTCGCCATTCTATTCAAAACTTCTTCAGATAAGTAAGTGAATAGCTCATGTAATGCCGGTTTCACCGCTTTTTGGAAAGGGATTTCTGTTTCAGACATTTGCATCGCCATTAAATTTACAGCAATTGCCCATCCTTCAGTCATTTGTACAATATTTTTCGCTTCATCAACAGTTAATTGTTTATCAAAATAATCTTCAAAGAATACGATGATTTCATCTTCAGTAAACATGAAATCATCTTCGGTAATTTCACTTAATTGAGAGGTTAATTTCAATTTATTTAGGCTAAACCATTTTGGTCGATTTCTCGTTGCAATTACCAAGTGTGTGTGTGGCGGAAGGAATTCGATAATTTTTTCCATCATATAATTGATATGAAAAACATGATCTACAATGTGATAATCATCGATAATAATGGAGATTGGTTCACCTATTTCACATAATTCATTTATGAACAATGCAAGCCAACGAGTCAAATCTTCTTCTTTTGGATACATGGATGGATTTTCCCAATCCTTCAACGAATAGCCGAAATTCGGAATTACTCGTTGAATGCTATGTATTAGGTACGTAATAAACGGGAGTATGTTGTCATCTTCTTCGGTAACGGAATACCAAGTATAAATGGACCTTTTATCATTAAAAAAAGAGGATAAGCCTGAACTTTTTCCGAAACCAGCACCGCTATGAAGCAAGGTCAATTTGATATGTTCAGAAGCATTCATTTTTCGAACAAAAATAGACCTACGCATATATGTATGTGTAGGTATTGGAGGTATTATTTTTGAACGCAAAATTTCTTGTTGTTCCATTTATACATCACCTTCCAAATACTCTATTTCATTCAGTTTATCACAAGAGTATTCAGAATTGGGTGATGCCTTTGATAATAAATTAGATCACCATTGAATAACAGTACCATTTCAATAATTCATCATCTAAACCGTTCCAATTGATCCGTTAGGCCTTCGTTTATTAAAATATCCCGCTCCCTTTGACCGAATAGATCAAAGTGCGGGTAATCTTTTTTCATATCAATCCATTCTGCTTTCAACCCGTATTGCTTGCCCCATGCAATTAGTTTCTTAAGATCTGAGCAACCTACTTTGGTCACTGTCTTACACCCGGGAAATCGTTCATCCAACCAGTAATGAGTCAGGAATGCAATGTCTCCATTACTTACCGACCTTTTCCAATCTTGCAGTTCAGAACGATGGATTCCAAAAGCCATTAGTCTTTACTCCTTTGAATCTCCGTATATTTCGCATCCCATTCCGGATGGATTTTACTTAAAGAGACGGGGCGAAATGTATCTTTTTTAATTAACACATGTTCAGATATTGCAGTTGCCGCCACGGTTCCATTCTCATGGAGTATTTCATAGCCATACGTTGTCCGAAGCCGATCGTGTTTTTCAATCCAAGTACGCACAGTTGCCGTCTGACCGTATCTCATTGCCGCCTTGTATTGGATAGATAAATCAATTACAGGCGATAGGTAGCCTACTGCTTCGAGCTGTGCGTATGTATACCCTAAATCTTTTATAATTTTTGTCCGCCCAATTTCCATCCATACTAAATAATTTGCATGATAGACAACACCCATTTGGTCCGTCTCTGCATAACGTATTTCAACTTCTGTTTCGCAAATAAACATAGCATTCACCCCTTCATCAATTATACAAAAGTACTTAAGAAAAAGCTGTAAAAAAGAAAGGTTCTTTGACAAATGACGTTGGTAAAGAATTTTAGCTTGCTATACTCGATTTTTTTATTTGCTACAGAACTGTCCCGCTTCATCCCGCTGGAGTCGCCGACTTGCACTCCAAGCAACTAAGATTGCACATTGAAAATAGGGAAAAATATATGGAAATTGCCCAAATATGGGATTACGCTATTTTAGCTAACAATTGTTCTTATTCACTTTTTTACAATTCTGGTGACTCTGCATCCATAAGTGAGTCGATTTAAAACTTTAGTTTTATTGTTAATCCCTTTAATTCTTCCATTATTATATCGTAAATAAAGCTGTTTTCTAGGGCTTAAAGCTTTTAAGGTTTTATCATATTACTTGAAAAAAGGTGAAACTGGTCTCTAAACATTAGCTGCATAGTTGTAGTATACATTGAATTTATGTCTCCCTCATTCTTCAGCTTATTGGAGTGCAGACCGGCGACTCCAATGGGATCAGCGCGAATGTCGAGACCCCACAGGAGCGTGATTTTCGCGACGAGGAGGCTCGACGAGCGCCCCATGGAACGCGTCCGGTCGGAACGGAAATTAGCGAGTAGCAGCAGAATTCTTAGATCAGTATATATTTATTAAAGATTCCACCAACGTCATAAATTGTAAAACCAACAGAAAAAAGGTGCTCAATTGAATGAGCACCCTTTAAAAACACTTATTATGCTTTCATTTTATCACGAAGAACCATTTGAAGAATTCCACCGTGACGGTAATAATCAACGTCAACATCAGAGTCAAAACGTGCAAGCACGTCGAATTCTTTCACAGAACCATCTTTAGATGTTGCTGTTACTTTCAGAATATCGCGTGGTTTAACGCCTTCTGCGATATTTACTTGAATTTCCTCTTCACCAGTTAAACCAAGTGATGCAGCGCCTTCACCATTCATGAACTGAAGTGGAAGAACACCCATCATTACAAGGTTTGAACGGTGAATACGTTCGTAGCTTTCAGCGATAACTGTTTTAATGCCTAGGAGAGATGTACCCTTCGCTGCCCAGTCACGTGAAGAACCCATTCCATAATCCTGGCCCGCAATAATAGCAAGTCCAGTGCCTTCTTCTTGATACTTCATAGCAGCATCATAAATCGGCATAATTTCTTTGTTTGGCCAGTACGTTGTGAATCCACCTTCTGTACCTTTTGCAACTTGGTTACGAATACGGATATTCGCAAACGTACCGCGCATCATTACTTCATGATTTCCACGACGTGAGCCGTAAGAGTTGAAGAAGCGAGGATTAACGCCGTTTTCAATCAAGTATTTTCCAGCCGGTGTATCTTTACCAATCGCACCTGCAGGTGAAATATGATCTGTTGTAATCGAATCTCCAAATTTACCGATGACACGAAGACCAGAGAGTGGCTGAATATCAGACGGCTCTGTTGCTAGGTTTTCAAAGAACGGTGGATTTTGGATATATGTTGAGTTTTCATCAAAATCATATAATGAATCATCAGTTGTTTCAATAGCATTCCAAGCATCGTTTTCCGTGAATACACGTGCATATTCTTTACGGAACAATTCTGGAGTAACCACAGATTGAACTGCTTCATTAATTTCTTCTGTAGTTGGCCAAATATCTTTCATGAATACGTCAAAACCATTTTTATCTTTACCAATTGCATCTTTTTCCAAGTCGATATCAACAGTTCCGGCAAGTGCATACACAACAACTAGTGGCGGAGAAGCCAAATAGTTTGCTTTCACAAGTGGATGAATTCGACCTTCAAAGTTACGGTTACCTGAAAGAACTGATGACATTAACATGTCATTTCCAGTAATTGCTTTTTCAATCTCAGGAAGAAGTGGTCCGGAGTTACCGATACATGTTGTACATCCGTAACCTACTGTATTGAATCCGATTTGGTCAAGATAAGCATTTAAACCCGAATCCTCCAAGTATCCTGTAACAACTTTTGAACCTGGTGCAAGTGATGTTTTAACATATGCAGGAGGAACCAAACCTTTTTCAACAGCTTTTTTCGCAACAAGTCCAGCACCTAGCATAACATATGGGTTTGATGTATTTGTACAAGATGTAATTGCGGCGATAGCAAGATCACCCGTTTTAATTTCAACTGTACGTCCATCTTCAAATTCAATTTTAGCTGTTTTTTGAAGTTCTTTTGGTGATAAACCAAAACCTTGGTTACCTTCAGGAGCGACAACAGCATCATTGAATTCACGTTGCATTTCTGTAAGTGGTATCAAATCTTGTGGACGTTTCGGACCTGCAAGGTTTGCTGTAATTACAGATAAATCAATTTCAACAACTTCAGTATATGTTGGATCCTCATTATCAACAGTGAAGAACATATCATTTTCAATCAAATATTGTTTAACTACTTGAATTTGCTCTTCTTCGCGACCTGTTAGACGCATGTAATTAAGTGCTTCTTCGTCAACTGGGAAGAACCCACAAGTTGCACCATATTCTGGTGCCATATTACTAATTGTTGCACGGTCAGCAAGTGGTAATTTCGCTACTCCAGGGCCAAAGAACTCAACAAATTTACCAACAACGCCATGAGCACGAAGTGTTTGTGTTACTTTAAGTGCTAAGTCTGTCGCTGTTGTACCGTTTGGAAGTTCCCCAACTAATTTAACACCGATTACTTCTGGAATTGGGAAGTAAGAAGGTTGCCCAAGCATTCCGGCTTCCGCTTCAATACCGCCAACACCCCATCCAAGAATTCCAAGACCGTTAATCATGGTTGTATGAGAATCCGTACCTACAAGTGTATCTGGATACGTTTCAAATGTACCGTCTGCATTTTCAACAGCGTATACAACATGTGCAAGATACTCCAAGTTTACTTGGTGAACAATACCCGTTGCTGGTGGTACAGCACGATAGTTGTCGTACGCTTTTTGTGCCCAGCTTAAGAACTGGTAACGTTCAGCGTTCCGTTCAAATTCAAGTTCCATATTGATACGAAGAGCATCGGGCGAACCATAACGGTCAACTTGTACGGAGTGGTCAATAACTAGATCCACTGGAATTTCAGGATTAATTTTATTTGGATCTCCACCCATTTTAGCCATTGCTGAACGAAGTGCTGCAAGGTCCACTACTACAGGGACACCAGTAAAGTCTTGAAGGATAACGCGAGCAGGTTTGAATGGAACTTCCGCATCTTTATCTGCGTCTTTCCCCCATTTCGCAAGATTCTCTACATGTTTGTCGTTAATGACATAACCATCATGTTGTCTTAGAACAGATTCAAGTAATACTTTAATTGAATAAGGTAGATTGGAAACGTTTGCGACGCCTGCTTCCTCAAGAGCTTTTAGGCGATAATAATTATACGTTTTGCCGTTAAGTTCAAATGAAGTACGGCTGTTGTGTAAGTTGCTTTTAGTCATAAATATTTCCTCCTTCTAAATAAGTACTGAAAAGTCTTATAAAAGTACGTCTTTTCTCTACTCCATCATATAATACCTAAGCACATAAGTAAATTACATTAACTTTATAGTCTTCTATAAGTTAATCTAATGACCTACTAATTACTAACCCTGCTTAACCCAAAAAGAGTTTTTGAGTATATGCACTTTTAAAGGTACCGTTCGGAACATATGTTTCTCGAATATCCATGAATCGATGTAAATTCGGGTACAAATTTTTTAATTTTTCATGCGTTAAATCATTTTTCTTTCCAAAATGGGGTCTACCCTCATATTTGGCCATTAGTTTGTGGACCCATTTAAATAAAGAACCATCATCCATCCCCTTATACATGTGAAAAGCTAAAAAGACTGAGTCTTCGTTCTGTGTTGGACTTAGAAAATCATCTTCACCGGTTGTGGTACGGCATTCTATAGGAAAGTGTACATAAAATGGATGTGTATTTAAAAAGGTATGAATTTCTTCTATACATTCCTTAAATCGATTGAACGGAATTGCATATTCTACTTCTGTGAATTTTACTAACCTCGGGGAAGAAAGCGTCTCATAGTGTATACCCTCTTTTATACCTATTGGAACATTTTTTCGCAAAAGACTTTATTATCTTTCGAGACAGACGTGGTTTTACTCTACAAATCTCAGATAGTACTTTAAAAGCAACCGTTTCTATTAATCCGTTTTCAGCGCATCAACTGCTTTTGATTGACGAGTTTGTTTAATAAGAGGAACGATATTCGTCTTTATTTGTAATACACTTAGGTTTAAGTATATTCCGTTATCTCTAAGTGGGCAATATATATCGGCAATTTGTATCTTTGAGTTATTCTCCCCAATGTGACATGCTTGAATAAATAAAATAAAGGAGTCGAAACGATTGAAAAAAGCACTACTTGTCATTGATTATACAGTTGATTTTGTTGCATTGGAGGGGGCTCTTAACTGCGGAGAACCCGGCGTTGCTTTGGAAGAGTACATAACCGATTTAACTAAAAGTTATTTGGATGAAGGCCAGTTCGTTGTATTCCCTGTAGATGTACATGATGCGGATGATCCATTTCATCCTGAAACGAAACAATTTCCACCACATAATATCCGCGGGACAAGAGGTAGAGATTTGTTCGGCTCACTTCAACAACTATATGAACAACGCAAAGAAGAAATACAGTGGATAGACAAAACACGGTTCAGTGCATTCGCAGGAACAAACTTGGAACTACTTTTAAGAGAACGAGAAATTACCGAACTTCATCTAGTAGGAGTTTGTACGGATATTTGCATTCTCCATACCTCTGTAGATGCCTACAATCGCGGATTTAAAATTGTCATCCATGAGCAAGGTGTCGCAAGTTTCGACCCTGAAGGTCATAAATGGGCACTACGTCATTTTGAAAATACTTTAGGTGCAGCGATTGTACATTAATTCATTGTCTTTTTTTGGCACTATTTGGTTATGATGTTTAAAGTATAGAAATAAAGGTTATTTCAAATACTAGGACGTAATCATAAATATAAAAGGAGATGTTGAATATGAGTATCATTTGGTTTTTAATTGTTGGTGGAGTTATTGGTTGGCTTGCAGGAATGATTTTAGGGAAAGATATTCCCGGTGGTGTTATTGGAAACATTGTAGCTGGTGTCATCGGGGCTTGGATTGGTGGTAAGCTTCTTGGCCAATGGGGTTGGCATGTTTCGGACTTTTATGTGTTCCCGGCTTTAATTGGTGCACTAATTCTTGTCTTTATCGTAAGTTTGGTCATGAAATCGATGCGTAAAGCTTAATAAAATATAAAAAAAGGATGGATTTCCATGTGGAAATCCATCCTTTTAGTTTTCTACCAAGGTTTCAGACTGCTCGCGGACTGCCTCAAATTCATTAAAGAAATAGAGGACATCTTGTACGTATTTATCACTTCGATTGTAATTGAAAATTGCTTTCTCATAATTCCCATCGGCTGCTCCACTATTCGCTAAATACTTTGCAGCGCTATGCACGGCGTCCTCAATATTAAAGGGGTCAGCGATACCATCTCCGTTACCATCGACTCCGTAACCACCATATTTTTCAATGACGGCTGGATCCGTTTTTTCAGACTCGGGTATATCCCCTTTTCCTAAACCCGTACATCCAGGATAGGACCACCCAACAAACGTACAAGGCATGAACTGCATATGACCTTCCGCGCCAGCTGGTGAAATAAGTGAATCCATTGTGGAAAACCTTGTTTCAATTCGATGATGTGCTGCAAGAAGTGTCCACGGAATCCCATAAGCAACAGCCGCCTCTTTATATATCGGAATATACTTTTCAGGTATATGAGTTGCCCCTTGTCTATCCGATAGGTCTATTAAAGTACTTGCCGATTTTCGTATAAAATCTGTATTATAAATACTTGCCAAAATGATTGTACTTAGTGTAAATACGATAACAGCGACAGGTATGAGCAGTACAATAAGCACTGCCTTAGTTTTTACCGATACTCTTTTTGGACGTCGTTTCTTCACTGATACCTGTCACCCCTCGCTATTGTAGTTTTTAAGAACCAGACTTACTTAACGCTACCATATCTTTTACAATTTGTTCGAATTGAACATCTTCTACTCCGTTGTATTGTTTTACAACTTCGCCTTTTTGATTCACTAATGAATATAGGACTGCATGAAAAACTTGGTCCGATTCAGGTGACTTAATGACAATCGTTTTAAAGGAATCCATAGCAAGTTTCTCAATTTCTGCTTGCTTGTAGCCCGTTAGCATTTCCCACTTCGATTCATCCCATTTAATTTCTTCATCACCTGGATTGGGTGCATATACTTCGAGATAGTCATTTAACATCTCGGGTGTATCAATATCTGGATCGACGCTGAATGAAACAAGTTTATAATCTTCTAAACCTTCGTCTATGAGATCATGCTGCAATTTCGCCATATTGAACATCATTGGGCCGCATACACTATCGCAATTTGTAAATACGAACTGGGCCAACCAAACTTTCCCTTTCAAGTCATCTAGTGAAATTTTTTCATTATGATGATTTGTAAACTCAAATGGTGCAACTTTATAATTATGATCTGCTTTGAAATCGCCACTTGAACATGCGCTTAAGACAAGCACTAGAAGTAGCATGTAGAACACTTTAAATGATTTTTGCATATTTCTCCCCCGAAATCTTATGATATATTAATCATATAGGAATGGCCCATCCTAAACAAGCGAAGGGCCATTCGAATTTTGACGTATTACTGACGTATTAATGAAGTTTACTTCATTCTCATCGAGATGAGTACATCGTGGATGGCAACAAGTTTTGTTTCAAGTCGATGCAATAAATAGAATGACACGAAAATCGGAAATCCTATTTCTTGAATCAAATTTAGCCATTGTTCCATTGCCTTCTCCTCCCTCCTTACATTTTGGGTATAAGAAAAGCCGACCTCTTAGTAGTAGCTTGGGTCGGCTTCCTTCTTATCCTTCGATTAATTCGGTGACGATTCGTTCAACAACTCGTGCACTGATTACTGCATCAAAAGAATGACCTTCTAATTTGAAGATATCCGCATCGATTATTTCCTGCATTGCTGTGTGAACCTCAAGAGTCGTCAAATCAGCTCTTGGTTCATCTACAGTGAGCGTTGTTTTTTTGCCTCCAGTCGTACCAAAACTTAATTGTAATGTTTTCGCCATTTTATAGTCCTCCTTTTTAAGTTAAATTAATTTATGATACCTGATGTTTCGATTTTCTCTACTTCGATTAATGGTAAAGATGATAGTGCTGCAAGTTCCTCAAGTCCTTTATACAAGCTCGTCGCACTCGTTTCCGCTCCAATATTACGATAGCTCTTTGACTTGCGAATGAGTTTACCATCATCTGTCATTCCACCATCGAAATGGATGCGTCCTACTGCGTTTTTAAAGTTGATTGTCGCCATTTTCTCACCCCCTTCACTACTTATATAGAAGAAATAGATGGAAAGGGATACTTTGTCCGTGATTTTTTAGTTGTTTACTCTTATAATGGGATTAGAGCGGAAGAGGTGAATGCAATGCTTAACGGTTGGTTTCTTTGGTTCATTATGTTTTGGGTAGTTATTCTCGTTGGATTATTTGCAATCGGTGGATTTTTTATGTTTCGTAAGTTTTTAAAAGTGTTTCCAAAAGCAGATGGGAAATCAACTTTAGATTGGCAAGAATACTATGTGGATAAATCCATCCACTTATGGAATACAGAAGCGAAGGATCTATTGGAAGAACTTTGTAGTCCAGTTCCAGAACTGTTTCGTCCCGTTGCCAAACAAAAAATTGGTGCAAAAATTGGTGAAATAGCACTTGAAGAAAAAGCGACTAAAATTGATACAGACCTAATCATACGAGGGTATATCATAGCAACACCAAAACGTGACCATAAATTCCTAAGAAAAAAACTAGCTATAATGAAACTAGATGCTGCACCATATGAGCATTTATTTTAATAACCAATAGAAAAAGGTGTCCGCGACTAAATGCGAACACCTTTTTCTTTACTCAATTTATTGAATCTCAAGAGCATCACAACTCTCCATGGAACAATCATTCCAAAAGCAAGTATCCAGAACATACCACCAAGTTCCCCGATATCTATTGTACTACTAAGAACCAATTTTCCAATGAGTCGAATAATAAGCAATCCAAGTAGTATAAACACAAATGCTTTCGATCTTTTCATAAAAATATCATCGTTACGAAATTCAAAACTTGTCGTTTTAATTAAAATTAATGAAAATAACATTCCAACAACAACCGCTTCTAGAATTTGAACAGGTGGAACCCGAAATTCTTTAAAAATAAACATAAAAGCACCTGTTGACATAAATAGCGGGGGTAAAATTATTTTTTTTATAGTTACGGGCCGATTCGCGGCCTTAGATCGAACAATTAATGCAAGGGTTCCCATGAACAGTGCCAAAACAGTTGACCCTATTATTAAGTATGTATGGGGTATTTTTGTAAAAATATCTTCAATCAATATCTTTCCCCCATTCTATCAACTCTGTGATTCGATATTTCAGTTCAGACATCTGAACAAAACGTGCAAATCGTGCATATTCCTTGCCCTTATTAAACAAAAGAACGACCGGAGCAGAAAACAATGATAGTTGTCCCGAAATTTCCGGTACCCGGGCTATATTTACCATATAGAAGCTGATTGGATAATCGACTTGAAGCGCTGCAACTTGCGGAAACAAGCCATCGCAAACCGAACAATGATCCGTTTTCACGAATAAAAGAAGTGGTTTCTGCTGATTTACAACTGTCAACCACATCTCATAAGAGTTAACTTTCTCCATTTTACTCATCTCATTTCGTACTTAAAATCCTGTGAATCCACCAAAAAATGGAGACAATAGATTAATGATATACGTCATTCCATCGAAAAACAAGAGAATACCTACAGCAATCATAATGTATCCGCCAACCTTCATAATGGTTCCACTGTGTTTTCGAATTGCACCTATTTTCGTTACAAAGAAAGATAGAATGAAAAAAGGTATTGCAAATCCTAATACATAAGAAATCATATAAAGCATCCCGGATCCCGGATTTGTACCTGCTAATGCAATAATAACCCCAATAATGGGACCCATACAAGGCGTCCAGCCTGCAGAAAAAGCTAGACCAATAAAGAATGTACCTAAATAACCTGTTGGTCGATTTTTAAACTGTAATTTCCGTTCTTTCAATAAAAACTCCGGTGTAAATAATCCAGTAATCATAAGGCCAAACAAAACAATTAAAATCGCACCTATTTGTCTAATGATATCCATGTTTTCATAAAAGAACGTTCCTAGAAATGAAGAGGCAAATCCTAGTGCGACGAAAATAACTGAAAATCCGATTAAAAAGAATAGCGTATGAAGCATACCCGTCTTATTCATTCGTTTCGAGTCGGATTGCAAATCATCAAGTGACATGCCGGTTATGTATGAAAGAAATGCTGGATAAAGCGGTAAAGTACATGGTGAAACAAAACTTAATAACCCTGCACCAAAGGCAATGAACACATTAATATCGGCACCCATATTTTTCTCTCCTTTACTTTTCTTCTTCAATCGTATCAAATGAATCGATAAAATACGCTTATTCTGTCTGTGAAACTTTTATGACTTTTATAATAAAAAGTGAAAACCGGCTTACATTAACCTTTACTAGGTGTATGCAAGCCGGTTCCAAATTACATCACATCTTCTAAAATGTTGTTTTGAAGCAAATACATCATATGATACAGCCCTTTTTGGGAAAGCAGTTCCTGATGAGTCCCACGTTCTACAATTTCACCTTTGTGAAGAACAAGTATAAGTTCTGAATCTTGTATTGTGCTTAGTCGGTGTGCAATTGCAATTGTCGTACGGCCCTTCCTCATTTTTTCAAGGCTCGACTGAATTGCGACTTCTGTTTCAGTATCAATGTTCGCTGTCGCTTCATCAAGGACAAGTATTTTAGGGTTCGTTGCAATGGTGCGCGCAAACGCAACAAGTTGACGTTGTCCGCTTGAGAATGTCGACCCTCTTTCAGTTACTTTTTGCAAGTATTTCTCCGGAAGTTGCTCAATGAATTGATTTGCCTGAACAAACTCCGCTGCCGCAATTACTTCCTCTTGAGACATGCTTTTATCATGTAATCGAATATTGCTCTCAATATCACCATAGAAAAGGAACGGATCCTGAAGAACAAGCCCAGTCTTCTTTCGCAACTCTGTTTTTGGATACGACTTGAGTGATACATCATCAATTAGTATTTCCCCTTGCTCATATTCATAAAAACGCATGAGTAAATTAATAATTGAACTCTTACCGCTTCCCGTATGTCCGACAAGTGCTACTGTTTCTCCAGCATTTGCTGTGAATGATATGTTTTTCAACACATCTGTTCTTCCGTCATATGAAAATGTGACATTACGAAATTCGATTTTCCCATCTTGAATTTCAATTTCTTCAATCTCATTTTGGTCTGGTTCCATATCCGTATCATCCATTAATTGAAAAACTCGTGAAGACGCAACAATCGCCTGTTGAAAAATAGATAGACGCTGCATAACCTGTTGGATCGGTTGAAACAAACGAGAGAGTAACGTCGTAAATGCATACAACACACCAACTTCTATCGAGCTCTCAAGTGACATAAATCCAAAATATCCGAGCACAACAACGAAAGCTCCAGCATAAACAAGGTCAATTGCAGGGCCTAATAAAAGTCCATCAAATTTAATATTTCGAATTCCTGCTTTATAATGTTTCTCGTTTATATCATCGAACTCAGTTTCCAAACGATCTTCTTGTCTGAAAGCTTGAATCATACCCATTCCGGATAACGACTCAGCAATCTTCGCATTTAATTGACTTAAACGTTCGCGAATATCCTGATAGAAATCGGAACTATATCTTCTATAAACAGTTATAATGGTCAGGAAAATCGGCAGTAACAATAAGGCATAAAGGGCTAACTTTGCATTTAGTGTAAACAGTGTGATGTAAACACCAAACAGAACAAAAATAGCTTGTAGAAAAGTAACGATAACACTAACGAACATTTCCTTAATCGCTTCCGTATCATTCGTCACTCGTGAAACAATACTACCCGCAGGTGTTTTGTCAAAATAACGCATACCAAGTCCTTGAACTTTTGTAAAAACATCGATACGCATTTGTTGAATAATCTTTAATGCAATCTCCTGAAAACGCAGTAATTGAAAATAAGACACACCGACAATAAATACTTGAATTCCGACATAACTAAGTGCAATTATCAGCACTTCTTTTTCAGGAAAACGTAACGGTATTAAATAGTCATCAATAAACGTTTGAATGATTAAAGGCCCTATTATTGTCCCCGTAATCGTCATGAGCAATAACACTAATGCGAACGAAATACTCTTCTTATGAGGCAATGTATAATGTAACAGCCTTTTCAAGACAACCCATTGGTCTTTCATTGTTAGTTTTGGTTGTTTTTCCGGTTGCATCATGCATCCCCTCCTTGTTCAACGAGTACTTCTAATTGTTGCAAATCATACATTTCATTATAGAGCCCGTCTAGCTCAATTAATTCATCATGTGTTCCACTCTCGACGATTGTACCTTCATGCATAACTATAATTTTATGTGCATGTTGGATCGCACTTAAACGGTGAGAAGTAATAATTGTTGTCTCGCCCGTTCGTGTTTCTTTTAAAGAATTTAAAATCGCTTCCTCTGTTTTTGCGTCAACAGCAGATAAGGAATCATCCAAAATTAATAGTTCCGGTTTCATTATTAATGCACGAGCAATAGATATACGCTGTTTCTGACCGCCTGAAAGAGAAACACCCCGTTCACCAACGATTGTACGATATCCATCCGAAAACCCTAATATATCTTCATGAATATGTGCTAAAGATGCTGCTTCATGAATTTTCTCAGTAGCTATTCTAGGATTGATGAAAGCGATGTTTTCTGCAATTGTTGTTGAAAAAAGAAAATGATCTTGCGGCACATAACCAATCGCTTCTCTCAAACGTTGCTGTTTATATTCGTTGATTGGTTTACCACCGTAAAGAATGGTTCCTTTATATCCTTCAAACTCTCTTAGAAGTAATTTTAAAATCGCCGTTTTACCTGATCCTGTTTTCCCAACAATTCCAATCGTTTCTCCGCGTTTCAATGTGAAATGGACATTACGCAGCGCGGCTCGCCCATCATCAGGGAACTTGAATTCATCCACATCGAAATGTAAATCACCTTCTGGCCTAGCATCGACAGCACCCGGGATATCCATAATTTCAGGTGCAACAGAGAGAAGTTCTAGAATTCGATTATAAGATGCGTTTCCTCGCTCTACAATATTGAACAGAAAACCAAACGCAAGCATAGGCCATACAAGAAGTCCTAAGTATGTACTAAATGCCACCATATCCCCAATCGACATATCCCCAGAAATAATAAACTTCGTTCCAAAATAAAATGAAAGAAAATAAGAGATTGCAAAAATCCCTGTAATAGTTGGATCGAAGAGTGCATCCACTTTCGCTACACGCATATTTTTATTTACAATATCTGTAGATAGATTCGTGAAATCATCAATGTCTTCTTTTTCCTGACCAAATGTTTTAATTACTTTAATACCTGATATACTTTCCTGAGTCTTATCATTTAAATTAGAAAAGGCCTCCTGGGAAAAGCGAAATCGACGTTGCAATAATCTACCATAGTAACTTGTAAGTAAAATCATAAACGGTATAGGAATAAGTGCAATCAATGTCAATTTCCAGCTAATTGTTAGAGCCATCATTAAAATAACAAAACCGCCCGTTGCAATTGAATCAACCAGGGTTAAGATTCCCATACCCGCTGTTTGTTGTACGGCATTAATGTCATTCGTTGCATGGGCCATTAAGTTCCCAACCCGTCTTTTTTGATAAAAAGAAGGAGACATTCGCGTAAAGTGATGGAATAATTTCTCGCGCATAGTTCTTGATAAAAGAACAGCCGATCCGAAAATCATCACTCTCCAGAAATACCGTGCAATATACATCAAAACTCCAGCAACACCAAGTATAACGAGCCACTTTGTTAAAGCCGTGGCAGTTAAGGATCCTTCTGTAATATCATCAATTATAATTCCCATAATCTTTGGTGGTAGCAATTGTAGCAACGAAACAAAAACAAGTACACCTATTCCGAAAGCATATTGTTTCTTTCTTTGTTTAAAAAACCAACCGAGCTGTACTAAAACCTTCACATGACTCCCCCTAAATCTATACAAACTTAACCCTTGATTAGTTTAACAAATATCCATTCATTAGAAAAGCTTCGTGTTTCAAGTTATTCGAATTTCGAAGTAATTTCGACATATACAATCCTCCATAAATGGGTTGTCCGTTTATACGTTCTGCTAGTAATTATCTGTAAGTTTGGTACCATTCATATTGTACACAATCAGTTTAGTGCACTTAATTAAAAAGGGGAGATTCAATATGAAAAGCGCGAAGGATAGCTGGAATGCAAACTTATATGATGCAAAACATTCTTTTATTTCGAATTATGGAAATGATCTTATTGAATTGTTAGCTCCAAAAGAAGGCGAGAAAGTTCTTGACCTTGGCTGTGGGACTGGAGATTTGGCTAACAGAATATTTGCTGATGGAGCGGATGTTGTAGGTGTAGATCAATCTGAAAATATGGTGGGACAAGCAATAAGTAAATATCCAGAAATAAAATTCACGGTTGGAGACGCCATATGTTTAGGTTATAAAGATGAGTTTGATGCAGTATTTTCCAATGCCACACTGCACTGGATAAAACAACCCGAAGAAGCATTAAGTTCTATTTATAGAAGTTTGAAAACGAATGGTAGATTTGTAGCGGAATTTGGCGGAAAAGGTAATGTACAAATGATAACAGATGAAATTATTCTGCAATATACAGAAGCAGGATTAGAGTTTAAGGCGGAAAACTTTCCTTGGTATTTTCCAAGTATCGGTGAGTATGCTTCCTTAATGGAAAAGGCTGGTTTTAGAGTTACATTTGCACAACACTTTGATCGCTTGACTCCACTTGACGGTGAAAATGGAATGAAAAATTGGATTGAAATGTTTGGAAGCCGAATTTTTGAAGGTCTTAATGAAAAATTAATCGGCACCATAGTATCGCGAGTAGAGACTAATTTAAAAAACACTCTATATAAGGATGGAATTTGGCTGGCGGATTACAAAAGAATTCGCGTAATTGGTTTGAAGGAATAGTGGAAAGCTCTTTAATTTGAATTCAATTGCGAAGCACATGAGGACCTCTTTCATATGCTTCGCATTATTGTTGTTAGATTTAACTGCTTAAAAAAGAGGTTTTAAAAAACTAATCTTCAATCCCTCACTTATAATGTCCGCCAATTAACTTCGCTCGTTCTACTGCTGTTCCAGCCTTAGTATAAGAAACTGCACGTAAAACTGCTGTAGAACCATACTTAGTTCTAAGCGAATCCATAGTAGCTCCAAGCTTTCTGTTACGCCATTTATGCTCATCAAACAGACTAAGTTGCATAGAATGTTCTTCCTCTAAATTCGTGAGACTCACCGAAAGACGACGAACGGGACGACCATCATGAAACTTATCGAATAACTGAGTAGATGTCTTATAGATTTCCATTGTCTCATTCGTTGCTTCACTTATAGATTGTGACCGACCGAAACCTCCACCAAGCGCATGCTTTGAATACGCAACGGACAAATGAATTGTACGACCTGCTCTGTCTGCCTCCCTAGCTCTCCTTGCAACGTCTTCACACATTTCAAGTATAACTGTAAGAACATCTTTCCGCGTTGTGTAATCACTGTGTAAAACTTGACCCTTGCCGTAACTTACCTGCCCTTCGATCAGGGGTGCTCCCATATCAGACAAATCAATGCCGTGCGCGTGGTAATACAACTGATTCCCCATAATTCCAAACTTTTTTTCAAGGCTTACAAGGGGGGTTCGTGCAAGATCACCTACTGAAAATATCCCCATATTATTAAGCGTTTTTTCCGTACGACCTCCTATACCCCACATTCGGCTTAGTGGAGCAATTGGCCACAATTTTTCGGGTACAGATTCATATGTCCAGTGTGCAATGCCCGTCTTTTTTGCTTCAATATCTAGTGCTAATTTAGACAGCAACATATTGGGACCGACTCCACATGCTGAACGTAGTTGAAATTGATTCGTAAGATCATCTTGTATCTGTTTCACAGTTTCTATTAAGGGGCCCCAAAGCCTTTCAGTTCCACCAAGATCAATGAAGCTTTCATCGATGCTATATACATGAATGGCTTCTTTCGGAACGTAACGATTCAAAAGACGGGCAATTTCCATCGACACTTTTATATAAAACGCCATCTTTGGCTCAATCAAATGAATCGTCGGATCATCCGGTATCTCAAAAAGGCGCATACCGGTTTGTACACCAAATTCTTTTTTTAAACGAGGCGATGCGGCAAGAACGATTCCCCCTTTCCGTTTTTTATCCCCAATAATTGCAATCGGTGTATCCATAATATCGAGCCCTTCAATTGCAGCTGCACAACTCGCATAAAAACTTCTCATGTCTAGACATACCATTTGTCGAACCGGTAAATGCTCGTACATTAACATCCCTCCAAAAAGAGAACGTGCGTTCTTTTTAGTATAGCATATTAAGCCGATTTTATTCAATTGGTAATTATACCCCGTAGGCATCAAGATGTTTAGGTGCCGAAAACTTTCGTTTCCCAAAGGACTTGTATTTCCAACATACAAGTCTATAATTTATTATAAAGGTTCTAAAATATAATAAAGTGTGGAGATTCTATGCGTCCTTATAATGAAAGAGTCAGTATATCCCATGGAATGGCATCGACCATTGCGTTAAATTTCTCAAATAACTTTTTTCCGATCTTTGCAATTACCATTCTAGGTGCGACAAACTATCAAGTCGGATTAATCAGCTCCTTGCCCCCACTTATGGCGTTGCTTATGACAATTCCAGCTGCAATCCTGTTAAACAGAGCCTATGCACAAAAGAAACTTGTCGCATTCTCGGTCTTACTCGCACGTTTAATGTTTATCCTAATTATTACGCTCGTTTACTTGCCTACTGGACCTTTTCGGGCTTGGGCATTTCTTGTCGTTATTGCTTTGATGAGCATGCCCAATACGGTTGCAAATATTGGATGGCAGACACTTATTAGCGGGTTAATTCCTGATTCAAGACGAGGCGCATTTTTTAGCGATCGAAATCGGTTATTGACAATGGTTGGTCTCGTATCGACCTTATTCATTGGTATAGTAATGAAGAATTCATCTGAAAACGTTTTTGCCTACCAATTGTTATTTGGAGCGGCATTTTTCTTTGGTTTGGTGGAAGTATTCTTATTGATGAAACACAAAGAAGATGAAACGGTAAAAACCGATGAGTTAAAAAAGAAAAAAATGATGGATTGGTCTATTTTTAAAAACTCCCGCTATGTATGGTTTTTAGTTGGAGCACTCTTCTTTAATTTCACTTGGCAAATGGCGTGGGGCATTTTTAATATTTATCATGTACGAGTTCTTGGAGCAACAATTTTTTGGATTAGCATGTTTTCTGTTGGGAGTATGTTAATGCAAATCATCGGTTTTCCACTTTGGAAAAAATGGGCAGAACGCAAATCAAATGTACTCGTATTTGTATGGGCGGCACTCGGGATGGCAACCACACCTTTTTTAACAGTGCTCTCAACGAACTTATATTATATAACATTTGTGCAATCAACTTCCGGGTTTTTCTTAGCGGGTGTCGTATTGCTGCTGTTCAACTTATTACTTGAACAGTCTCCTGAAACTTCACGCACATATTGCATTACCACCTATAATGTCTTACTGGCTATAGTGGCCTTCATCGCACCACAAATTGGTATTTGGATGCTCGAGTCATTTGGTGTGGAAGCGGCAATGTATATCAATTCAAGTCTACGCTTGGTCAGTGCAGCACTCTTTTTTGTGGTGTATCTAAAATACGCACGCGACTCTAAAGTTTTAAGCATATGAAAACAACAAAAAGTCTTGACTTAAACGAATGTTGAATCTTCGTTTGAGCCAAGACTTTTTTGTTTCAAGATGTCTTTTCTAATCTATTAATAACTTACTTTTTCTTCGAGATTCTTCCCAACAAAAATGCAGCTGCAGAAAGACCAATAATCGTGTTTGTTTTCTTAGTGAAAACTTGTTTAACAACAAGGTTTAAGTTTTGTGGTCTTTCAGCGAGACGGCGCATGAAGTATCCGTACCAGTCGTCACCGAATGGAACGTATGTACAGAAATTGTACCCTTCTTTTGCTAAACTCAGTTGCATATCTGTTCTAAAACCATACAACATTTGGAATTCAAATTTATCATTTGAAATGTTGTTTACTTTCACAAATTCTTTAACATGGTTAATAACCACGTGATCATGAGTTGCTATAGATGTGAATTTGCCGTTTAACAGATTCCATTCGATAAGTTTAATATAGTTCTCATCAATGTCTTTCTTGTTTTGATATGCAAATTCTTCGGACTCTTTATACGCACCTTTAACAATACGTAAGCGATAATTTTTATATTTTTGAATATCCTCTTCCGCTCTAAAGAAATAAGCTTGGATTACAGTACCGATATTCGAATATTCTTCAGATAGCGTCTCTAAAAGATCAAACGAAGATTGTAAACGGTTGTAATCCTCCATGTCGAAGTTAATGAATATATCATAGTTACTTGCTTTAGCTACGATTTCCCTTAAATTTTCCAAACAAAAATCATAGTCAATATCCAGACCTAATTGAGATGGTTTTAAGGATATATGTGCATCTACTTCATGCGTATGAATTGCTTCAACCACTTCTAGAATCTGTTCTTTTGCTTTAGTTGCTTCCACTCTTTCAAAAACAAATTCGCCTAAATTATCGACCGTACAAGAAATTCCATGTGCATTCAATTCTTTAATGCTTTGAATTGTTTCTTCGACATTAGTACCCGCGACAACATTTTGTGCACCTAATTTTAAACCATACTTTTTAGCTGCACTGTTTAGGATTTGGTTTTGAGATAACCCTATAAATAAATCTTTTAATAAAGCCATACTAACTACCTCACAATCATTTTATAATGTTACCAACTAATATTAAACCTTTATGCGTATAATAGCTAATTTTGTACCGGGTTAAGATTTTTAAGTAAAAATCCGCCGTTCATCTTGTTCGGCTCATAGGAAATAATGAACGCCTTGGGTGATAATGAGATGACTAGATCTCTTAGCTTCTTCTCGTAATGTCTTTTAGCCAATATTTTAATAACCAACCTTTGACCGTCTTTCCCATCGGCTACCCATGATGTAACACCGTATCCTTGTTGTCGAATTTTCATCGGTATTTCGATTTCTAGTGAATCTACGACTACGTCAAAGACTATATATCCAAGTGCCAAACGCGCCTCAATTTTACTTCCAAGAAAGACACCCATTCCCCAACCTAAACAATATGCCGCTATATTAATAGGTTTATCCAAATTGTCTAGGACAATTGTCAACCCCATAAGATATACAAATACTTCTCCCATCGACAGAAAAGATGCGACTACTCGATATCCTTTAATAACTAGGATTACACGCAATGTGAACAAAGAAACATAAATGATATTTATTACGATGATGGTCAAAAGCATTGTGAGCATGGGGCTAATTCACTCGATTCTCGTTAAATTTTTTAAATGAAGTCTCTTGGTATTTCCTTTTTCCATACTTTATTGAATACTTCTTTATTACCTTCATAAGCAATCAGATGATTTGTTAGATAAAACTGATCTTCATCAGCAGTCATGATGCTGACGCTTTCCAAACTCGTTTGCCATTCACCACGACCCAATGTCAATGTCCAATCACATTGTACTTTGGCAGACAATGGATCACCTTCTGCAATTGTATAGATATTGCGATTCGTGCTGCCATATTCGATTCCGTTGGAAGGCAACATTCTTGCACCCTCATCAGAGAAGTCATCCAGTGTCCATACGTTTGTAATTGTATTATGTCTGATTTCCCTTGTCCGGTTCGCCTCGCGTAATATCTCTCTTTCCATTACAGCAGCTGTTTCAGGATGCTGGAACGGTTTTAGTTCTTGATCGATTGCTTTCGCTTCTCGGATTGGTAAAGAGAGAAACGTTTTTTCATTTGTGAAAACTGTCAAAGTTACTGGCACAGGAGACGGCCATGCGTGTGGCCAGTATGTTGGAGAAACCGCTAATTGCCAACAATGTCCCGCAGGCAAAGTATGGCCAATCGCATTCATTTGCACCGTTACGGTATATTTTTCACCAGGTTCCAAATATTCGGGGTGCTCATGACTGTTGCGGTGTGTTAAATTCAACACTCCCCATGTGACACGAGTTGAAGAACCATCTGGCGCAACGTCATTAAGACGTACTGCAATTAATGCATTCCTTTGGTCTGATGCAACCTCAACCGTGAACTCAGGAAAACCAAGAATTTCTACTGATTCATTTACCGGTTCCGAAGTGAAAACTACAGACAAACCATTTTCAATACGCTGATCTGAGGGAAGGTCTCCCGGTTGTCCAAACGGGCAGAAAACGCCTGAGTAAAGACCATGTTCTTGAATACTTGAAACGATAATCGCTTCTTCCGAAACCTGCTTTTCATTTAATTGATTGTTGCTCAAATAATACTGTTTTCGTGTATCCACTTCAGGAGGCCACTCATTTTCAGCAACCCAATGACCTGGACGTATTGCATAATCCGTTTTAGGCGGCACGCTGTCATTTACCCAAGCACGAAGCATTGGTTCTTCCATAATGCCTGTATCAATGTCTTTTAACCAGTGATCCCACCAACGTAAGCATTCTTGTAAAAATCCAATTTGCGGACCTGGAACAGCTACTTCTGGATATTCGTGTGCCCAAGGTCCAATCAATCCTTTACGAGGACCCTTTAAACCTTCAAGTAGTCGGGGAATCGCATTTGTATAACCGTCAGCCCATCCGCCTACCGCATAAACTGGAATATCGATATCATCATAATTTTCAGCGACAGAACCGTGTTTCCAATATTCGTCTCGTCGTTGGTGATTTACCCATTCCTCAACGAATGGTGGTGTTTCTAAACGTTCCAACCAACTCTTTCTCCAAGCATCTCCAACAATTTCAGGGTCTGCTGGTCGTCCGTTGTACGCAAGCATTGTGGAACCCCACCAAAGCATATCAGAGGCAAGAAGTGTTCCACCTTTATAATGAACGTCATCTGCATAACGGTCGTCCGTAGACATAAGTGTGATAATCGCTTTAAGTTCGGGATGACGGCGTGCCGCAATTTGTAGGCCGTTAAATCCACCCCACGACTTTCCAATCATACCAATTCCACCAGTAAACCATGATTGCTCAGCAATCCAAGATAATACTTCAAGACCATCATCGTGCTCCAACTTTAAATATTCATCTGCCAAAATACCGTCTGAATCACCGCATCCACGCATGTCCACACGAATACTCGCATAGCCGTGACCCGCAAAATACGGATGACGAATCGAGTCTCGTAGTGCAGTAAAATCGTTTTTGCGATAAGGAAGATATTCCAAAATAGCAGGTACTGGATGTGCTTCTGCATCTACCGGGAGCCAAATACGAGCTGAAAGTCTTGTCCCATCCGACATCGGAATCCAAACATGTTCAATTTCCTGAACCTCTCTTGGAAACTTTGTTTTAATTGATCTGTTTGATTCGCGCACGTTGAAAACCATATAATTACCTCCATTAATATTCATGAAAAATCAATACTTTAAAATTACAATTCACTTTATTGTTTCGGGAAATCCTGTTTTAACCATCTAAAGAACGAAATGATTAACAGAATATAAATGATGAAAATCGGTACGGAAACAATAACTGCTGAAGTTTGGATTACCCTTAAACCTCCTACGAATAGTAAGGTAAGGGAGAGTATCGCTAAAATCGCACCCCATACCATACGATGCCATCTCGCAGGTTCCTGTCCTTCGTTCAATTCCTTCGTAGCAATTGCAGCGAGAATATAGGTCGCGGAATCGAGTGAAGTTGACAAAAAGATAATTGCCAGAAAAACGAAGAATGGTAAAACAATGTAGCTCATTGGTAATGTTTTTAATATCTCAACAATCGTTGCAGGGCCACCGCTGTCATTTAAAATATCTTTTACGGGAAGAATATCATTCAATTGCAAATTCATCGTATATCCACCGAATACTGCAAAATAAATCCAGCCACCAATCGAACCCCACAACAACATATGGGTTATCAATTCGCGTAGTGTTCGCCCTTTTGAAATCCGTGCAACAAACAACCCCATAAACGGAGCCGTAGCTGCAAACCAAGCCCAGTAAAACACAGTCCAAGCTTGTGGAAATCCACCCTTACCAATTGGATCTGTGTAAAAACTCATAAATGCAAAGTTTTGAATCATCAAACCAAAGCTATTGGAAAAGTACGTCAATATAAACAATGTCGGTCCTGCAATGAATACGAAAATTGCTAAAGCTAATGCAAGAAAAACATTTATGTCACTTAGTCGCTTAATCCCTTTATGTAGTCCCATATACGCACTTGCAGAATAAATAACTGTAATACTCATTACAATAATCGCATCAAGCATGAGCGATTGTTGTAAACCAAAAATGCTGCCGACAACTGCGGAAACCATTGGAACGCCTAATCCAAGTGACGTACCAAGACCACCGACCAAACTCCAAATGACTAACACATCAATTAATTTTGCTACCCATCCATCGGCATATTTACCGAGTGCACCACTTAGTGCGGTACTCAATTTTAACGAAGGGCGCTTCCTCACAAAATACGAGTATGCAATGACAACCGTAGGGAATGCATAAAGCGACCAAGCGGATATTCCCCAATGAAATAAGCCATATGTTAATGCCCACTCTGCAGCTTCGTTACTTTCAGGTTCAATTCCGAAAGGCGGTCCCATGAAATAGAAAATCGGTTCTAACATTGACCAATACATAATACTTGTACCCATGCCTGCCGTGAACAACATCGTGCCCCAACTAAATGTGGAAAACTCGGGTTTTCCTTCACCTAATTTAATTTTCCCATAGCGACTAAATGCAATCCACAGAAGTATTACAAACAGTCCTATTGTTAAGAATTGAAATGCCCAATCCATTTTATAAGTAATCGACGTCATTATTTTATCTAAATACGGCTGTGCAGTCGCCTGGTTTACTACTAATAACACTGTTGCAGCAGCTATTACAACAATCGATGCCCAAAAAACAAATTTATCAATTTGTACTTTCCCCATATTTCTCCCCCTTTTCATACTCTTTGATTATAAAAACATATATCCGCATTGCATAATAAAATTAGCGACCTAGGAGATTTCATAAGAAAACTTACTTGTTAGCTTTCCTATCTTCTCAAATTTCATACGAATCTAATAAGATTTATATAAATAGGACTTATGCAGTTGCGGCATTTTATAATCAGTGTTAGTTTAGTAATCATGATTACTAATTATATTGATAATAGTAACACATAGATAAATGTAGAACAATCCAAAAGTTATAATTCATATCGTATTATTAATTGAAGGAGTGTTGAAATTGGGCAACAAGAAAATCCAAAAAAGTCGTATGTGGAAATATTTTATTGATGCTACAGTTGGAATTATCAAAGAAGAAGGCATGGAACACGTAACCATACGAAAAGTTGCTGATCGCGCGGGTTATAACAGTGCTACAATTTATAATTACTTTTCCGAATTATCTCATCTAATTTTTTTCGCATCTATGAAACTTTTAAAAGAATATACTGTTGATGTAGCTGTATATATGGATAAAGGAAAAACTCCTTTAAATAAATACATTCTTGCATGGGAATGCTTCTGCAAGCATTCTCTCCAACAGCCCGATGTTTTCCACGCAGTTTTCATTATGGATCTTGGGGATCAGCCCGACGAGCTTATTAAAAAGTATTATGAAGTATATCCCGCGGAGTTAATTAACATACCTGAAGATTTGAAGCCGATTTTAATCGAACGGAATATGACCAAGCGAGGTAAATCCATTTTGCAATCTGCGGCCAAGGAAGGCCAAATTAGTGAAAACCAAGTAGACGATCTTAATGAAATCACAATTTTAATATGGCAAGGAATGCTAACAAATATATTAAACAACCGATTAGACTATCAATTGGAAGAAGCAGAAATACTTATAATGCGATATATTAAACAATTTGTAGACAATGCAAAAACAACGAACATTCCTGTAAAATGAATAAAACTCCGTCAGCCTATTTTTATAGGTGACGGAGTTTTATTAACGAGTGGATTTTACAGTTAAACAGTATTCCCTCGTAAATACTTTTCTCTCCACGTTTTTAGTTCTTTTTCATTTAATAACGCTTCTACTGTTTCATCCCAGTAGCCCAACAATGTATTCCAAACTCGCACATAGAAAATATCTTCCACTTCATTGTATAGTCTGATTTCAATACAGGGCACTAGGTCACGCTGTATTTGATATACCGTTACAATTTCGGAGATAACTACTTGAATATTTTCTTCATTTGATTCCGCACCCATTAATCTTAGTGCGTTTAGTAAAACATCTTCTTTAATCGAAACTACATTCCAATCATCGAATTCTTTACTATATCGATACATTTCTTCTTCAATATAAGAAGTACTATTGGTGTTTTCTTTTAAAAAAGACTGATGACATGGACTATATACCATTTTTTTAGAATCATTTTTTGGTTCATGTAAAAAAACACCAGTTTCAAGTTGTTGTATTCCCTCAATTGTCAACGTGAAAAAGTCTTTCTTTTTTTCAATCAAATGGGCACTTCGCATTTTTGAAACTAAATCGTCAATGAAAAGCGGTTCAACGAGAAGTATTGCACCTATCTCATCAATAGAAGAAATCTGCTCTTTTTTGAATGTGATCAGCATCATTTTCATAAGAATATCCATTTTTGTCCGCATCACAGTTTTGTATTCAATCATTACGGAATGAACAGGCAAGCTCCACGAAAGTGTATCCACGATTTCCACATTGATATCTTGAAGTAATTCCTTTGTAAGTTGTTTTTTTATATCTTCCATTTCTACACTTCCTCACTTACTTGCATAAGTATATTTCCCTTCGAATCTCTGAAGCCATTCTCTCTTTTAATATGCTCGAGTAATCTCCCATACATTTCTTTAGAATTAGCATCTTTGACTCGCAAAGTGAACATTTCTGAACTTCCTACAATCATAAGCAGCTCTCGTGCACGCGATAAAGCGACATTGAGTCTTCTATAATCTTTCGCAAATCCAATATCCCCACCATTATCCTTGTGGTTACGCACAAAACTTAAAATAATAATATCCATTTCCATTCCTTGAAATTTGTCCACTGAACCGGTTCTACAATGCAAATGTTCAGGCATCAATTCCTGATCTATTAACCGATTTATCCGCTTTACTTGTTCACCGTAAAAGCTAATTACACCTACACTTTTTTTGGCGTCTGGCTCCATCTGGCCATCGATTTTAAGTTTTCCCGTTGCCACATTCAAATCCAATAGAAGGTCTTTAATCATTTTTAATTCAGATTGATTGAACCGACTTGTTCCACCCTTTACTTTGTCTTCAAAATAGTTTTGTTCATTTGGCATATCAAACCAAAGAACATGGTTTTTTCTATTCACAAAACGTGATGATAGTAAGTGGTCCCTCGAAGCATTTGAATCCATTAAGCCACACTTCAAGCTATAATTGGCTTCCTCATAGAAAGGTGTTATCGTCTGCATAATGCTTTCATGCATTCTGTATTGAATTCCGAGCATTGTTTTATTTTGCTTTGGTAGTGTTCTGAAAAGACGTTCAAAAAGCGATTCCTTCAGCAACTTTTCCAACTCATTTTTCTCTTCATGGCTGTCTATTTCCACGAGAAACTCTTCTAGCGTTTCTTGTCCAACTAATGGTGGTAATTGGTGATGATCTCCAACTAGAATAATCTTTTTCCCTTTTAACATCGGTAGAAGCAATTCTGGGGGTGTTGCTTTTGATACTTCGTCGATAATGACTACATCAAAGGTAGGATACTCTTCCATGAAATCACGTCTTGCGGACGCCACACAGGTTGTTCCAATTACGTTCGCATGTCGTACATACATTTTACGAATTTCATCTAAATCATATGCGTTTGCTTCCATAAGTAAATCCAACCATTCTTGTTGCAATAATTGCATCGCTGGTAATCGTTTTTTTTCAATTTGTATCTTTTCAATGGAATTCAATTGTTTAAAATAACGTGCCGACACCTCTTCACGAAGGTCTTCGGGGTTCTGTTCTAACAAATTAGCCAAAACAACTCCGATTCCTTCCAGTTCAAGAACTTCCAACTGTATTCCTTTTATCTTCTCGTTTACATCATGCATTTTCAAAGTGGTGTCTTCTAGCAAGATAAGTACATATTCGTTTTCCAACTTTTTCTTTTGTACATGAAGTGAGCGTTCTTCAAATTCTTTCTTAGCTGTTACATAATTAGAATGCATTTCCTTTTTTCTAGCCAACTCATCGATAGCAGAAGCAATTGCCGGAATTTCTTTAACAGTACCAAATGCAGAGGTTTTTTGTTGAAGATTACTCAGTATGAGCTCATGGCCTTTTATAACAATTCGATGCTCATTTACATCCGTTCTCATATTAAATATAGAGTGTTCTAAAAATGCTGTAACTTCTTTTTTAATCATTGTGTACATATGTTTTGAATTCTCGACATTTTCAATTTTACTTTGTGAATAATTTAGTTTCTCTATTAATACTTCAAGTGCAATGCTCAGTTTTTCAAGATATTCATATTTTTCAGGGGAATAGTTTCTAGACTCAAGAAATCGTTTCACAGAATCATCAATTAAAAAACCTCCTACTCGATCAATGAGCACGTGGATTTCTTTAGCTGTACTTGGTTTCGAATTCCCTTTATTTCTGACCGGCTGTTTAATGAAACCATTCTTTTTTAATACAATACCAATCTTTTCAATCGCAATCTCAAGTCGGTTTATTAAGGATTTCCAGTCAGTATAAGTATCCTGTACTACCGTGGATTTCAGGACATTAATCAATTCATTGAGAATTGTTATTTTCCGTCTCAATTCAAAAGGAAGCATTATTTCAGCAGTATTCAAACTTCTTTCTAAATTATTCAATTTTGTGATTGGCTGAGTTTCTATTACTAGATCCTGCATTCGCTTCATTTTCACTTGTTTTAATTCAATATCTATTTTGAGTTTTTCAAGCAAAACTTCTTCACTTTTAATCAGTTCTATTGTTTCATAATGGCTTATAAATTCTTTTAATAGTACTAGTTCTTTCTCTAAGGTTTCCATTTTCGTTATTTTCTCTGCGCTTATGCTCTCAACTTGCAAGAATCGATCCATTTCAGCGATTTCAGTACATAATTCACTTGTATTATTGCTCAATTTAGTATGAATGTTTACTAACTCTTCATGCTCAATTTTTGTATATGCTAATTTTTCATTACATTTATGTATTTTTTCAGAGTATCCCTGATATTCAATTTTCACGAGTTCTTTTTCTCTTATTTTTTCATCAAGAGTGGCTAGTTCAGTTTCGAGAACAAGTAATTGCTCGTTACTTTTATCCAGTTCGATTTTAAGTTGTTGTTCTTTTTTCAAATGATTCCCCAGTTGATCTTTTACAGCATCTATTGTTTGGCTCTTCCAATTTAACGCAACGTTTTCCTCGATGAATTTCTTTCCCTCTTCTTCGATACTTTCCGTACGTCCGTACCGTAGGATTCGTATGTCTTGATGGGATAGTAATCTACCTAGTGCGTTGTCAACAGCCAAATTCGCCTGAGAAGCTACAAGAGTACGTAGACCAGCTTTTACATTTTGATGGCATATTTCAGAAATAACTGTTGTTTTACCAGTACCCGGTGGTCCTTGGATTACATACAAATCATTCGATGTCATAGCGCCCGTGACCGCTTCCTTTTGGAAGGTGTTTAACTCATTATGGAATTCAAGGTCCTTTTTCGTTTTGGAAATCCGTACAGTTGGTCGTTCTTCGAAAAGAATTCTTTCTAAATTCGCGTTCGCTGCAAGACCATCTTCTAAATCTTTGAACCCTTTTCTGAGTCTTTTCACTTGGCTTAGTTCGGCAAAATTACTAAACACAATTTCTTTAAATGCTTTTGGCTGCCACTCATTTCGTCTAAGGAGATCCTGGTATTTACGACTCAATTCAATTTCTATAGTTTGTTTTGACTTATTCACATTTGTTACGTTTCCAATGTCATCCGAAGAACCTTTCATCTTTGCACTAAATCCTCTAATCGTTTTCCAATCATTGCTTTTCAAGTCTTTGCAAACAATCGTCAACTTACTAAAATCATCATTAAAACGAACGTTCGAAAATGGCGTTGTAATATCGGCAACATCAGCATTCTTTTCCTGAATACGTAAATATCCTTCCCAACTCGCAATTCGTTTCTTCACATATTCGGAACGATCTTCGGCAATCGGTAATTCACGAATACTTGTGTATAAGTCCATTGGCATTGTAACACTTGAATTTCTTCCCAAGTGAAACTTAAGTTTTGCGAAAAGACGACGGTTTGTGCGTACTGTTTCTCTTCTACCCCTTACGTGAAAGCCAGTTGCAAGAAAACCATCATTTTTATAAATACATTCCATAACAGCTACTTTGTCATCTATTCGTTTTGATAAAACATCATTTGATTGATTGTCAAAGAAGATTCTAAAGGACATATTGCCATGGCGATTTTCAGGACGTTTTTCTATGTATACATTAAAACCACTTTGCATCGCAAAAAACGAATGCTCATCTCGTGTATATTTCATTATTCCTTTGCGCGCAGTATCCGTTAAACTAAGGCCGCATGGCATTATTTTATTTGTAGATCCTTCTTTTTTCATTCATAATCCCACTTTCTACAACCCTAATAAAAAAATGGGCAGTCAAAGATCACGACTTCCCATGATAATAGGTAAAAGTCAGCATCTAATTTCAGATGACTGACTTCTGATTTTATATTCTATAGTTATAGTGTACTCTTCAAATCACATTATGCAAAGTCAATTGAAGTATTAGTTATCGTAAAACCTTACTGTTATTAAAACTGTCATTTCCGTCTTCCTTTTGACTGAATGGGTAAAGAGATAAAAAATACACTTCCTACGTTGACAATGCTTTCAACGCTAATCGTTCCCTTATGGCTATTAAGAATTTCATTCACAATTGCCAAACCCAATCCAGTACCCCTTTCTTTCTCCTCGTTTAAGGGTACTAATTCCTTATAAAACCTTCCGAAAATTAAAGGTATGCTCTCCTTACTTATTCCACTACCGTTATCCTTAACTTGAATAACGACTCTGTTTTCGGATTCAAACAATTCAGCATCAATCGAAATTATCCCATCAATCTTTGAAGTATGATTCACAGCATTCCGTACTAAATTGGAAAAGACTTGATCCATACGTTCAATATCGATTAAGCAAGAGTAACGTTTGAACGTTTTCGTATCTTTTGGCCGTTCCGAAAACCTTTTTGATTGTAAAACATCGATTTCAAACTTATCGTATATTTGTTCCAGCCATCTGTCCAGATTCATTTTTTCCAAATTCAGACTCGTTTGGCCCGCTTCAAGCTTGGATAAATCAAATAAGTCATCGATTAGGCGATTCAGTACATTAATTTTATCATACACAAAATTGCCGAAATGGGCATCGTCGGACAGAACCAGTCCACCATGAAGTGCTTGCATATAGCTGTGAATTAAGGTGACAGGTGTTCCCAACTCATGTGCGATATTGGCCAATAGTTCGCGACGAGATTTCGCCATTATTATTAAATCATCGTTCCTGTTTTTTAAGTCATTATTCGCTACTTCCAGAGCCTCCGTTCTATTTTTAACTTTATTCTCTAGTTTAAGGTTTACGGTCAATAACTCATCATTCATTCTTCTTAGTTGAGCTAATGTTTTTACACGTGCTAGAAGCTCTTGCTTATCGCAAGGTTTTGATAAATAATCATTTGCCCCAATTTCAAAGGATGTAATTTTGTCTCGAATTTGACTTTTAGCTGTTAACATTAATATTGGTAGTTCCATCAATGAATACGTTTTTCGTAATTGCTGACAAACGTCATACCCCGACATTTTAGGCATCATAATATCTAAGATGAGCAGGTCAATTGTTTGGGTTTTAACGATATTAAGTACTTGTTCACCATCGGTTGCCGTGATTACTCTATACCCCTCTAAACTAAGTTGGTTCACGAGTACTTGTAAATTAATTGGTTCATCATCCACGACAAGTATTGTAATTGCTTTTTGCGTTACCTGTAGGCTTGGAGTAAATGTAGCCAACTCTTCATCAAAATAAGTTTCGGTCGTTATGGCTTCTTCTTGAACATGTAGTTCGTCTTTTTGAAATGGTAGTGAAAAACTAAAGGTAGAACCTATTCCAACTTTTGATGTGACTTCAATTTGACCGCCGTGTAATTCGACCAAATGCTTTGTAATACTTAAACCAATGCCTGAACCGCTTACACTTCTAGATAGAGAAGAGTCGATTTGTTGAAAAGGTTCAAATATCTCATCCAGTTGATCTGCTGGAATACCAACCCCTGTATCAGAAATGATAATTTTAATTCGTTCATTTAATTTTTCAGCTGAAATAACTACTTCCCCATGATCTGAATATTTTATAGCATTTCCAACGATATTATACAAAATTTGTTGAAGGCGATTGATGTCCGCTAACACAGGTGGTAGAGAGTCATCAATTTTATTGATTAGTTTCACAAACTTATTCTTAGCCAATGGGCTACAAATCGTGAATACCACATCAACGATACGAACGAGATAAACTGGTTTTAAATGAACATGTAACGATTTGTTTTTTAAGTTTGAGTAATCCAATATATCATTTACTAGATAAGTCAATCGGTTTCCACTGGCAATAATCATTGACAACTGGTTGCTCATCTCGTTCGACAAGTCACCAGCAACTCCATCTCGAAGTGATTCAGCTATTCCAATCATTCCATACAGTGGTGTCCGTAATTCATGTGATGTAATCGCCAAAAATTCGTCTTTATGTTCATCTGCTTTTTCTAAACTTTTCAATACCAATGCCTGACTTATCTTTGTATCTCTCTCTGCAGTTTCTTTTTCCAAACGCATAATATTGATTTTATCCGCAAGTGCTAATGATAGAAGGACTACTTCTATTCCCGTAGCATTTTGTCCAGCAAATTCTGTGAACGCATTAAACGGCAGCACCGTAGCAGTCGCAAGAATCGTAATTAATATACCTATTAAATAGAAGAACCAACCAATTATAAAAAAACGGGCTTGACGTGCACCGGCCTTTAAACATATAAATGCAGCAGTTAAAACTGAAATAAATGTGCTAGCCGTGCTTAGCACCATAATGTTCAATGCGACATGATTGGAGATAAATAAAATAGGAATAACAAGTACATTCAAAGGTATTAAAATGTTAAATAAGATTTTGAATCTAGGAAAGTATTGATTTGTATCTAGAAAGTTCTTGGCAAACAACAAAATAAAAATGCAAGTTAGACTTACGAATATTGGATTAGCCATTGTATTCCATATGGGCCAATTAGGCCACAAATATTGAAACGCAATTCCGTTATTTTGCAAGTTTGCCATTATGGTAAAAGTAATAACGAAGACATAGTAGAGATAACTTTTAATACGCAAACTAAAATAGAGAAACAAATTATACAAAACCATAACCGAAGTCATTCCATAAAATAGTCCTAGAAAAATAAATTCAACTTGAGTCTTCTCAATAAAAGATTGCCCACTCCAAATAGTGATTGGAGGATGCAAATCTCCACCTGAATGAACAAGTAAATAGAATGTTTTCGACTGATCATGGTCAATTTCCAAGTTGAAAACGAAGTTTCTATGCATAATTTCACGTTGCTTAAATGGAAAATCAGATCCTGTATGATAGACTTCGTGCAAACCTGAGTCATCCTCGGAATAAAGGACGAGTTTATAAATGAGATGATAGGCAACCTCTAATAACCAATCTCTTTGATTGGTTTCGTTCGTAACATCTATACGAAGCCATGTTGATGTTGGCGAAAAACCAGGACTTTGTACAATGTCTTTTGCAAGAACAAACTGTTCAGTATACTTTTCAGAAACCACGTCTTTAATCGTCAGCAGCTTCTCATCGTCTTTAAGTATATATAAAGACGGATACAAGTTTTCTTTGCTGGAAATTGAACGCAAAATAATAGATTTATCCCCATCGGCCTTTATCTCATTTGGAAGACTGAATAGTAATAAAAGAACAAGAACACAAAAGCTGATGACGGCTCTATACAAACTTCTATACATAATGAAGTCCACCTCATAACTATTAATCATTTTTTATAATGAGAACTAAATAAGGATATTTCTTCTATTATATCTTAAGGAGACTACTAGTAGTAAGAAGTTTACGAAGTTGTTAATTATTAATCTCAATTCAGTTAATAGCGCACAAATTTATGGGGAGCTCTTCGAATTCTCTCGAAAAGCTCCCCGTAAAAAACATGTGAAATCCAAAGATGGTTTTAATCGTCGATTAGAGTAAGTTCAATATTTCCAACCTCAGAAGTGAGTTTCACAATCGGGCCACCTACACCGATAGAACCGTTCTGCAGATTCGGCAAATTTTCCGTCGTATTACCGATGCTGTTTTTTAAATCAGTTTGTAGTGATGCTGGTACTTCCGTGACTTTAACAGATACATTCCCCACTTGTGTTTTCGCAACAATGTCATTTAATATCGTATTCAATTGAATATTAATATCCCCTACATTCGTTGCCGCATAGATAATACCCGTTGCTGCCTTTAGATGAATATGTCCAACATTTGTTTCTAATTCGAATTTATTCGCAGTAATTGAATCTATATATAGTGTAGAGACGTTCGAATTCACTTTCAGTTGTTCATACTGTTTAACAGGAACCTCTACAATAAGTTTAAAATCAAATGGAAGTTTACCGGATAAACCGAATTTAGATTTCTTTTTCGCTTTAATTGTTACAATATTATTTTTTTCTTTTAAAGATAGCTTATAACCTTTAATTTTCTTTTTGCTTCCACTTTCCATACGAACCGTTAGTTCATTCCCCTCACTGGGAAGTATATGAATATCACCTAGATTGGCGTTAATGTGAATGTTTGTTATGAAATCTGCAGAAATCATTTTTATGTAGTTCTTATTGGAGCTATTAAAAGGCAAAATCAGTACGAGTAATAAAATAAGAACGATGCCAACCAAAAGAGCTTGCAAACGAGAGTTGTTCTTATGCAATGATGCACCTCCTTAACCAATTAGTTGTGTTAATAAAGTCTATTCATCACTAGAGGTTAAAATAGATGGACAACATATACTTATTATTTTTTCAAGAAAAACCGACGACCCATACGTTCAACCAGAGTTGGGGCAATTGCATGCAACTTACTTGTCACTCCTAAATACCAAGGCAGGTTCACTTCCCGGACTGGTTTTTCAATCACTCGGACAACCGCATCGACAACCGTATCAAGTGCGAGCAAATACTTACCAAGCGACTCACGATATTTACCCGTATCATCTGCAAGATCTAAAAACGGTGTATCGATGGGTCCAGGATTCACTATTGTGACGCGAATGTTAAAAGGGGCTACTTCCATACGAAGTGCATTGGCATAGCCTAAAACTGCGTGTTTTGTTGCCGCGTAAACAGACGCTTTTGGTGTCGCTACTTTTCCGGCCTGTGAACCAAGATATACGAGTTGGCCACTCCCTCGTTCTAACATTTTAGGCAATAGAAGTTTTGTTAACTGAATTGGTGCCAGTACATTGATATTCATCATGGTATTCATGGATCCATCCGAAATTTCGTGGGCTAATCGAAATGTGCCTACCCCAGCGGAAAAAATCACGCAATCGGGTATTTTTATGGTCTCTATTAAGGTTTTAATATCTTCTTGTTTCGTTAAATCGGCCTGCACAGTGCATATTCCAATTGATTCTAGTTCTAGTAATTTATCTTTTGACCGTCCTGTAGCCCAAACCTCATGGCCTTCAGCATGCAACCGTTTTGCAAGTGCAAATCCTACTCCACTCGTAGCCCCTGTTATTAGAATCGATTTATACTTTTTCATAATACAAAATTCCATTTTCATTTCGATATTCGCGTGCGTAACCTTCGTCAACAAGAAAATCCGTTTGCCCAATCGTCTCTGAGAGTGTGAGACCAAGTTCTTTTTCATATACAGCTGGAAAAAGTTCTGTAGTTAATTCAAAAATCGTTCGTGGTCCATTTTCCAACATACTGAGAACTTTCATCGATCTTTCTTGTTGTTTCTGAAAGCGTTTTTCTATAAGTGCATGGACATTTCTCACTTCTTCTCCATGTCCAGAATAAATGACATCTACTGGTAAATCTAACAATCGTTTAAGTGATTCATTGTATTCTAACAGTGATTGTGGACGCTCTTTTAACGAATCCATTGGTGGTTCAATAAGTGGATTCGATGAAACATTTTGGAGCACAAGATCTCCGCCAATCATTGCACGTTTTCTTTCATTCCAAAATGCGAGATGACTTTGCGCATGTCCAAGTGTTTCAAGAACTGTCCAATTCGGATGCCCTGGTAATGCATCCCCCTCAGCAATAACTCCATCAAGAGGGCGTTCGCCCATTAAAACAGCAGATTTTTTCATTTGCTTAACCCACGAAAGATACTTTTCAGGAACTCCTTGTTCAATCATGCATTGAAGGTAAAACGCATCATGATAACGTAGAAATTCCTTATCACGTGTCAGCCAAAAATCGTTGTATGCATGACCAATAACGGCTGCATTGTCAAAAGCTTCTATCCAACCAGAGTGATCCGGATGGTGATGTGTAAGAATTACTTGCTCAATGTCTTTCAGTCTATAACCCGCAGCTTTAATTCCATATTTCAGTGCCTCATAAGCTTCAGGCGTTTTTGGTCCTGCATCAACAAGGGATAATACGTCCCCTTTTATTAGAAAAGCATTTACATCTCCGACTGCGAAAGGCGTCGGAATGACAATTTTATGAATCAATTTAAAATCCCCTTTTAATAAAATGAATGGATGTTCATTCCATTGTACCTTTATTATAAACTATCGTCATCTTTAGTTCCTGTTCTTAAACAATAAATTAAATAGGATTATGGTATAATATCAGTAAGTTTTCAACTGACTTTATAGTAGCAATAATATAATTAAGGGGGCACTTCCAATGGGTTTATTTGGATTTTTCAAGAGTCAATTTATTGAAGTAATTGAATGGACGGATAGCAGTACAAATACGCTGGTTTATCGTTTTCCGGTTCAAGGAAACGAGATTAAAATGGGTGCAGAATTAACGGTTCGAGAATCACAAGTCGCGATTTTCGTTAACGAAGGTGAAATTGCGGATGTGTTTGGACCAGGGAGACATTTATTATGGACTCAAAACATGCCTATATTAACAAAGTTAAAATCTTGGAAACACGGATTTAACTCTCCTTTTAAAGCTGAAGTATATTTTGTAAATACAAAACAGTTCATTAACCAAAAATGGGGAACGTCAAATCCTATCATGATGAGAGACTCTGATTTCGGCATTATTCGATTGCGAGGGTATGGAATATACTCATACCGTGTATCTGAACCAACAGTTTTCTTAAGAGAACTATTTGGTACAAATGCTTCTTATGATACAAGCAATATAGAAGAACAATTGAAAAAAATGATCCTATCAGGACTGACCGATTTATTTGCCGAATCGAAAATTCCTGCACTGGATTTGGCTATGCATTACGACGAGTTAAGTGCACTTGGTAAAGAAAAGATGGAAGAACGATTTAGTAGATTTGGGTTTGCAATTACTTCCCTTTACATTGAGAATCTTTCCCTACCTGCTGAAGTTGAACAAGCGATGGATAAGAGGACGTCTATGGGAGTCATTGGAGACCTTGGCCAATATCAGCAATTCCAAGCTGCTGAAGCATTGCGTGAAGCAGCAAGAAACGAAGGCGGAGGTCTTGCGGGTGCCGGAGCAGGACTTGGTGCAGGTGCTGCTCTTGGCGGTATGATGGCGAACGCTTTTACTGGGAACAATCAACAAGCAAACACACCACATCCAACAAACACTGAGTCCGACAAAATAAATTGTCCGCATTGCAATGAACTTATTTTAGCGGGTGCAAAGTTTTGTAAAGAATGCGGGAAATCCGTACAAACGAAAAAAGTACCCTGTATCAATTGCCATGCAGAAATTAATAAAGATGCGAAGTTTTGTGGTGAGTGTGGTACGAAACAAGAAACTGAAAAAACATGCGGAAAATGCAATCATAAAAATGCTTTACATGCTAAGTTCTGTGGGGATTGCGGAGAGGGTTTGTAATATGCTTACAAAAGAGGTGCCCACGTGACGGAAATAGAAAACAATGAAGACACAGAAACGAGTATTCTAGAAGCGACCGAAGTAAATCAATGTTCCTCTTGTGGTGGAAACACGATATTCGATCCCAAAACCGGTACACTAAAATGCCCTTTTTGTGGAAATGAAAAGGAAATTGAACGAACAACAGTAAATACAATTGAAAATGACTTTTTGAGAGCGTTAGAAAAAGAAGACCACGGATGGGACGATGAGAAACGCGTTTTTAAATGTGAAAACTGTGGTGCCGAAACGCTTCTCGATAAAGATAAAATTGCTGATTTCTGTTCATTTTGCGGGTCTTCACATATTTCAATAAGCAAACATCACGCTGGTATCAAGCCGGCACTGGTTGTCCCTTTTCAAGTATCAAAAGAGGAAGCTGTTGAAAAGTTCAAAGTATGGATTCGAAAAAGATATTTCGCTCCTACAAAGCTCAAAAAATCCTATCAACTAAGTAAAATAACAGGTACTTACATTCCCTACTGGACATTTGACTCGCATACGAAATCGACATTCACTGTTCGAGTTGGAACGTATTACTATGTCATGGAAACTCGTACTGTTCACGAAGATGGAAAAACGAGGCAAGTGACTGAACAAGTACGAAAGACCAGATGGCACACAGAAAATGGCCGTTATAGTGAGTTTTTTGATGATGTTTTAGTAAAAGCTTCTAAAAATGTTGCCAGTGGTTTGATTGATAAAATCGAGCCTTTTCATATGAATGGACTTCTGGATTATAAAACGGAATATCTATCCGGTTTTTTGGCGGAAAGGTATTCTATTAATTTGAAAGAAGGATGGGAGGATGCAAAAGGGATCATCGACAATGGAATTTCCAGTGGAATTCAAGCACAAGTATTTGGAGATATCGTTCAAATTGTAAGCGTGCAGACCGATTATGAGGAAACAACATACAAACATATTTTATTGCCCCTATGGATTTCATCTTTCCTTTATAACAATACCGTCTATCGATTTTTAGTAAATGGACAAACGGGTAAAGTAAGTGGTAAATCACCTATAAGTGCGGTTAAAATATTCTTTTTAGTATTGACTATTATTGCAGTCATAGGTGTTATTCTCTTATTCTCGGAATTTAGCTAGTAATTAGATTTCAGTACCCAATCCCTAACTTATCTTGTAAAGGGATTGGGCTTTTTTATAAAGGTACGGACCCCCAATTTCTAATCCGTTCAGTTAACTGGTACAAAAACGCAATTAAGAAACCAAAATATTAATAATCTCTGTGTTATGATAGTGGCTAAATTAAAACTTGTCGGTGGAAGGGGAAAAAAAGTCTCCAAACCGCAAATTAAATATATAAAAAGAGGAGGAATCATAAAGTGATTATTCATCCAATCAAAGCCTTTTCTGATAATTATATATGGTGCATTCAAGAAGAAACAGAGGCAGTTGTGGTTGATCCAGGAAAAGCGAGAGTTGTCCTTGATTACCTTGAAGAAAAGCAGCTTCGTTTGGCAGCCATTCTTTTAACTCATATGCATGAAGATCATACCGGCGGGGTACGCGAGATTCTAGCGAGTCATCCGGAAAGTCTTGTTTATGGACCGAAAGAAACGAAAGGCTTGGTGAATAGTGTTGTAAAGGAAGGAGACTCCTTTAACTTGTTGGACCAAACTTTCCAAGTCTACGAATCAGGAGGTCATACGCATGGCCATATCAGTTTTTTAATGGGAAATAATCTCTTTTGCGGGGATGCCCTGTTTTCAGCAGGATGCGGTCGGGTTTTTACCGGCGATTACGAAGCCCAATATGAAACTTTGCAGAAATTTAAGCGCTTGGATGATGATATAAATGTTTATCCCGGTCACGAGTATACCGAAATTAATTTACGTTTTGCATACGAAATGCATCCGGATAATAAAGAAATCTCCAAATCATTGGAAGAAGTCCAGGAATTGTGTGCTAAAGGACAGCCAACGCTCCCGACAACGATCGGCAGGGAGAAGGAAATTAACCTCTTTCTTCAAGTGGAAACATTGGAGGACTTTATCGAATTGCGTAATGCCCGTAATGACTTCTAGAACAATTACTGGGTTGCTTTTTGCTGAATGATATATAGCGAAAATTGAAAGGACAAGAATTATACAAAAGGTACAGTACCTTCCCGGAAGAAATCGAATCGAAGTAAAAGCAGGCGGCACACCAATGATTTATTATCGGTGTGCGACCCCTACTATTGCATAAAGGCAAGATGTTTAAGCTTTCTTGCCCCCTTTTTCCACTTAACTTATCATGTATGTCGGAATTAAGGTACTATTTTAAATCAGACCAAGCATTTAAAATAACAATTAACTTTATTCAATCGCATCAAGTGTACTTATATAGTATCTATGATAAGCTAAATTCAATATGATTACGGAGGATGATATAATGGATCAAGTACTCGTTGAAATTTGTTTACGTGTTAGAGATATTGATGCTACTTTAGATTTTTATACTGAGCTTTTTGATTTTGAAGTAGCCAGTCGCAGAGAATTCCCTAATGATAAATTTGATTTAATCTATCTAAATTCACCAGGTACTTCAGTACAAATAGAACTTACTTATAATTATGATGCAGATCCATATGTTATAGGAGATGGTTTCAGTCATTTAGGCGTAACAGTAAATGATTTAGAAGAAATGCATGAAATTTGTAAAGCTTCTTCTTATGAAACAGGTGAATTGAGAGGACTTTCAGGTGGAACACCTTCTTATTTCTTTGTTACTGACCCTGATGGTTATAGAATCGAAGTAAAGCGTAAGAACTAAAACGTTCTTAATACAAAAATGATTGTAAAAAGCCTAACCCTCGACCCTCTAATTACAAACAGAGAAACGAGGTTTAGGCTTTTATTTTAATGTCGTGTCATTTCTCGTTAGGCGAGTGCCTGTTTTAATATAATTTGTTTGCGGAAACATATCGACAGGCTGTATGCCTTTAACTTGATATCCGTGTTCAACTAAAAACGCTAAATCTCCCGCCTGTGTTTCTGGATTGCATGAAATATAAACGATTTTTTTCGGGTTTAGTTTGTAAAACGCTTCGTCGCTAGCTACTCTTGGAGCATCCATAATGACTATATCAATCGCCTCATTTTTCATTGCCAGTTCGACCATGAATTTCCCCACATCTGTTCGGTGAAAACGTACGTTGTTAATGCTATTCCGTTTTGCATTTATAACCGCATCTTTTACACCATCATTATTGATTTCTACGCCGATAACTTCTTTGACTTGATCAGCAATGATTAAAGAAATTGGACCGTTTGATGAAGATACTTTTTTTCATAATCTACTCCGTTGCTTGGAGAGCAGGCGTCGACTCCAGCGGGAACAGCGCGGACTGAAAGCCCCGCAGGTAGCGGACAAGGAGATTGAAGCCGTGCCCAAAGAAGAATGGTTTTTATTCTTCTAGAACGGAAAGCGTACGCTGGAACGCAAAGTAACAGTTATTCTACATTCATTTTTTGGCTCGATTGATGAAAATACTTTTTCAAATAATCCACTCCGTTGCTTGGAGTGTAGGCGGTTACCCTATTTCAGACTGACCCCTTTTTATTCAAATCAAACCGAATAAAAGTAAAAATGATTGGTTTCTTTCGTAAACCCAATCTTCTCATAAAGTCTTTGTGCCGTTTCGTTTTGAACATTTGTTTCTAGTAAAACGCCTTTCGCATCTGTATCTTTCGCAAATAGAATTGAATGATTCACTAGGTCTTCGCCATATCCTTTTCCACGATAATCGGCTTTCACATATAAATCATTTAAAATCCAAATTCGTTTCAAACTTACGGATGAAAATGATGGAAATAATTGGGCAAATCCGACCGCTTTCTCCTCATGAAAAGTTATGAAAATCACTGATTCCTCGTTCGTCAACCGCTCTTCGATAAAGTCCTTTGCGGCAGCAATATTCGATTCTTGATGATAAAATTTTCTGTACAAATCCAAAAGTTCCGCTAAAACATCTAAATCTTTTAATGTCGCTCTATGAATACTCATATAGTACTCCTCCCATTTATATTGTGTAGATCAGTATACAACTTCACTTTATAATCCTAGGACTAATCGTGTCGTTTTTAGAATATGATTGTCAAAAACTCTGTTCATTTCAAACTCATTTGCTTTATAAATAGCAAATTACTTTTAACGACAGAATCCATTTCATCCCATGAATGTATTTCAAAAGTCGGTTGAATGCCTGTTGTATTTCCCTTATTATGTGGATTATACCAGCATGTATCGATACCAAAATTCAAGCCGCCTTGAATGTCCGAAGAGAGTGAGTCGCCAATCATTAACACACGGGACTTGTCCGAAATCTGTAGGTTTTCAAATACATATTCAAAAATTTCTTTTTGAGGTTTTTGAAACCCTGTTTCTTCTGATGTAATGATGGCTTCGAATGAATCTTTGAAAATCGATCCACCTATTCTTGCTCGCTGAACTTCTGTAAATCCGTTTGTAAGAACAACTAATCTAGTATTTGAAAACTCCGCAAGCATACTTTCCACACCAGCAATTACGTGAATTTCCTTGCCTAAATTTTCAAGGTACTCATTTCCAAATACTTTTGCATCGATATCAAGTGCATGTTCTAAAAATAACCGTTTAAATCGTTCTGACTTTAATTCTTGTAGCGTTGTACGTCCTTGTTCCAAATCTTCCCATAGCACTTTGCTAATTGTATTATAACTTGTTCTATAATCCGTTACTCCATTTGGTAACCCGACTCCTTGAAACGTATTGAAAAGTGCATTTTTTTCGGATTCTCTAAAATCAAACAGTGTATCGTCTAAATCAAATAATAAAACATCGTAATTCAACATTATTTTATCCCCACTTAAATTCCAACTAATATCTTGGAAAGATTTTTTAATTACATTTCACGGCATTTCAGATTGACTTAAAGTTTCAAATCCTGAATTTTGATTTCTTTTCAATCTTAGCATACATACGTTCTTAATAAGCCGATTAAATAAATCTAGAATAAGCTTACATTATACATATTATCGTACTAATAATGTTTAATTTATGACAACTGATTGAAAACCCTTCTTTATGTGACATCTGTCACTAGGCGTCTATTAATCTCTAGTGTAGATTTACTATATATAGATAGCTCATTCCAACATAAAAGTTTACATCATAGAGGAGTATTTTGATGACGAAGAAAATTGCTTGGATCACAGATACAGCTGCGCAACTAGATGACGCATTCATCCAAAAATATAACATACATGTACTACCCTTAATTGTTGTTTTTCCAGACGGTTCATATAAAGAAGACTTAGATATAACTCAAAAAGAGTTTTACAAAAAATTACGTGAAACTAAAGTTCCAACTAAAACATCTCAACCTCCTATTGGAGAAATGGTTTCTTTATATGAAAAGTTGCAATCTGAAGGTTATGATGCGGCAATTACTTTGCATGTATCGAGTGGAATTTCGGGCACATTTGAAAGCTCGCAAGCAGCCGCAAAAATGACGGACTTTAAAGTGTACTCCATTGATTCTAAAATTGGATCCTTTCCGATGTTGAAAATGATTGAACGCGGTAATGAGATGCTAAAAAAAGGATCAGACGTTGAAATTGTTGTATCGGAAATAGAAGAAATGACGAAGAACTCTAAACTTGTTTTCGTTCCCGCAAATTTGAATCAGTTGCACAGGAGTGGTCGGGTTTCTGGAACACAAGCATTTTTAAGTCAATTGTTAAATATTAAAATTATCATTTCATTCGAGAATGGGAAAACTTTAATGAAAGAAAAAGTCCGGGCAAATAAACGAGCAAAAAATAACGTAACCGAAATGCTTCGTACGGATATCGCAAAATCCGCCATTCCAGAAGTTGCAATTATTCACTGCAATAACAACCATGATGCAGAAATCTGGAAACAGGAGCTAATGGTAGAGTTTCCTGTTTTGAAGTTTCGGGTTGTTGCTCTTAGTATTTGCGTCGGTGTTCACGCGGGTGAAGGTACAACTGGGTTGAGTTGGGTTTCATATAGTGAATAAAGATTTGTAAATGATTGTCCATGTTGACTTTATCCAGCTAACGTGTAATAATCAGTCTAATTCAAAACAGGTGGGCATTGACGAAGACCAGTAGTAATGGCGATGGAGAAAAGAAAATGTGGTCACCGGCTGAAAACCACATCCCCTCTCCCATTTCGAAACCTCCTTCCGAGCTGTTGTGGAAACACGACCGTATCCTTCGCGTTAAGTTGGAAACAAGTTGTGCCGTAAAATCGGCAAATTTAGGTGGTACCGCGGAAACATGCGTTTTTCGTCCTTATTTAATTAGGATGATAACGCATTTTTTTATTGAAAAAAAGGGGCGATTGTATGAAGACGATAGTATTCGTAGGTGCAGGTTCAATGGCAGAAGCTATGATTGGTGGGATTGTAGAACAACGTACAATGGATCCATTGAACGTATTTGTGATGAATAAATCAGATGATGCACGATTGGAGTATTTGAAAACTAAATATGGAGTATCCATTGTCTGTTCAAATAAAAAAGCACTTAGAAAAGCAGATTTAATAATTCTCGCAACGAAACCAAAAGACATACATCAAGTCATGGTAGATATACTTCCTTATTTATCCGATCATACTGCTGTTTTATCGGTCATTGCAGGAATTTCTATTCAGGCATTTGAAAATGGTCTTGGTGCAAGAATGATTGCACGGTCTATGCCGAATACATCCGCAACAATTGGAAAGTCCGCTAGTGCAGTTGCTTGGAATAATACAATTGATTTAAATATGAAAATGAATATTTTAAAAATGTTGGAATCGATTGGTATGGTAAAAGTCGTGGAAGAAGATGAAATGCACGTAGTTACTGCGTTATCGGGCAGTGGTCCTGCATATGTTTATTATTTAGCCGAAGCACTTGAGGAAGTCGCGATTGAACAAGGGTTGTCTCAGGATATTGCACGGTCCCTCATCATTCAGACACTCGAAGGAGCCGCAGCAATGATGAAAAATACTGGAGAAGAACCAGCAGAATTAAGAAAACATGTAACGAGTCCAGGTGGAACAACAGAAGCAGGAGTAACAGCATTGGAAAATCGTCTTTTCAAGGAAATCATTGCTGAATGTATCCAGAAAGCAGAAGCACGATCCCGTGAGTTGGGCGCTATGTATTAATACAACCATTTTGTTATACTTAACGTGTACCTATAATGGAGGTTAAAATTATGACAAGATTATTTGAACCATATACAATACGAGAGGTCGAATTTAAAAATCGCATAGCAATGGCACCGATGTGTATGTATTCCTCCCACAACTGTGACGGACAGATTGAAGACTGGCATAAAACTCATTATTCTACACGCGCTGTCGGTCAAGTAGGACTTATAATTGTTGAGGCCACAGCAGTTCAGCCGGAAGGAAGAATTTCTGCACAAGATCTCGGGATTTGGAGCGATGATCATATTGTAGGACTTACAGAAGTAGTTCGACTCATGAAACAGCACGGAACGAAAACCGGCATTCAGCTTGCACATGCTGGACGAAAAGCTACTGTTGATGGCGATATTTTCGCTCCTTCCGCTATGGCTTTTAACGACACTTATAAAACACCAGTTGAAATGACCGTAAATGATATTAAAGCTACAATCCAAGCTTTCAAAGACGGCACAATCCGTGCTCAAAAAGCAGGATTTGACGTCATCGAATTACACGGAGCACACGGCTATCTTATCAATGAGTTTTTGTCGCCGCTAACGAATAAACGCACGGATGACTACGGCGGTTCTGCTGAAAATCGATACCGTATTTTACGTGAAATCATTGACGAAGTCCGTAATGTATGGGTTGGTCCACTCTTCGTCCGTATTTCTGCACATGATTATACGGAAGGCGGTATGACACCTGAAGCATATGTTGAAATGGCTAAATGGATGAAAGAACAAGGAATCGATTTAGTCGATGTCAGTTCCGGTGCTCTTGTCCCCGCAAAAATCGATGCTTTCCCTGGGTACCAAGTGAAGTTTTCGGAAACGATTAAAAGTGGTGCTCATATTGCAACGGGAGCCGTCGGACTCATTACGACAGGCATTCAAGCAGAAGAAATTTTAAAAAATGGCCGTGCAGATTTAATTTTACTCGCACGAGAACTGCTTCGTGATCCATACTGGGCTTATAGTGCCGCGAAAGAATTGGGAACTGAAATCCCAGTACCAAAACAGTATGACCGAGGATGGACTTTTTAATAGTAAAAGATGAAAAAATCCACTGGTTAATACTCCCGTGGATTTTTTCTTCATTCAATTTTTTTAACAACATCGTCTTTCCATTCAAAACGTGCATAGTCTTCGGCAATATGCAGTTCTGGAAAGATTTCTTCACCTTGTTTTTTCAGTTGCGCAACATCACTCGGCATGAAGCGAGCACTAATGTGGTTTGCAATTAATGACCGCGCCCCAGCTTCCTTCGCTATCCCGGCTGCATCGGTAATAGTTGAATGTCCATACTCTTTAGCAAGATTACCTGTTTCCGAATCAAATGTAGCTTCATGCACAAGAATGTCTACATCTCTCGCAAGTTCGACTGAAGCTTTACAGGAACTTGTATCGCCCAGGATTGCAATCGTAAAGCCTTTTTGCGGTTCTCCGGTAACATCTTTGCTGAGTACTAAGCTGCCGTCCTCAAGATATACGTCTTCCCCGTTTTTCAATTGTTTAAGCATAGGTCCTTTAGGGACACCCAATTCCCTGATTTTATCCACAAGGAGTTTTCCAGGTAGCGATTTCTGTTCAATACGATATCCAAGACACGGGATAACATGTTGAAGAAACTTGGAAGTTACTTTAAATTTATCGTCTTCAAAAACAGTACCTTCCCCGATTTCATGAACAATGAGTTCATAATTCAAATGCGTATTTGTAATCCGTAGTGTCGTTGTCAACCACTCTTTAATGCCTTTAGGTCCGAATACATCCAATTGCTCTTCACCTCCAAGAAATGAACGTGATCCAATTAAGCCAGGCAAACCAAAAATATGATCTCCGTGTAAATGAGTAATAAAAATCTTCATTATTTTACGTGGCTTTAAAGATGTATGTAAAATTTGATGTTGAGTTGCTTCACCACAGTCGAACAACCAATAGCCTTCATTTTCAGCTGAAAGATTAAGTGCAACTGAAGAAGTGTTACGCATTTTTGACGGCATACCCGCACCTGTTCCTAAAAATTGAAGTTCCATTTATGTAACCTCCTTCATTTATTGCCCTTTTTTATTACTCCAGGACCAAACTGATCTTCCAGTTTTAAAATTAAATCACTTATCCGCTTTTTTTCCTCATGTTCTTCAAAATTATAAATAGACAGTTGTTCGTGTATCTCGATAATTGAAATCACATTCGTAACAGTAATTCCAAGTAACCTTACTGGTTCACGGTCCCAATGTTTTTCAAATAAGTCACTTGCTTCTCGATAAATATCGTCTTCTTTATAAACAGGATTTAGAAGAGTACGACTTCGTGTTTGGTTATGCCAATCAGCCGTTCGAATTTGAATCATTATTACATTTCCCGCGAGTTCATTATTTGCGAGACGAACCGCAACCCGGTTTGCCAATTGTTTAAAAACAGCGAAACAGGCATCTAATTCAGTTTCATCAATCGGTAAAGTTGTTGAACTCCCAACGCTTTTACGTTCATCCCCTGCTGCGGGATCCACTAGACGCTCATCTATTCCATTGGCACGTAGCTGAAGACGAGACCCATTTTTACCAAGTGAGACTTTGACTACATTTTCGTCTGCATTAGCTAAGTCACCAATAGTAATTATTCCAAGTGCTTTCATTTTTTTCTCGGTGCTCTTCCCTATGCCGTGCATTTCAATTACAGGGAGTGGCCAAAGTATCCGGTCAACTTCCCTTTTTCTTAAAATTGTTATGCCCATTGGTTTTTTCATGTCTGATGCCGTTTTCGCAAGAAACTTGTTTGGTGCAATTCCAATTGAACACGGTAAATCGAGTTCGCGAAAAATACGTTCCTGAATACCAGATGCAATTTTTACTGCATCCGTCAAACCACCAATTGCAGTGATGTCAACATAGGCTTCATCAATAGATACAGGCTCAACAAGATCTGTATACGTTCGAAGTAAATCAAATATTGCAGTTGAAGCCGCGCGGTATTTCGGGAAATCCGGTGGAACGATGACCAGGGTAGGACAAATTCGTTTTGCATCGCCCACAGTCATTGTCGTATAGATACCAAGGGCCCTTGCCTCATATGAACATGTAACAAGAATGCCGCGTCGTTCTTTCGGATTTCCCGCAACCGCCATCGGAATTCCTTTAAGTGAAGGGTCATGCGCTTGTTCTACTGAAGCAAAAAAACTATTCATGTCAAGATGAAGAATGACCTTCGCCCGACTTTCAAACATCTCCGCCATACACATCTCCCCTCACTTATTTCAATCCATTTTACAGTAAAAACCGGACAGAATACACTGCCCGGTTTTAAACTTAAACTTCTTCCATTGTTCGTGTTTCAATATATTCACCAATAGCATCCATACCCGCAAGTGTGCGTGATAATATTTCAGGATCTACAATTGTGATCATGCGATTTTCAAGATTTGCTACCGTTGTGAAATAAGGTGTTTTAGAATAGGCAAGCAACCCCGTTGACGTCATAGCACTTTCAGGAATATCTAGAATTTCTTTTGCATCGAGAACGAGTAATCCGATTAATAAACTTCCAGTTTGAACAACTACAATACGAACTTCATCGTTTTTTTCAGCACTTCGACCATATAAAATACGTTCGAAGTCTAGTATAGGAACAAGTTCACCACGCGTTTTCATAAGACCAAGCATATACTCAGGTAAATGAGGAATCGGATTGATTTTCTCGAGTTTCTCGATGGAAATAACCGAATCTACAGGCAATGCATATTCTTCATTCCCACATTGAACAACAACGACTTTCAACTCACTCATTCCTTATTCTCCCTTCGAATTTTCTACTGTCACATTGATAATTTCAAGAAGCATTTCTGTTAACTTATTGAGTTCTTCCACAGGCATACGTTCATTTTTAGTATGAATTTCTTCGTAACCAACAGATAATGTTACGGTTGGGATTCCTGCACCATTAAAGATATTGCCGTCACTACCCCCACCACTCGCAAGAAGTTCAGGTGTCCGACCAATATTTTTCGCAGCCATCATTGCTACTTTAACAACTTGATCTTCTTCAGTAAATTTAAAGCCAGGATACATAAATTTTACATCAGTATCCGCTTCTCCACCCATTTTCTCAGCGGTTACTTTAAATGTTTCCTTCATATGTTCAGTCTGTTTATCTAATTTTACAGGATCAAGCGACCGTGCCTCAGCAAGAATATTCACTTCATCACAGACGATGTTTGTAGCCTGCCCACCCTCAAACCGACCAATATTAGCTGTCGTTTCTGAATCGATTCTTCCCAATGACATTGCAGCAACGGACTTAGCAGCAATATTAATAGCAGAAATTCCTTTTTCGGGTGCGACACCAGCATGAGCTGTTTTCCCTTTAATCGTCGTCCAAAGTTTTGCTTGGAAAGGAGCAGAAGTAACGATTCCACCTACTTTTCCGTCACTATCTACTGCATAACCATACTTAGCTGTAATAAGCGTAGCATCCAGTTCTTTCGCACCCACAAGGCCACTTTCTTCCCCTGCTGTAATAATGAATTGAATGTCACCATGTGGAATTTTCTTCTCTTTTACAGTACGAATCATTTCAAACAATGCTGCGATTCCAGCTTTATCATCCGCACCAAGAATTGTTGTCCCATCGGAATACACATAACCATCATCGCGTAACTCAGGTTTAATGCCCAAGCCTGGTACTACGGTATCCATATGGCATGTGAAATAAATCGGATCTACATCTTTAACAGTACCGTTCATTGATGCCACCAAATTTCCAGCACCGTGTCCATTTTCGTCGTCGGAATTATCTTCAATTACATCAAACCCTAAACTTTCCATTGTCTTAGTTAAATGGTCGGCTATATTACGTTCATCTTTTGTTTCAGAATCAATTCGAATTAATTCAAAAAACCCTTCTAATAATCGTTCTCTATTCAAAATAATTCTCCCCTTATAACGGAATATTACCGTGTTTCTTTTTAGGTCGTGACTCTTTTTTGTTGCGCATCATATCCAGTGCCTGGATTAGTTTGATGCGAGTCTCACGCGGATCAATGACATCGTCTACCATACCATGTGACGCTGCAACATATGGATTTGCAAATTTTTCTCGGTACTCTTCGATTTTCTCGGCACGCATCGCTTCTGGATCATCCGAATTTGCAATATCCCGTGCAAAAATGATATTTGCAGCACCTTCAGGCCCCATAACGGCTATTTCCGCATTCGGCCAAGCGAAAACAACGTCCGCACCAATCGATTTTGAGTTCAATGCAACATAGGCACCACCGAACGCTTTTCTTAAAATCACAGTCATTTTAGGAACTGTTGCTTCAGAATAAGCATATAAAATTTTAGCACCATGTCGTATGATTCCACCGTGTTCTTGTTTAATGCCCGGGAAAAATCCGGTTACATCTTCAAATGTAATGATTGGTATATTAAAAGCATCACAAAAGCGGATGAATCTAGCGGCTTTATCTGATGAATTAATATCAAGTCCGCCCGCCATTACACGAGGTTGGTTACAAACGAGACCAACCGTTTCGCCTTTTATACGCGCCAAACCGATTACGATATTTCGAGCAAATTCAGGTTGTACTTCCATAAACGAATCAAGGTCTACAACTTGTTCAACAACTCTACGGACATCATACGGCCGGATCGATTCGTACGGAACAACTTCCGCTAAATCTGCACGATAGTCATCTGTTTCATCATACTCCACAATCGGCGGTTTTTCTTCATTATTTTGTGGTAAATAGGAAAGTAATTTACGAACGCTTTCCAGAACAGTCTTCTCATCGGGTCCACGAAAATGCGCATTTCCACTAATTGAGTTATGTACCTTTGAACCGCCAAGTTCTTCGGACGAAATTTTTTCACCTGTGACCGTTTCAATTACTTTTGGACCGGTTATGAACATTTGACTCGTTTTATCCGTCATAAAGACAAAATCAGTAATTGCCGGCGAATAAACCGCCCCACCCGCACAAGGACCTAGAATGACTGATATTTGAGGAATTACGCCCGAATAAATCACGTTACGATGAAACACTTGTCCATATCCATCAAGTGAAACGACACCTTCTTGAATACGCGCACCTCCAGAATCGTTCAGTCCAATGAAAGGAGCACCATTTTTGGCGGCGAGATCCATGACATTCGCAATTTTCATAGCATGCATTTCCCCAAGTGCACCACCAAATACCGTAAAGTCTTGAGAAAACAAATAAACAGCTTTACCGTCAATTTTACCATACCCCGTAACGACACCATCGCCTGGAAGTACTTGCTTGTCCATTCCAAAATCTCTCGTCCGGTGAGTAACAAATGGATTCAACTCAAAAAAAGTATCGGGATCAAGTAACAGATCAATACGTTCTCTAGCCGTCAACTTTCCTTTTTCATGTTGTTTATCAATTCTTTCATCACCACCGCCAAGTTCAATTTCTCTTTTCCGGTCATATAATTCGTTTATTTTATCGTAAATATTCATTTACTCAATCCCCTTACTGCTTTTTTGGCATAATTCGTACAGAACTCCATAGGATGATTTAGGATGAAGGAAAGCCACTTCAGCACCACCAGCACCTAGCTTCGGCTCATCTTGCAAAAGCTGTACCCCTTTTTCTTTCAGTTCAGATAAACGCGTTCGGATATCGCTTACTCCAAATGCAATATGGTGAACACCTTCGCCGCGCTTAGCGATAAATTTTGATATCGGTCCATCATCACCAATCGCCTCTAAAAGCTCAAGCTTAATGTTCCCTGCATCAATAAATGCAACACGGACTTTTTGACTTTCAACTTTTTCAATCGCAATCAATTTTAAACCTAAAGTATGTATATAATAGTTAATAGTTTCATCCATGTTGGTCACAGCTATACCAATATGATCGACTTTTTCCATCCAAACCACCCCTTACTTCTATTGTACAATCTAGCGGACCAATTCGCCATCTTGTCAAATCAAAAATTTCTGTTAAAATGAAAGTATAATGAATAAGGAGTTTTGCTCAGTGAGTAATAAAAAAACACAAAAGATAATTGTTTATGTAATGGTTGGTGCAATGTTATTATCAGGTCTTGGAATGGGACTTGGAATGATGATGCAACAGTAATCTTTTATAAAAAAAACTGTCTGTGAACGCATTTGCGTATACAGACAGTTTTTTATATTACATTATATTGCCCCTGTTTATAGTTCTTCACAAAAATCATCAAACTGACTTTGCAAGTTCCGTACTACAGACATCGGGTCATGACCTTCAATTTCGTAACGACCAATCTCAGCAACTAACTTACCGTCCTTCATCATTGCGAAAGATGGTGAAGATGGAAGATGATCTTCTCCGAAGAGCATACGGGCCTGTGCAGTCGCTTCTTTATCTTGCCCAGCAAATACTGTAACTAAATGATCTGGACGTTTGTCGTAATGTACAGAGTGCTTTGCAGCCGGACGTGCGATTCCTCCTGCGCATCCACAAACTGAGTTTATCATTACAAGAGTTGTACCTGAACGTTTAAAAGCTTCCTCAACTTGTTCAGGTGAAAGTAATTGCTCATACCCGCTTTCATCCATATCTGTACGAGCTTGTTTAACTGTATCGTTCATTAACATATTAAAATCCATAGCCATCATAAAAACTCCTTCCTATTTACATCTTTATCATATCAGTAGGTTTAAATTCTTGCAAAGGACTTGCAAGTAAAAAACCGAACAAATTACCCGCAAGTTTAAATATGCCTAATTTCATAATCTCTTTTCACTGACCCATCACCCTACTTTTCGCTTTACTCTCAGTCTTCCCACTCAAAAGCAAATACCCAATCACATAGAGAAACAGTGCTCCAGCCAAGAGCACAAGACTTCCTGTTTGGAAATTAATGCTCGGATTGTTCAGCAACGTGGAAACCTCACCGTTCATGATCTTCGCAATATTTAAGTACGTGAATGGTGATAAATGAGCGCTTTCCGTAAGCAGCTGGCTGCTCCCAATATATCCGGACACCACGATTAAACTTGTAGTAGCGAATACAGCCAATTGGCTTTTGAAAAACAAGGATAAGAAAATGGATAATCCAATGATAAACAATAAAATACAAAGGAATAGAGCAATGCTTTCAAGCAAGTGAACTCCTAATGAAACAAAGTGAAACCCCTTCTGGCCAAAAGATTTAATTCCCACATATGATTCCGAATCCACCAAAGCCTTACTATCGTAATGTAAGATTGGGTAGTGCCAATCTCCAAAACGATTGAAAATCGTGGCAATCAGGATAACGAAGGCAAACAGACCGACACTACTAAACAAAGCAGTCACCGTTGCCTGAATACCTTTTCCGAGATAGACTTTTTTCTCAGAAATCGGTTGCGTCTTCAAAAACTGTAGGGTCGCTCTTTTTCCTTTCTCGCTCGAAAAGCCGGCTCCTAGTAAAAACAAGAACAGCAGTAAAGGAATAAAGTAAATATACTGATCAAAATATAAAAAAAGAATAAACAATCCGCTGTTGTCAATTTTGCGATTCTCTTCTTCCCATTCTTTTTTTTCTTTGTCCCGATTCCCCCAATTGCTATAAATGGTCGGGATGAATTCACCAGAAAAAACCGGCTGAACTTTGTGTTCAAGTAGCCACTTTTTTTCCTCAATACTAGCATCTACTGTGAATTCACTAATGGTCGGCTCCTCCCCTATAGTTCGCATATTAGGATCAAATTCTTTGGAGTCGTAGTAGAGCTGATTCAAATGAAGTTGATAGTCATGGAACGGGAACCAATTTTCAACCTCGTAGCCGGTGAGGGCAGATATATTTTTGTCTAGCGTTTCAATGTAATACGATTCTATCCTTTCCCAAACCTCTACTTGATCACTATAGAATTTGCTATAAAATTCATCACTAATTTTTTCCGCGTTTTCTCTTTCATTTTGATAGGAGTCGATATTTTGCAAAGCATAGGTTATCATATTTTCATTCTCTTGAACTTTTTCTTGCAATGTAACCAAATATACTTCCTCTTTCTTCTGTGCCTGTTGAGAAATAATGAAGTAGCCAAACACAACGATAAGGGCAAGAATTATGTACAATTGCTTGAGTAAACCGTTCCTCCTTATTTTTCGCCATTCAAACATCCATATATTCCATATCGGGTTGCGGTGTTTTTTTGTCTTTCCATGCTTGAAGGGATTTTTGTCTTCACTAGAGTTAAACAATCCCGTTTCTTTTTCTGGAAGTACTATAGCCGTTATAACGAGCAGACAACTCCAAAGAATTGCACCTAAAGGATACAGCCAATCCATGTTATGAGGGATTCCTGCCAATAAATGCGAAAATCGAAAGTATTGAAATGGATTCAAAGCAAACTGAAGCGGTGCGTTCATGTCTGTCGCAAAGAATCCAAGCAACACAATTAAACCAGTCAACATCAACGCACTGACAGAACTTTTCACCCATTGGCCCAAAAGTAGAATAAGGCTGAAAGTAAATACAATCGCGCAACTAAACAAGACAATGCTTCGAGCCAAATAATTGAATGTTGAAATGATGGCAACAGAATCTACCGAAGTCAATATTTGTGGATATTGAAGGTTCAGTGTAGAGCCACCCAAAATGAGTGGTAGAAACAACCCAACACCAATTACCATCGCTAAATAAAGGAGGACTACGATTAGTAAACTAAAGTATTTCCCTAGAATTAATTTCCATTTAGAAATGGGCTGGGTTTTTAACGTCAACCACGTACGATTTTCCATTTCCACAGTAATTGTAGTTCCAAAAAAGAGGAGTAAAATAAATAAACCTAAGAAACCTAGTAAGAAACCGCTTACTTCTTTTAAAATTAGTGCTGGAGATATGGAAATGGCCTCATCCTCATAGGAAAGATTGTGTTCAATAAGCCAATTGTTTTTCTGGATTGCTTTTTCTTTTTCAATCCCTTGTAATGGCCAGAATTCTCCACCAACATTTTCATACGCTTCCAAACTAATTAAAAAGTCTTTTTCAATCGTTGGAATCTGGTTCCATTCTTCATTATAAATTGCACTTGTCCATTTAAAAAACGCTAATCCGATTCCATTGATGTGTTCCAATTGCTGTGGAAACGGATCGTCGAAGAAATCACCCCTTTGAAGTTCTTTCAAATTTTTATATGTGTTGTCACCTTCTTCTTTCATAGGCTTAATTTTTTCGATTGCGCGTTCTGACTTGGTAGACTGTTGAGAAAAGTTTTGAAAAAGGATGCCGCCGATGCACAAAAATACGATTACGAAAAGCCATATCAGTTTCTTTTGTTGCCACAACTTACGCATTTCAAATCGAAAGAGATTCATTACTTATCACCTTTTTCTCCGAAAATCTTTTGGTAACGCTCCTCCGTACCTAGAACTATTTTCTCCAAATCCAGAAGCTTTATTTCGTGTTGTTCTAGGATTCTGAAAACCCCTCCCAAAGAAGAACCCTCCATATAAATGCGTAGCTTACTTCCCGAAAGTTCGACTGGAATTGTTGCTTCTTCTAAAACATTTTGTGCTTTCACAATGTCATTCACAACCAATTCATAACAAATGTTTTCATGTTGTAGAATATTTTCTTTTATTAATTCCCCATTTTTTAAAAATAAGATCGCCGAAGTGACTCGGTCAATTTCTGCCAAGTTGTGAGAGGATAAAAGAATTGTTGTGCCGGATTTATGTAATTCCACTAAAAGTTCTCGTACCCGAATTGCACTAGTCGGGTCAAGTCCATTTAAAGGTTCGTCTAAAATTAATAGTTTTGGTGCATTCAAAACAGCCATTGTCAGCAAAAGATGTTGTTTCATGCCTAGCGAATAATTACCTACCTTTTTATTCAAATAGCCGGATGTCCCAATCCGGTCAGCCGTATCGGTGATTTGCTTTCTGGAAATCCCCTGCACATCTCCAATAAACTGAAGATGATCATAACCGGTTAAATACTCGTAAAGAACTGAGTTGTCCTGCATGAATGCGATTTCTTTAAAGATATCGGGATCTTTATTGATTTTTCCAAGGACTGTAATGTTTCCACTGTCTGCTGTTAATAAATTCGTGATGATGTTTAGTAACGTAGATTTTCCAGAACCATTTGGTCCAACCAACGCAATAATTTGGGGATTTTCAATTTCAAATGAAATGCCTTTCAGCACTTTTTCTTTACCGTACGATTTATGTACGTCTTTGACGGATAAAATCATTTGTCTTCCTCCCTTTGATAAAGTTTTTACATGAAAGAATTCAATCTCCAATGCTCACGAATTTTCATCGATTGTGCAATCGTTTCTTTACCTGGTAATTATCAACACTCACTTTTCCATAAAGAATTTAGATAATTTTTCCCCTGTCAAAAATGCTGCCGGTATTAGAATAACAACGACTATGAAAACGGATATTATATTCATAATCACATTAAACGAGAAAAACTGATTGGCAACAAATTGGATGATTTTAAAATAAATTTCGTGTTTATTCTATTATTTTTTTATTTTACTTTTAGTCCCCCGACTCAAAAGCAAATACCCAATCACAAAGAGAAACAATGTTCCAGCCAAGAGCACGAGGCTTCCTGTTTGGAAATTAATGCTCGGATTGTTCACCAACGTGGAAACTTCCCCGTTTATGATCTTAGCTATATTGAAGTACGTGAAAGGTGACAAATGTGCACTTTCGGAAGGCAATTGGCTACTACCTACATATCCCAGAACCGCAATTAATATCGTAGTAACGAAAACAGCTAATTGATTTTTGAAAAGTAAGGATAAAAATATGGATAATCCGATAAGTAAAAATAAAACACAAAGGAATAAGACGATACTTTCCACTAGATGATCTCCTAATGTAACAAGATGAAACCCTCTTTGGCCAAAAGACTTAATTCCCGTGTACGTTTCAGACTCCACCAAGGCTTTACTATCGTAATGCATGATTGGATAGTGCCAATCTCCAAATCGATTGAAGACTGTGGCAATCAAGATAACGAAGGAAAACAGACCAAGACTACTGAGCAAAGCAATCGCCGTTGCTTGTATGCCCTTTCCAAGATAGATCTTTTTCTCGGCAATTGGTTGCGTTTTCAAAAACTGAAGGGTTGCTCTTTTTCCTTTCTCGTTGGAAAAGCCGGCTCCTATTAAAAACAAGAACAACACCATAGGAAGGAAGTAAAAATAACTGTCAAAATAAAGATGAAGTATAAAGAGCCCGCTGTTGTCAATTTTTCGATTCTCTTTTTCCCATTCTTTCTTTTCTTTGTGTCGATTTCCCCAACTATCGTACATTGTCGTAATATATTCTCCAGAAAAAACTGGATGAACTTTGTGTTCCAGTAGCCACTTTTTTTCCTCGATGCTGGCATCTACCGTTAATCGGCTAATGGTTGGTTCCCCTTGCGTAGTATGTTCGGAGCTGTCAAGATACTGATTCCAATGAAGTTGATAGTCATAGAAAGGAAGCCAGTTTTTTTCCTCGTATCCGATAAGGGAGGATTTGTTTTTGGCCAGTGTACCACGGTATTTTAATTCATCCTTTTCATATCTCTCTATTTCTTCACCGTACCAGGCGGTATTAAATTCATCACCAGACTTTTCCGCGTTCATTTTCTCGTCTTGATAGAAAGCGACCATCTGCTCAGCATAGGATATCCAATTTTCAGCCTCCAGAACTCTTTCCTGCAATACAACCAAATACTCCTTTTCTTTCTCCTGTGCCTGTTGAGTAATAACGAAATACCCAAATATAACGATAAGGGCAAGAATCGTGTACAGTTGCTTGAGCAAGCCCTTTCTCCTTATTTTTCGCCATTCGAACACCCATATATTCCATATAGAATGACATTGCTTTTTTGTTTTTCCATGCTTGAATGGTTTTTTATTTTCTGTGGGGCTAAGCAACCCTTTTTCTCTTTCCGGAAGTGATATAGCTGCAAAAACGAACAGGCAACTCCAAACTATCGCACCGAAAGGATACAGCCAATCCATGTTGTGGGGGATTTCTGTTAAAAAGTGCGAAAATCGAAAGTATTGAAATGGATTCAAAGCAAACTGAAGCGAAGTATTCATGTCTGTCGCGAAGAATCCAAGCAACACGATTAAACCAGTCAACATTAACGCACTGACAGAACTTTTCAGCCATTGTCCCAAGAATAAAATCAAGCTAAAAGAAAAAGTAATCGCGCATAAAAACAAGACGATACTTCTAGCCAGATAATTAAACGTTGAAATAACGGAAACAGAATCTACCGATGTCACAACTTGTGGATACGCGAGGTTCAGTGTAGAGCCACCCAAAATGAGTGGTAGGACCAACCCAACACCAATCACCATCGCAAAAAAAGAGATGACTACGACGAGTAAGCTCATATATTTCCCTACGATTAATTTCCATTTGGGAATGGGCTGGGTTTTTAACGTCAACCAGGTATGTTGTTCCATTTCCGCGGTAATGGTAGTTCCAAAAAGGAGTAGTAAAACAAATAAGCCTATAAAACCCATCAAGAAACCGCTTACTTCTTTTAAAATTAGTGCTGGAGATATGGAGTAGACCGCATCCTCATAGGAGAGATTGTGTTCGATAAGCCAATTGTTTTTCTGGATTGCTTTTTCTCTTTCAATCCCCTGTAAAGATAAGAATTCTCCACCAACATTTTCATACGCTTCCAAACTAATTAAAAAGTCTTTTTCAAAAGTGGGAATCTGGTCCCATTCTTCATTACGAATTGCACTTGTCCAATTAAAAAAGGCTAATCCGATGCCATTGATGTGTTTCAATTGCTCTGGATGCTGATCTTCGAATAAACCTTCCCTTTGAAGTTGTTTCAAATATTGATATGCGCCGTCTCCTTCTTCTTTCATTGGCTTAATTTTTTCAATTGCCCGTTCTGACTTTGTCGATTCATGGGAAAAATTTTGCAAATAGATCCCGCCAATGCACAAGAGTACAATGACGAAAAGCCAAAGCAGCTTCTTTTGTTTCCACAACTTACGCATTTCAAATCTAAAAAGATTCATTATAGATCACCCTTTTTTTAAAAAACTTTTGATAACGCTCCTTCGTACTAAGGAATTTTCCCTAGATCTAAAATCCTGAAAAGCACCGTCCACCTGACGAAGCTTCTAGATGATAAGCTGATTCTATCAAATATATCACGCCTAATGGTAGCGATGTTAAAGTCTGAGGCAAACGTAGTAAAGTTTGACCTGAGTTGTTTAATATTCAACAACGAAGAATATAATCCCCATACTCATTTTAAGTATGGGGATTATATTCTCTCATCTTAAATTATGTCAATCGGCCAATTGTTCAGGTTGTATTAGCGGAACCGGATATGACAAAGGGTAACGATATAAATAACCCTCATACGTGTACAACCTTCCAACTGCAAATCCACTGAATGTCAAGTATCCACGGTATAGTTGATTGTTTCTCGTTCTTTCAAAGTAATGATACTGCACTAATTCGGAGGATTCCACACCAGAAAACCAACTTTTATCATCTGCTGCTGTCAAGACAGAGGTGGGATCCCCATCGATTTTCACGCTAGCTGATGCGGGAGAACTAACAAACAAAAACGTAAGCATCATCGAAAACATCATGACAACCAAAGTAAGCATTTTCTTCTTCACATGATTACCTCCAAATTTGTATTTTTTATTAAAGGAAGCAACCCCTTTAACAATATTGTACAACATGTTTTTATTGTAACACTAATTCAATGGTTTCGTTAATTTGCATTTCAGCAATAGTACAGGGAACTCTCTCTATTTAGCGCATCCAATACTAGATTAACTTCACCGATTAAGCAATAGTTTCTTAGCTCAAGCCCGGTTAAACTGAATTTAGCGAATTAAGTAGAGGTAAAACTATAAAAAAACAATACTTCCTCTAAAAGACCTATTTTAAATCTGAAAATCGATAAACTTTTAGTCTAGAGGCAATAAAATACGACACAGCTATTTCTAAATCGACTTTCTTAACGAAATGTTTGTAAATCTGTCATTTCAAATGATTGATTACATCGAATTATTTCTGTGTTTATGTGCAGATTACCAATCCAGTTATAACATATAACATATTTCCCCCCAGAACACCGCTATACATTTGTTACTTATCGATTTCACTACCAAACAATGTGCTTTATTTTACTCTCTAAAAATAGTGAAAGCGCGACTAGATACCTAACCTATCCAATCGCGCTTTAGAGTTTATTTTATTATTATTCCACTTTGTGGCCAACCAACATCAGCATCTCCATCAAATGGATTTTTAGCACCCACTTCTTCACGAACTGCATTGAAACAAAAAAATGTAACCGAAATTAAAAATATCATCACTAAGTTCTTCATGATTTACCCCCAATTATTCATTTTTTCTAATGCCAGTGTGCACAGTTTTTGTTGTGCCAATGCACTTTTATACCTTTTTCGTTCTTCAAGAAATAACGAGTAATGCTTCGCTGCATCTTTTAAATTCTTCCAGCTGCTTTCTGTATGGAAAATATCAATACATTTATTTATCGAATTCTCGTAAGATCTATAGTCTTCTAACAAATAATCCATTTGTGCCATAATAAATTGATAATGGGCTTCATCTGTCTTAGACCGGACATAATTATAAACAATTGCTACTGTTTTTATTAGCTGTAAAATATCCTCCGTCAATAATAAAATCTTGCACTTTATTCGATAAGGGGCAAATAAATAAGTTTTTTGGTTTTTCTTATTTATATTAATGCACGTGTTAATATTATCTAGGGCTGCTTTATAATTTCCTTGATCCATTCGAATTAGTGCTAAGTTATGATAAAGAGTTGCCCGAAGTTCACCCGCTTCATCATTTGTTATGCTAAAGCCTTTTTCGATATATTCTTCCGACTCTGTCGGCCTATTCTTTTTTCTTAATAAAACGGCAATCAGATTATAACACTCTCCTGTTCTTATCCAGTTATGCATCTCCAAATGTATACTTTTTGCTTCTTTAGCATACAGAAGAGCCTCGTCGTATTTGTATTGACTATAAAGGGCCAAAGATAAATTATAAGTGATTTTTGCTCTAAATGATGGATCCATACTAATTTCGATTGTTTTTTTTAAGTAGTCAATGCTTGCATCATACTTTTTAATGAAATAAAAATACAAACCTGAAACGTAGAAATATCTTTGCAGCGTTTCAGCATTCAAAGAATCTTCGGGTGTCTGAATTACCTCTATCTTTTCCGTGTAAAGCGCTATGACTCCAGCCAAATCTCTTAACTTAACCAAGTGTAAAAACCGTAAAAGATGAAATTGAAACTCTTGTTTAAAAGAAGGTATGAACTCCAAAAGTTCTTTATTTGATTGATAGAAAAAGTTTGTTTCTTCCGTGTCATCAGCCTCGATTTTTTGTTCATATATCTTTAATAGTTCTTGAATTTGTTTTGACTCTTCATAACTATTTTTAAAATAGGATTCGGGAACTGATAATTTTAGTGCAAGTAAAGATAATGTCTCCACGTTAGGGTGATATCGTCCATTTTCAATGTTGCTATAATGGGAGGTTGAAATAATTCCTTGGCAAACATCGACTTGTGAAAACTGATTTGACAGCCTTATTCTCTTGATTCGATTGCCCAAATTCAATAATTTCACTTCCTTTAGGATTTAACTTCATCTGTTAGAAATTTTATACATTGAACAATTGTGTCATTTATTTTCCAATATATTTAGACAACTACTTCCCTACTACCCAAACAACCGATCTACAGCCCCTGTCACAGTTAAGTTCCCCTGAAGCAATGCCTTCTCCAGTTCGGCTACTTGCTCTTTCTTGCCGGGTTCTGCGAAAAAGGTGTCGATGAGCCGGTCGTTGATCATCGAAAGGAACCAGTCTTTTGTTTGGGATTGTCTACGCATTTCCCAATGTCCACCGCTGTCCATTAGTTCTTTAAAGGATAAAATGGTTTTCCAAACATCTTCTAAACCCGTTTTCTCTATGGAAGATACGGGTTGTGAAGTTGTAGTCCAGCCTGGTGACGCAGGTTGCAGGAAATGGAGTAGTTGACGATATTCTCTTACTGTTTTTTTCGCATTTCTAAGATTATCCCCGTCTGCCTTATGTACAATGATTCCATCCGCTAATTCCATAATTCCTTTTTTCATCCCTTGCAGTTCATCCCCAGCACCTGTTAGCACAAGCAACATAAAGAAATCGACCATTCCACGGACAACAGTTTCACTTTGCCCCACTCCGACCGTTTCTATTAATATGATATCAAAGCCTGCTGCCTCGCATAAGAGCATCGTTTCGCGCGATTTCTTATGAACACCACCAAGAGTTCCAGCTGTTGGCGAAGGTCTTATAAAAGCATTTGGATGCCTTGCTAATTCTTCCATCCTTGTTTTATCACCAAGAATGCTTCCGCCGGTTATCGTTGAACTTGGGTCGATTGCAAGGACAGCCACTTTATGTCCTGCATCGCAAAGCATTAACCCAAACTCTTCAATAAAAGTACTTTTACCCGCACCTGGAACACCTGTTATGCCGATTCGTATACTGTTACCTGACAGCGGCAGCAGATTCAGTAATAATTTTTGCCCCGCTTCTTTATCCGCCGCCGTAATACTTTCCAGTAGAGTAATTCCCTTTGCAAGATGAAGACGAGATTTTCCACGAATTTTTTCGGTTAACGTATCTACTGGTATTGTTCGGTCCTTTTTCACAAAACGCTTACGAGGTGAAGAAGCCATGCCGTCATGTGATGAAGTAATACCACCCATGACACTCAGTGCAGTATCTGCAGGTAAATGGTCTTTTTTATCCATTAGTCTCCCACTTCCTCGTACCCAAGTCTGCGGTATATTTCCTCGATTACTTTTTGTGCAGCAACCGGAATAACGGTTCCGGGTCCGAAAATAGCAGCCGCACCGTTTTCTCGTAAAAATGCATAATCCTGTGCTGGAATAACTCCACCAACTACAATAAGAATATCTTCTCGACCAATTTTTTTAAGCTCAGCTAACAGTTCTGGTACAAGCGTTCTATGTCCCGCCGCTAGTGAACTTGCACCAATCACATGGACATCGTTTTCAGCGGCTTGTAAAGCAGTTTCTTCAGGTGTTTGGAAAAGTGGTCCGATGTCCACGTCAAAACCAAGATCTGCAAAAGAAGAAGCAATAACTTTTGCCCCGCGGTCATGTCCGTCTTGACCCATTTTTGCTATCAAAATCCGTGGACGTCGACCTTCATTTTCCAAAAAGTCTTCGGACATTTGTTTCACTGCATCAATTTCTTCTGTATTGGAGAAGTTTGAACTATATACACCACTCACGGAACGAATCACCGCCTTATGTCTACCGGACACCAATTCAATCGCATCCGAAATTTCACCAATTGTTGTACGTGCTCTTGCCGCGTCAATTGCAGAGGCAAGTAGATTTCCTTCACCAGTACGGGCCACTTCTGTCAATGCTTCAAGTGTACGAGTAACTTCCGCTTGATCACGTGTTTCTTTCATTTGATTGATTTGATCGATTTGTTGCTTTCTCACAAGGGAATTGTCAATATTCAAAATGTCAATCGGTTCTTCAACATCAAGCCGGTATTTATTCATTCCAATAATAGATTCCGCACGAGAGTCTATCTGTGCTTGTCGTTTTGCAGCGGCTTCTTCAATTTTCATCTTCGGAAGACCTGTTTCAATCGCTTTCGCCATTCCGCCAAGTTCTTCGATTTCTTCGATTAATTCCCAAGCCTTTTCCATTAGCTCATCTGTTAGTTTTTCAACATAATACGAACCGCCCCATGGATCGGCAACTTTTGTCATCATCGTCTCTTCTTGTAAAAACAACTGCGTGTTCCGAGCAATACGAGCAGAGAAATCCGTAGGTAATGCAATCGCTTCGTCAAGTGCATTCGTGTGAAGGGACTGTGTATGTCCCATTGCAGCAGCATTTGCCTCGATTAGTGTACGCGTTACATTATTGAATGGGTCTTGTTCCGTTAAACTCCACCCCGATGTTTGTGAATGCGTTCGTAGAGTGAGAGATTTTGTATTCTTCGGATTAAATGTCGTCATCATCTGTGCCCACATATTACGAGCCGCTCGCATTTTAGCGATTTCCATGAAGTAGTTTTTACCAATTGCCCAGAAGAATGAAAGTCTCGGTGCAAATGAATCAATGTCAATTCCTGCTTTTAATCCTGTACGGACGTATTCTAGTCCGTCTGCCAATGTATACGCAAGTTCTATATCCGCAGTCGCACCCGCTTCTTGCATATGATAGCCAGAAATCGATATTGAGTTGAATTTCGGCATTTTTGTAGATGTATACTCAAATATATCTGCAATGATTTTCATCGACATTTCCGGTGGGAATATATATGTATTCCGCACCATGTACTCTTTTAAGATATCGTTTTGAATGGTTCCTGCTAATTTTTCGGGAGTTACGCCTTGTTCTTCAGCTGCGACAATATAAAACGCCATGATTGGAAGAACTGCGCCGTTCATTGTCATCGATACAGACATATGATCCAGTGGTATCCCGTCAAAAAGAATTTTCATATCGTTTACTGAATCTATGGCAACACCTGCTTTTCCAACATCACCTGTAACCCGTGGATGATCCGAATCGTAGCCACGATGTGTGGCTAAATCGAATGCGACAGATAGTCCTTTTTGACCCATTGCTAGGTTTCTCCGATAAAACGCATTGCTTTCCTCGGCAGTTGAGAAACCTGAATATTGACGAACTGTCCATGGTCTTGAGACATACATTGTTGGATATGGGCCCCGAGTGTTCGGTGCAATTCCCGGAAAGTCATTTAAATGAGAAACGTTTTCCAAGTCTTTTTTATCGTAAACAGATTGAATTTCAATTCCTTCATTTGTTAGGAAAGGCTCGCTTACTTGAGAGGAAGTATTGGATTGTAAAACACTCAGAGCTTTTATGTCTACCTTCGTAAAATCTGGCTTCATCATTTCTCTTCAGCACCTTTCCATTTATTATTGATTTCTAAAAACTTTTCAACACGGTTCTGTCCACTGAAGATAAATCCAGATAACCCTTTTTCAATCCAATCTTTTGAGCGCTTCTCATCGAATTTACCCGCTACATCTATAGCGATTTCACTCGGCATACCTAATAATAGTTCATCCATTGCTTCATCTATATATTCCGGAGATGCACAAACGATTACATAATCAAGCTTTTCAGTAGCTAACCAATTATGCGCATCTTGTACATTTTGAAATGCAGGACTCTGTTTCGTCCGAATTCCACCAGTCGCTAAAAAACCGCTCGCAAAATCGGCCCGTACTTTATAGTCTTTTAATTCTCCAAAAGTTAATAAAGTAGTTTTAGGTTGAGAAGTTGAATATAGTACTCTACTCTTTTCAAATTGCTCAGCAAAACGTCCCTCTATTTGTAAATCCTTTACGTCAGGCAATAGTGTTTCATCCAAATTTGCATAGACATTCGTTCCAATAAGAGACTTTTTCCCTTTCGCAACTTCATCTTGGCGAATCTCTGACAATTCTTCCAACCTTTTTTCAAGTGGACCATCAACATATTTTATATACCCACCATAGGAATCCATTTCTAAAAATAACTTCCACGCTTTTTCAACGAGTTCCGCTGTCAATGTTTCTATATAATAAGAACCCGCTGAAGGATCGATTACTTTTCCAGTATGGGTCTCTTCTTTTAGAACGATTTGTATATTCCTTGCTAAACGCCTTGAAGCTGTAGTTGTTCCCGTCAATACGTCATGCGGATGAACTGTAACGACGTCCGCTCCACCGAGTACCGCTGAAAAGGTTTCATTACCTGCACGGAGTAAATTCACGTACGAATCCAATTTTGAATACGAGCGAAGTGACGTCTCTGCATGGACCAGAACAGGTATTTGTTTTTCCGCGTTGTAAGCGGAACTGAAAGAATGCCAAAGAACCCGAAAGGCTCTAATTTTAGCGATTTCCAGGAAGAAATTTGTATCGATTGCAAAGCGCACATAAAAATCTTTTGCAAACTCATCGAACGACTTATAACTACTAGCACTTTCCGCGGCTTGTGCAAGCGTTAGAGCAAGCTCTGTTACAGCGTCTGCACCTTTATGATGCACAGTCCACAAATCTGCACATACAACACGAACGTTTACATAGCCCTTAGGTTTACTCCAATTCAGTGCGGAAACTGCACCTCGAACCGTTGCCCTTAGATCAGTTGGAACTAAGTTGAATACTTCTAAAAATGCATTATCAGCAGAGGCGTTTTTGATGAAAACTGGATATTCAGGAAGCAGCTGAGCAATTTCAGTAAGCGTGTCTTGTTCCCATTTCAGCGCTACTGAACCGTCATAAACAATTGCTCCATTTCCTTTTTCAATGGAGTTTTTCAGTTCCACTAAAAACGCTTTTCCATCTTTAGCATACTGCTGCTGTGCTATAATCCAACCCGTTTCATTTTTTGAATTGCGTATTGCCGAAATTGATTGCGCAAGTACACCATCTGCTTGCTTCAAAAGATCCTCTTCAGTGTAAAGGGGCTGAAGGTCGATTCCTTCAATTGTTTTTGTAATTAATTGATCAAACGGTTGCCCTTTTAAAGATGCTAAAGCGACTTCTTTCCATGTTTCATAATCGGTATCTTGGAATGTGATCGTTTTCATTTTATGTATGGTCAAGACCTCGCATCCTTTCTATTAATACTAATTTTATATTCATTTTACATCAGTACTCTGTTTTTTGTAAGTTGAAAAAGCCTGGAACCGATGTATCAAGGCCCAGGCTAAGTGTTTTTAGTAAATTGAGGTTGTTTCAGGCGATACATTTTCCAAAATTTCTTTTACGTGTGCCAAGAAACGTCCACAAACGAGACCGTCAAGTACACGATGGTCAAGGGATAAACAAAGATTAACCATGTCCCGTACACCAATCATGCCGTTAATAACTACTGGACGTTTGACAATGGACTCAATCTGAAGAATAGCGGCTTGTGGATGATTTATAATCCCCATTGACTGAACAGAACCAAATGATCCTGTATTGTTTACAGTAAATGTACCACCTTGCATTTCATCCGATTTGAGCTTTCCAGTACGAACTTTACCAGCAAGGTGCTGAATATCTCTTCCAATACCTTTTATCGTTTTCTCATCTGCATTTTTAATTACAGGAACATAAAGGGAATCTTCAGTTGCAACGGCAATTGAAATATTAATGTCCTTCTTCTGAATAATTTTATCGCCAGCCCACATCGAATTCATCATTGGAAATTCTTTTAATGCTTGCGATACAGCTTTAACGAAAAATGCAAAATACGTTAAATTGAAACCTTCATTTTGTTTGAAATCATTTTTCAATGAATCACGGTAATTCACAAGATTCGTTACATCGACTTCTATCATCATCCAAGCATGAGGCGCCTCGTGTTTCGATTTTAGCATATTGCTCGCAATCGCACGGCGGATTCCTGTAACCGGAATTTCGATATCACCAGCCATAACTGGAATTGAAGCTTGTGGCTGAACTTGTGTTTGAGTTTTTGCAGGAGCTGCCTGAGATGCTTTTTCTGGAACAGAAACTTCAACAGGTGCCGCTTGTGGGATATTCCCACTTTCGATAATTGCTTGTAAATCTTTACGAGTAATCCGTCCTTCATGACCAGATCCTTCAACAAGTGACAAATCGATATTATTGTCTTGTGACAGTCTAAGAACTGCTGGTGAGTAACGACCTGCTGCCGCCCCTTTTTCACGTTTTGGTGAGGAAGCGGGTTTTACCGATCCTTCTGTTGGCATTTCTTTAGCAGGTTCTGTTTTTTCAGGTGCAGCTTCCACTTTTTCAGAAGATGACGCTTCTCCTTCTGTTTCAATTACACAGACAATCGCACCAACATCAAGTGTTTCTCCTTCTGTTGCAACGAGCTCTACAATTGTGCCTGCAAATGAAGAAGGTACTTCCGCTGTAACTTTATCTGTATTTACTTCAGCTAGTGAATCGTATTTTTCTACCTTATCGCCAACTTGTACAAGCCATTTTTCAATCGTGCCTTCAGTGACACTTTCTCCAAGTTGCGGCATTAATATATTTTCAATCGCCAATAAACTTACCTCCGTCTCCAAAATCACATTCACTTCAGTCTTAATGCACTATCAAAAATATTGATTTCCGTTCCGAGTGGACGCTTTCCGCGGACACATCTTCAATCTCCTCGTCGCGAAAGTCGCGCTCCTGCGGGGCTATCAGATTGTGTTGTTTCCGCAGGAGTCGCCACTCTCCACTTCAATCAACATAAACATGAGTGAAATTAGTATTCAGCTAGTTCTCGAGCAGCTTTCTCAACTTTGTCTGGATTCATCATGAAAAACTTCTCCATTGTAGGTGCATATGGCATTGATGGAACATCAGGACCTGCAATTCTTTTAATTGGAGCATCAAGATCAAATAAGCAGTTTTCTGAAATGATTGCAGCTACTTCACCCATGATGCTCCCTTCCATATTGTCTTCTGTTACAAGAAGAACTTTCCCTGTTTTTGAAGCAGCTTCGATAATAGCTTCTTTATCAAGTGGATAAACAGTCCGAAGATCAAGTATATGTGTAGAAACACCGTCTTCTTCTAAGCGTTCAGCAGCTTGGAGTGCAAAATGGACACAGAGTCCGTAAGTGATAATCGTAATATCATCGCCCTCACGTTTTACATCGGCTTTACCAATCTCCAAAACATAATCATCCGTTAGAACTTCCCCTTTAATCAAACGATAAGCACGTTTATGCTCAAAAAACAGCACGGGATCTTCATCACGGATCGCAGCTTTTAAAAGACCTTTTGCATCATACGGTGTTGACGGTATGACAATTTTAAGACCAGGAGTGCTAGCAAACATCGCTTCAACAGACTGTGAATGATAAAGTGCCCCGTGGACTCCGCCTCCGAATGGCGCACGGATAACGATAGGGCAACTCCAGTCATTATTTGAGCGATAACGGATTTTAGCCGCTTCGGATACGATTTGATTGACCGCAGGCATTATAAAATCAGCGAACTGCATTTCTGCAATTGGTCTGAGACCATACATCGCCGCACCAATAGCAACACCTGCAATTGCTGATTCAGCAAGAGGTGCATCAATGACACGAGCTTCCCCAAATTGATCATAAAGCCCTTGTGTGGCTTTAAACACTCCGCCCTTAAGCCCAACATCTTCTCCGATTACAAATACGTTATCATCTCGCTCCATTTCTTCTTTCATCGCAAGCGTGATTGAATCAATAAAAGACATTACTGCCATTATTCGTTCCCCCCTTGTTCAGCATACACATGTAAAAGTGCTGACTCAGCAACCGCATATGGTGCTTTCTCTGCATAATCTGTCGCTTCGTTAACTTCTTGCATAATGCGATCTTCAATATCTTGCAATATTTCATCGTTCAATACGCCGACTTCTTTTAAGTACGCTGCGAAAGTTACGTTTGGATCAAGCTTTTTTTCATTTTCAAGCTCTTCAGCGGGTCTATATTGTCTATGATCGTCATCTGAAGAATGCGAAGTCAGTCGATAACAAATTGTTTCAACCAGACTTGGACCCTCTCCACGTCTCGCACGATCCGCCGCTTCTTTAACAACACGATACACTTCTAGTGGATCTGTTCCATCAACGGTTACACCAGGCATACCATAACCAATTGCACGATCGGAGACGTTTTCGCATGCCATTTGTTTTGCAATGGGAACAGAAATTGCATATTTATTATTTTCAACCATAATAATTGTGGGAAGCTTATGAACACTAGCAAAGTTCATACCCTCATGAAAATCTCCTTGATTGGATGAACCTTCACCGAGAGTTACAAACGTAATGAAGTCTTCTTTTTTCATTTTCGCGGCAAGTGCAACACCAACTGCATGGGGCAATTGTGTAGTTACCGGTGACGAACCTGTTAGAATACGGTTTTTTCTCTGACCAAAATGTCCCGGCATTTGACGACCACCAGAATTCGGATCCTCCGCTTTCGCAAATGCGGAAAGCATAAGTTCTCTCGTAGTCATACCAAAATGCAAAACAACCGCCATATCACGGTAATAAGGTGCAATCCAGTCCCTATCTTTATCTAAAGCAAACGCAGCGCCAGCTTGTGCTGCTTCTTGACCTTGACACGATATAACGAACGGTATTTTTCCCGCGCGGTTAAGCAACCACATACGCTCATCTATTCGACGTGCTCGGACCATTGTTTCAAAAATTGCTAATACGTCCTCATTTGTCAAGCCAAGTTCTTCATGACGATTTTTTGCCATTTTCATACTCCCCCTTAAAAAATTGCGAGTTGTTTACATATGGATTGCGATACCATCTACGGCTAATGCTGCTTCACCAATGACTTCTGAGAGAGAAGGATGTGGATGAATCGTACTTGCTACTTCCCACGGCGTTGCATCGAGTACCATCGCAAGACCTGCTTCTGAAATTAGATCCGTAACATGCGAACCAATCATATGGACGCCTAATATGTCATTCGTATCTTTATCTGCAATGATTTTTACAAATCCATCTGAATTGCCATTTACGAGCGCTTTACCAATTGCCATGAAAGGAAATTTCCCGATTTTAACAGTGTGACCTTGCTCTTTTGCTTGGGATTCTGTAAGCCCCACACTAGAAGCTTCTGGACTTGAATAAATACAACGTGAAATTTTTGTATAATCGATTTTTTCATTCTTCAATCCAGCGATATGTTCAACAGCTGCTATTCCTTCATGTGAAGCGACATGCGCAAGTTGTAAACCGCCAATAACATCACCAATTGCATAAATATGATGTTCTTTCGTTTGATAAGTAGGCTTTGTTTTGATAAATCCATTTACTACTTCTATTTCGGTGTTCTCAATACCAATTCCTTCAACATTCGCTTGACGTCCTATTGACACAAGCATTTTTTCAGCAGTAAATTCTTTCGCCTCGCCATCAATATCTGCTGAGATTGTTAAAGAATCGCCATTTTGAATAAATGTTTCAGGAAGAACTTTCGCTCCTGTGACAAATGTTATGCCTTTTTTCGAAAGAAGTTTTTTCATTTCTTTTGAAATATCTTCGTCTTCAGTAGGAATAATTCTTTCCGCATATTCAACTACGGTCACATCTACACCAAAATCATTTAACATAGACGCCCACTCAATTCCAATCACACCTCCACCGACAATAAGCATCGACTTTGGTAGCGTTTTCATTGATAATGCTCCATCAGAAGAAAGCACATTCACTTCGTCAATCGTTAAACCAGGTAATGATTTCGGCCTGGAACCTGTTGCCACGATTAGTTGTTTTAATATGAGCATTTCATTTTCATCACCATTTGTCATCTCAACGGAAATCGTTCCTGGCATTGGGGAGAAAATAGACGGTCCAAGCATTCTACCGAGACCTTCAAATACATCAATCTTACCTTTTTTCATCAAAGAAGTTACTCCTTGATGAAGCTGGGAGACAATCTTTTCCTTACGTGCCTGTACTCGGCCAAAATCAAGAACTACTTCACTCGTATTTACGCCAAAGTTTTCCGCATGATTTTTTGCAAGATCATATACTTCTGCACTTTTTAATAATGCTTTACTAGGAATACATCCTTTATGCAGACATGTACCGCCTAATAGTTCTTTTTCAACAAGCGCTGTTTTCAAGCCAAGCTGAGCTGCACGAATTGCCGCAACATAACCGCCTGTTCCTCCACCTAAGATTACAACATCATATTCTCTTCCCATTTATATGATCTCCTTCATGACTATTCGTTAAGACGGATAGTTTTTAGCACACTCTTCACCATTCAAGACGCGAATGGCACCTTCTGCAAGGGCTTGCAATTCATCTTCTCCGGGATAGACGATAATATCTGAAATCCAATCGACTCTAGATGAAATATATTCGATGAATTCATCACCATACGCAAGTCCACCTGTTAGAATTATTGCATCTACTTTACCACTAAGTACAGAAGCTGCACTTCCAATCTCTTTAGCAATTTGATAAGCCATTGCTTTATAAACAAGTTCGGCTTCCTTATCGCCATTTGCAATTCGTTTTTCAACAAGAACAGCGTCGTTCGTACCTAGGTAGCCAACGAGTCCGCCTTGTCCAACGAGTTGCTTCATTACTTCATTGCGGTAATACTCACCAGAAAAACAGAGTTCTACTAAATCTCCACTTGGAACGGTACCTGCTCGTTCAGGACTGAATGGCCCATCTCCGTGAAGTCCATTATTAACATCAATGACTCTTCCGTTTTGATGTACACCTACAGTTATACCGCCGCCCATATGTGTAACAATGAGACTAAGATCTTCGTATTTCACATTAATTTGTTTTGCATAACGTCGGGCAACAGCTTTTTGATTGAGTGCATGAAATATTGACTTTCTGTTAATGAGCGACATACCTGAAATTCGAGCAAGCGGTTCAAGTTCATCAACAACTACAGGGTCCACGATATAAGCAGGTATATTTAAACCTGTAGCAATTTCGTTGGCAAGTATACCCCCCAAATTAGACGCGTGTTGACCTGAAAACCCGATTTTCAGATCCTTAAGCATTTGGTCATTAACGATATAAGTTCCTCCTGCAATCGGTCTTAATAGTCCACCACGTCCGCATACAGCATCTAGTTTAGATATACTCATTCCTTCTCTTTCAAGCGCTTCAAGAATTACGTTTTTTCTATATTCATATTGCTCGATAACAGAAGAATAACGTGCGACTTCATCGGATGCATGACGGATTGTATGTTCCATCAATAGCCTTTCACTATCAAAGACTCCTATTTTAGTAGAAGTTGAACCGGGATTTATCGCAAGTACTCGGAATGTCTCTATACCCATTGAATTCACCTTCCATTTCGATTAAGCCCGTAAAATCATTGGTCCTATCCTTAATAGATAGAACCAAACAAACTTAAATCGTGTCCATCTTATTATTATCTGCCTGAGATAATGCTTTTCTCATTTTGTAAAAACTGGCCACGTGACTTCGCAACACGAGCAATTCGCTCTTCAGCAAGACGGTCTGCTGCTAAATACGTTGGGATTTTATCTCTTTTGGAAATCGCGAAAATTTGTTCAATCGTTCCGTAAATTCCCTCAACGCGTTTTAGTGCACGTTCACGATTGTATCCAGCTAATTCGTCCGCTACGTTGATGACACCACCGGAGTTTATGACATAGTCAGGTGCATAAACAATGCCCATTTCATGGATTAAATCTCCGTGTTTTGTATCTTGCAATTGATTGTTTGCTGATCCTGCAATTACTTTGGCTTTTAGTTGTGGAATTGTCGTATCGTTGATAATTGCACCAAGAGCACAAGGGGCAAAAATGTCAGCATCTTGTGAATAAATTTCATTAACATCAACAGCTTTTGCACCAAACTCTTCAACAGCACGCTGAACGGCTTCTTTGTTAATATCTGTAACAATAAGCTTTGCACCTTCCTCATGCAAATGTCTACAAAGTGTAAATGCTACGTTTCCAACACCTTGAACTGCTACTGTTTTGCCTTCAAGTGAATCACTTCCAAAAGCTTCTTTGGCTGCGGCTTTCATACCTATATAAATGCCGTATGCAGTTACTGGGGAAGGGTTACCTGATGAACCAAATTCAGCGGATACGCCTGTTACAAAATCCGTTTCTGAATGAATTAAATCCATATCTTCTTCAGTAGTACCCACATCTTCTGCAGTGATATATCGACCATTCAATCCTTGAATATATCGACCGAATGCACGGAACAACTCTGGGTTCTTATCTGTTCTTGGATCTCCGATAATTACTGCTTTGCCGCCGCCAAGATTCAATCCTGCCGCTGCATTTTTATAAGTCATTCCACGCGCAAGACGGAGTGCGTCTTCAATAGCGTCGCTTTCACTCGCATATGTCCACATGCGGGTACCTCCAAGTGCTGGTCCCAATGTTGTATCATGAATTGCGATAATCGCTTTTAGTCCTGATGTTTGATCTTGACAGAAAACAAGTTGCTCATAGTCATAAGTCTCCATATATTTGAAAATTTCCATTTAAAATCTTCCTCCTAATGTACGTACATTTTGTATTTTTTTATTTACTTGAAAGTATTGCAAGTGCCAGTGAATAAACCTTACTTTCGGCACTGTCTGCTCTAGAAGTAAGAACAATTGGAGCCCTTGCACCTTGAATGATTCCACCAACTTTTGCATTTGCAAAATACACAAGTGATTTGTATAAAATATTTCCTGCTTCGATATTTGGTACAACAAGGATATCTGCCTTGCCAGCTGTTTCGCCTACAATCCCTTTATGTAAAGCAGCTTTTGGGGATATCGCATTGTCGAGTGCAAGCGGTCCATCTATTATACAACCCGCTATTTGTCCACGTCGATTCATAACGACGAGTGATGCGGCATCGGTTGTATGAGTCATTGCCGGGTTCACAGTCTCCATTGCTGCTAGTGGTGCAACAATTGGTTCCAAAACACCACATGAATGAGCTACAGCGACCGCATTTCGAATGATTTGTGCTTTGGTAATTAAATCGGGTGAGATATTCATTGCTGCATCCGTTATAAAAAGCAGTCGATCATACCCCGATACTTCAAATGCTGCAACATGTGATAGAATTTTACCTGTTCGCAACCCGTATTCTTTGTTTAATACTTCTTTAAGGATCATTGATGTTGGAATGTTCCCCTTCATTAGTACATCAGCCTTACCCTTAGAAACTGCCCGAACAGCGTTCGACGCTGCATTTACAGTACTGCTTACATGTTGAATACTCACTTTTGGGTTATCCATTAGTTGTGGAAATTGCATTTCAATTAACATTTTAAGTTTCTGCTCATCATCAAATAGTAGAAAGGAAGCAAGATTCTTTTGAATCGCATAAACTACCGCTTCAAGTACATCCACATCTGCTGCAGACGCAACGGCTACCACAGTACTTTTATAAGATGCCGCTTTCAATATAAGGGATTTAAGTGTCATCATCAACACATCCCTCCTTTAAATTATGATTAAACAAGATTGAATTTCTCCAGTTTATAGTACAGTGATCGTAGGGAAATACCTAGCCTATTTGCGGTTATTGACTTATTACCGTCATTTTCACGAAGTGCAGTTTCAAGAATTGTTTCTTCGTATTCATCCATTATTGAAGCAAGTGTGCTTTTTTCAGGAAGAAACAGGTCTTCTTCATGACGATTACTTGATGTTAATGATTTTGTGACGTCTATAAGCTCAAGTTGAACTTCCCCAGAATCCATGTAAATCATCGCACGACTCAGTACACTTTCAAGCTCGCGAATGTTGCCTGGCCAATTGTATTGCTGTAACCAATTTTGCGCTTCTACTGTTATTTCTTCTACATTCATCCCAAATTGTTGATTGAGCTTGACGAGAAGATGGTCAACAATTGCCGGAATATCTGTCTTCCGAGAACGAAGTGGAGGAATTTGGATTGAAATCCGATTTAATGCATAATACAATTCTTCATCGAACTTGCCTTCATGCATAGCTTTTTCAAGATTTTTCGATGTTGCCACTATGACACGAACAGAGATTTTATTGTGCTGTTGGCTCCCCGGGCTATAAATTATTCCTTCCTGGAAATAACGAAGTAATTTTCTTTGAACGGATAGCGATAACTCGCTCACTTCATCAAGGAATAAAGTACCATTTTCGGCTTCTTCAAAAAGGTTTTTTTTAATAGTAATATTTTGAAAATCCTTATCCGTTTGACCAAATAATTCTGTTTCCACCATAATTGGATGCATTGCAGCACAGTTTAGTTTTATGAATTTATTAAACTTCCTGTCACTTCCACTATGAATTGCGTGGGCGAATAATTCTTTGCCAGTACCCGTTTCTCCTCTAAGTAAAACAGGTAAATTGGAAGTAGCGGCAAGTTTCGCTTGCTCAACTGAAATCTTTATTTCTGAAGATTGTCCGAAAATATCATCGAATGTATACGTGGACTCTAATTTGCGAATGATCGTTCGGGCACGATCAAGCTCATTCATTAAATTTCTCATTTCAGTAATGTCGTGAATAACACCAACACTTCCACGCAATTTACGATCTACAATGATTGGGGCGACATTGACAATAACTTCACGGTTATTTTCACCTATCCTCATATGGACTCCTCTAACTGGCTTTCGTGTTTGCAATACTTTCATATGAATACTTTCACCTTCATTAATATCGGCTGTAGCGGGATGACCAATTACTACGTCTTCTGAGAACCCAGTTATTCGTGTATATGCGGGATTCACCATTATTCCGTAACCGTTTTCATCCACTACAGAGATGGCATCGTCACTTGAATGAATGATGGCTTCGAGCATTGTTTTCACTTTTTCTAAATCCGTTATTTCCTCTGCTAACGCAACAACTTCGGTAATGTCTTTAAATACAGCAAATGCCCCAATTTTCTTTCCAGTGTGATCAGATAACGGATAACGTGAAGTAACAATCTTTATGCCGTTTCCTAGGATTAACTCTCGGTTTAATTCAGATCTTCCAGAATCAAATACTCTTGGTAGTTTAGACAATGGTATAATTTCTGAGACAATTTTACCAATGGCTTCATCAATTGGGACCCCCGTCATCTTGGACGCACTTCTATTAAAGAAGTCAACGAGTCCATTCTTACCTATTCCAATCATACCCTCGTCAATTGAATCAAAAATCATTCGCTGTTTATGCATTTCCTCACGAATTCGTTTTATATAAGATTCATTTTCCTGCAATAAGCGGACGAGAAGGTTTGCGACAGCCCCGGGAATTAGGACAGTATGAGCAGGCTTTACGTTCATTATTTCAGTAAATACATGTTCGTTACCAGTAACGTCAAAAATAATATGTAATTCAGATGTAAGCTTAATCTTCCAATCGGGTCCGTATTGTATTCCAAGTTCTTTGGCACGAAGTATTCCTGGTGCATGATCATCTGTATCGACAATCGCAGTAACATTCATAAACTCCAAGTTTTGGAATAGGTCCAGTAACAATAATCCTCCTGAGCCCGCGCCGACAATAAGCACATTTTGCAAGGATATTCAATCCCCTCTTTTACGACGTGCAATCTTTTGCAATTATATTTTCATCATACACGATTGCGGTCTTCTTGACAATAATTCTTCAGAGAGTAAAATTAAACAGTGTAAACAATAGGATACTTTGCTAGTCTTATTACTGAGATTAAGACACCACCGTTTATTATCTAACTGTTTGTAAGATTAAAGGAGTTGTTTTTTGTGGCACGTCTAGTGGCATTTATCATATTACTAATCCCCGGCTTAATGGCTGCGGGTGGAATAAAGATTATGAGAGACTCTTTATTTGGCCTATCTGTCTTTTCTCCAGATCAAAAAGAGGAATTAATATCCGCCACTCCTTTTTTACCAATATGGCTGCAATTCATTATTGGACTTGTGATGTTTCTAGTAGGTTTAGGATTTTTCGCAGGATTTCTTTTACGACGAGATCGTAGAAAAGGACGAGTACAAGAAAGATTTGTTCAAAAGAAACGACCATGACGTTTAACCCTAACCCGTTCAGTTCACAGGTACAAAAAACGAACCCCAATTCGCATATGAATTGGGGTTCCTCGTTTTGCCTGTGTATGAACCTTTAGATTGAAAAAGCAACAGCTAAAGATAGCTTATCAGTAGACCATTCAACAGACATAGATAACTATTGTAGTTCTACTGATATATGTGTTAAAGCTACTGCTAATTTGTAGGTTGAAAACGTATTGATGTATTTTGTTAACTAATCAAAAAAGGACTTGAAATAGCCCTTTTCTTGATTTTATATAAAACAATCTACGCTCGATCCGGCACAGTTCTTATTCAAAAACCAGTATGTTTTTATTATCTTATAGCCACAATCACTCCGGCATATACCAGTACGAGTTCATCCCCGACAGCTGCTGCATGGACCCTTTGGGCATCTGAAACGTTGCATTCCATACATTTAGGTAATCACCCACACCAAAAAATAAACTAATAAACGCAAATGACCAAACGATATTCGTAATAGCCAAATTGTGGGGAAGAAAAATCCAAACACACAAGGGAATTAGCCCAAATATTATATTAGGCAGCAAAGAAAGAAAAATAAACCGGCCTTTAGAAAGAGGTACCGTTGATACAACGAATGCCCCCAAGAAACCCGGAAGAAACCATAACCCCACCTCCTCACCTCGCGGAAAAACGATAGCGTGCAACATTTCATGTGGAATTATCATTAAAAGTGCCAAAATAATTCCCCATAAATTAAAAAAGCCTACTTCAACCTCATGTCCCATTAAAATAAACTTAATAATTACAGCTAATCCAATTAGCACCAACACTGGAATGGCAAATATCCCCGCGATAATATTTAGTGTCAACATAGAATTGGGTTCCTTAAATTTCACAGCATGTGCAGGCAAATCTCCCACCGGAAGCTGTTTTCTATTTTTGTAAATTCCTTTCCAGACCAATTTCATAGCACATCCCCCATTTCAGAAATGTCTCGATAATTTGGTAGCAAAGCTAAACAACAGCCCCCTCGTTTGATAAATTAGGATTATTTAGAAATCAATAGAATTTGCTATCTGAATGAGAATCTCGGGTGTTACTTTATCAGATACATCTGCATCAACACTAAACATATATTGCCAATTGTCTCTTTCGAAGACTAACAAATTAAAACCAACTTTCAGGTCATCAATATATGTTGCATTAGTTCCATTTTTCAACTTAAACACTTTTGAATTATATTTTTCAAATGTGATTTTATGCTGAATAGGCCGAACATTCATTTTGAAATGATTGTCAGGTAATTGGTCACTTATAAATTTAACTTCCAAAGTATCGTTTATCTCGCCATCTAGATTACTAAACCTACCAAAGTAATGAGTAAAGCTAATTGGTGGTACTCTTGTCGGTAACTTAAGTTCTTGGTTAAAATGATGTTCAAAATCGTCTAATGCATCAGCTACCGATTTGTATCCTATTTCAGTAAATATTTCCTCAAAAGATGGAGGAGTATCGTTCGGTTTTGCATTTACTGTTCCATAATACAACCCACAAATTAGTATACTAAATAAAACCAATAGAAGAGGGATATTTTTTTCCAATTTCATCACCCTAAATTATATTTAGGTTTAGTTTATCCTGTTCAGTTACAATCATTCCTTCTTTAACTAATTTGGCCCAATTATTGAAAAGGGGCAGATTCTTTATCCTAGAATCGCACCCGATTATAGAAAGAATCATCAAAATAGAGGTTCTTCTTTATTCGATAATTCTACAATAAAGGGATTAATTATAAAAAATAACGGAAGTAAACCTAAAAGAGCTATTAGGGATAAAAGAAAAGGTCCAAAGAATATATTACCCAGCAATATCAAAGGGACTATTATAAGTGGAATTAATGTACTTCTTTTTCTCATACGTGCTGTCAGATACTGTTGTTCACTACAATAAGGACAAGTCATTCCGCCAATAAATTTAAAGGACTTTTTAAAAGTCTGCTTCCAGCTCCATTTATTATGGCAATTTTGACAAGTTGGCATTTTAATCACTCCTTTTCTATAGTTCCGCAAAATGGCCCATATTACTGAAATAGGCGCAATCCTTCTTCAAGAATTGCACCCGATGATTGAATAAGTAGCTTTATAGTAAAAGGATTTTCAACCCAAAAATTCTATTTCTCCATTTTCTTTTTTCACACGAATTGTTATTTTACCTAAGCACTGCTCTGGATTTGTATATCCACTTTCTACTTCTTCAAATAGCTTAGCCATTAACGATTGAATATCTCCTAATGTTGTATCTTTTGTAAGTTGATGAACACGGATAAGTTCGCTACTTTTGTAAGCATCTACTGTTCCTGCAACATCATCTTCCCCAAATGCTCTAACTTCAATTTCTACTTTCATATTCCTACCTCCAATAAAATTTAGATCATTTTCTAGATTCATTTTTCTATAATTTGGCCCGATTGCAGCACTACGTTGTACGACAATCGCGCCCGTTAGTTTAATAAAAATTTCTTAATTGTTCATACTAAAAGCAGCATTGAATGGAGGATTTTTATGAAAAAAAGCCTTTTAATATTGATTGCTTGCTTGACCCTTTTTTCTTATTCCCCTGTCAAATCCGAAACCGTAACTGAAAATGATATACAGTTGCGTGATGACGTGATTTTCATTATGCTTTATCCCTTAATTCAACAGGAATTGGAGAAGCAATATGGCGAAATTACACAAAATGAGTGTGAAAAAATTATCAAAATTGAAAAGTTGCCCACAGGCACTTACATGTTTAATGTTACCGTGCAGCTTATAACATTTGAAGGAGCTCACGGTCCTCCCAATGATTTAGTGACAATCACTTTTAGTAATGAAAAAACCCTAGAGTGGCATGCTATTGACTTCAAACGAAAAAGATTAAAGCCAAATGAAATACCTAAATGCAGCTAAATGCAGGCATCCTTTGTAAAAAGGGTGCTTTTCTTTGAGAATAATCTTCCGCAAAATGGCTCGATTGTGGAACACAAGTTAAACTCGTCATTGTTCCATTGTGTTTTTCAAGGAATAAAAGATGACACGGGATATTAGTTAGCGCTTCTTACTGAGCTTACAGATCCTTTATAGAGTAAACCCTAAGTTAAAGGTCCAGGGCTTGAACAGCAGCGTCCATATCGTCCTGTGTAATGCCAATATACCGTAAAGTGACGCTCTCGGAACTGTGATTGAACATTTTCATCAAAAGCGTAATATTCGTCCCTCTTTTTATTTGATGATAACCAAACGTTTTTCGCAGGGAATGTGTCCCGATATTTTCAAGTCCTAATTCTTCTGCTGCGTCACTCATAATTTGCCACGCTTGCACCCTGCCAATCGGTTGATTGACCCCTTTTCTGCTTTTAAATAAAAATTCATTTCGATCGCCCTGGTAATGATTTTGTACATAAATTTCAATGGCTTTTTTAACCCCTTTTGAAAGGGCCACTCTATTTTCTTTTTTCGTTTTTTGTTCGATTAAAATCAAGTGATTTCGAACTTTCATTTTCTCATCCATGACATGGTGAAATTGGACCCGAATTAGATCGGAAATTCGGTAAGGTGAATTAATGCCGATCACGAACAATAAATAGTCTCTTTCTCTTTTGGCCAACAGGATTTTTTTCATGCTGCTGATTTTTTGCAGCTCTCGAATCGGTTCAACAAATTTCATGGGGTGTGTATCCCTTTACTCAAACGGGATAACCCTCCTTTCGGATTTTACTATTTTTAGCCAATCTAACTTAACTACAATTATTACACATGCTATGTTAGATTCAGATTGCGAATAAAAAAAGGAATTAAAATAAAACAGCCTAACCCCTTGATGTAAATGGGTTTAGGCTGTTTTTCGAATCTAACATATTTCTATTGTGTTAGATTCATTTTCCTCACTTAAACGAACTATTGCACCACACCAAAACTGTAATAGTTCGCGAGTTTACTCAATGCTGGATCTTCCGCAATCGCGCCCGATTGCTTAATAAAGTATTGGTATAAATAGAACGTGAAGAAAAATGTCTGCTGATATTAATCTGTATTAATGACCCATATTATCGTTATTACCGCTAAGTGATTCTACTACTTCTCCATCTTTATCTATTACAATACTGTCGGTTTCCTTATTAGCCTCGGTCAAAGACCCATAATAAGTAAAAACACCAAAAGTAATGATAGCTACCGTTGTTAATACTATAGAAATTCTTTTTTTCATAAAGTAGTCATCTCCCTACATGTTTTTTTGTATTCGGTTCTTCTTAAAATACTTAATCAAGTTAAATATTAAAACGGCTATAACTGTGCAAGGGATTATACAAATAAGAATAAAAGTGCCAATAAAGATATACCCTGCCCCACCCCAACCATCAATTAATGCACCAATACAAATGATTCCTATACTTAGCAAAAGTAACCCAACAAAACTTAAAATAAAGTACTTGTCATATTTAGTTCTAATAAAAAGCATTAAGGCAATTACTAATAAGAATACCACACCCAAAATAATATAAATATATATCCAAACCGCTTCCTTTCCACATCTCTTCTATTTCGATTAATTCCAAACCCTTTTAGCACCAGATGAAAAGCATACTTTAAATAACGTATCCTGCCAGTTAACACATTAAGAAAAACCATAACGTTGTCACACTGGAGATTCTCATTAATTAAGACGGAACGAGATAGTAAATAGTTACAACGATTTGGCCCGTTTGCGGAACAAGCATAGTTCTACTGTTGATACTTTCATAAGGCATGAAAGGTTGCGTATTCAGGCAATCATGTTTTAACTTTCTTGCTTCACTCTCTCAGTTACTATACTAATGATATCCATAAGAACCCAAAAGGGCCGGGGCTCTTATCATATTAAATGAATAAAAGCACCCTAAATGCGACGCTAATTGGCTTGTAATTTCTACTTTTGTACCACTTAACTGAAAGGTTACGTTTACCCGTCATTGTCGTTTCTTTTGGCTTATTAAATATCCAGGGTAATCCGTTATCCATCCATCGATAAATGGCGGGGGATTTAAAACATATTTTTCGTTCCCGGTTACACCATATACACGTATTTTTTTTGTAGTTAAGCGGAGATTTCTTATATATGGTTCAGTGAATAATCTTTTGTGTAGATGAAAACCATCGGCACTTGTATATAGTTTTAGGTTATCCCAATCAACGCCCTTCTTCCGAACAAGATAGGCTGTCTCGATTTCTGGGTCTACTTCTTTTACTTTTTCAAGTAAATGATAATGGAATGAGGATATATGCACATTTTTCAAACCGGAAATAATAGGGATAATCTCTTTTATTAGTGCAGGTCGTTCCGAAACAGTTTCTTTTAATTCAACATTTAAACCCATTCCTTTTACATCACAAAATGAGACTACCTCATACAAAGATGGGATTCTGTGGCCAAATACAATACGGAGATATTTTCGACCAATGCGTATTTTTTTAATTTCTGCGTATGTCATAGATGATACTCGTTTGCGAATCCCAGCCACTCTTGTTAGGTCCATGTCATGAATGACTACGGGAACACCATCTTCCGTTAATTGAACGTCCAGTTCAATCCCGTGGGCTCCCTGTGAGAACGCTTCAACAAATGCCTTCATTGTATTTTCAAAATAACGACCTGAAGCTCCCCGATGTGCGAATACAGAAGGTTTATACATTTAATACACCATCAACAATTTTAAATACACCTTTTGTTTGGCTGTGTAACACAGTGGAGCTTTTTCCAATTTGAATGATTGTGCCAGGATATGCTGCCCTCGCCACTTCAATTTTTGCTGGGGCTGCATTCTTAATTTTATTGAGTAAGACTTGGATTTCTTTGTCAAGCTCTAATATTTGTTCCCTATTTGAATCCACAGTAGCATGCATTTTCACATATGCTTCTCTCTGATCTGCAGAAAGCCTATCCTTTATATTTTCGTAACTTGCTAGAGGACCTTCTATTTTTACAATTAGTTGTTGACGTTCTTTTAAATCTTGTGCCATTATTTGAATTTCTTTATAAAGTGTGTCTTTGTCAATTCCTTTTGCATTTAAAATAGTAGTTCGCTCATGATCATTTCCTACAATCGCTGTTTCAATACTGTATATTGCTTCTATTTTTCCACCAATAATTTTACCTTTATGTTTATCTACAAAAACATGATCTGCTATTATTTCTGATCCAAATAAATAAAGACCCGCATGAACTTCTTTTGCATATATCTTACAATTGTTTGCATGTTTTATAAAAATTGCACCTTGCGCTTCAACAATCATCGTACCTCCGCCAAAGACACCGCCCTTTACATAAACATCCCCTTCAGAAGATTGGATTAGTTTCGCGTTTGTTACGCCTTCATTTCCTTCTATCGAAATATCACCTGTTGCAGTTACTGTATATCCTGCAAGTACAGTGCCGATAATCGTAATTGCCCCATCAAAGTTAATAGCCCCAGTTTCTGGTCCTACGTCACCATCAATTCTCAAATGTTTACCGACACTAACTATTCCGTCTTTATATTCAAGAACCCCACCATGTAACGCTCGAATTACAACTTTATCAGCTTCCTTATCCTCAAAAACAGATTTACGATCATAACGTATTATATCGTCATTTCCGCGGGTAGCCTTGATTTCATTTCCAAAGACATCCGTCCCGTTGATACCTTCTAGAGGAAGTATTTTCTCCCCCAACCAGTCCCCATCTTTAACTTGGAAAACAAAGTTCATTTCATAGAGATTTGCCGATCCATCTTCCCGAATGACGGGCTTTTTTTCAGGTAGATCAATATATGTAATTACTGCGTTTGCGCCTATTTTCGGTTCAATACCTACCGCTACTACAATCGGAACACCACCAGATATGTTTTGAGTAGTCCAGTCTATTTTCCCGAAAACGATACCCGCTTTATTAAGTACTCTATCTACTTCCTGCAAAATTAAATTGAATTCTTCATTTAGTTCCTTCGGTGTAGCATTAATAATAATTTGAGCTTCCATATTCTTTTTTGTAACTTCGATATCTACAAGTGGTAACCAGCTTCCAATAACATTCTCTTCACCCAGGGTAGTAAGCGCCGACCGTAAACTTGGAAAAGAATTAATTTTTAAACGGGGGAAGTCTTGGGTTATTGTATCAAACGATTTTAATGGAAATCCAACTTTTTTTGTTAGTAGAAAGACTACTTTTTCTTTTATGTAAAGTTTGAAAAACTCATTTTCAGTTAACACAAATTGCTCACCTCTCCTTTATCTATTCATTATAAACTATTTAGATTATTATAGTAGAAAATTATGAATCTGAAAAAAATAAGCCGACAAAGAAGATAGATTACCTTCTTTTGCCAGCTTATATTATCTTGCCATGTACTAAAGTCAACTCGCCATATGCTCCAGCCTGATTTTATCTGCGATCATTGCGATGAATTCGCTATTCGTCGGTTTGCTTTTTAGGTGATGAACAGTGTAGCCAAACATCTTTGAAATAACTTCATAATTCCCTCTATTCCATGCCACTTCAATTGCGTGTCGAATGGCACGCTCTACTCTTGAAGCAGTTGTGTTATATTTTGTTGCAATATCTGGATATAGAATTTTTGTCACTGAGCCTAGTAATTCGACATCTGAATAAACCATTTGTATTGCTTCACGTAAAAATGCATATCCTTTAATATGTGCAGGAACACCAATTTCTTTAATTATAGATGTTATTGTCATATCAAGTACTTTTTGACTAACCGTCCCTTGCGTTTGTCCTCCTCCTGGTTGTGAGACGGGTATTGTAGCCTTTCGTGTGCCGGCAACCTGGAATATCTGATTGGCAAGCTGTTCAAATTCAAATGGCTTTAGCATAAAGTAAGAAGCACCTAATCCAGCTGCGTGAGTCATTACATCTTCTTGTCCAAATGCAGTGAGCATAATAATATGCAAATCAGCATATCCTGATTTCTCTTTTAGGGTCTCTAGTACTGCTATTCCGTCAAGATGGGGCATAATAATATCTAACAATAAAACATCCGGTGTTTGTTCTTCAAGCATGCTTAAACAAACTTTTCCATTATGTGCAGTCCAAATTATTTCTATCTCTGGGTGCTTCTCGAAATAAGTCACCATTGTTTTTACAAGTTCCTTGTTATCATCAGCAATCGCAATCTTCAACATTTCCATATTTATTCCCCCTTATTATTTTGCAGCAATTATTTTTACAACCCGAAATCGCCACAAGATTGCGGTGTTGTCTTTGTTAATATAAAATTTTCGACATTCTATGTAAAATCCCTTTATTATTATTAAAAATGAATCTTATGACGTATGGTTTCATCAATATTCGACGAAATATTTAATATTTCACATTTTCCGATAAAAAAGAACCAACCCGGTTTACGGGCTGATTCTCTTCTATTATTGCTCCCCAGTTCGCATTGTCGATAGAAAAAGCGCCGCACCTTTTTCCGGCTCATCGACAAACATATGTGTCACAGCACCTGCAAATTTTCCATTTTGAATAACCGGGCTTCCGCTCATTCCCTGTAAAATTCCACCGGTAGTTTCAAGAAGTTTTGCATCGGTGAGCGTAAAATGGAATTGGTCTTTTTCGACACTGGTGATTTGAATTGTAAAAGATTCGACTTCTGTTCCCTTGACAGTCGTATAAATTTCAGCTGCACCTTCTTTTACGCTTGACGGTTGCATAATCTCGAGTGGTTCGGCTAACACTTGTTTATAGGCTTTGTTCCAAGTTCCAAAAATGCCATAAACACCGTTTTTCTTAATTGAACCAAGGATATGTTCATCTTTTACGATTGAAGAAATTTTATAACCAGGATTACCGGGCATGCTTTTCTTAATTTGACCAATTTTTGAAAGGTAAATTGAACCATCCGTAAAAGAAGGTGGTGAATTAAATGCACTGTCAATAATTTGGTGCCCAAGAGCTCCGTATGTCCCTTTTAAAGGATCAACATACGTTAGGGTTCCCGTCCCTTCCGTTCTGTCTTTAAGGAATGGAAGAAGACGTTTCACGGCCTCGCTACTTGACTGAATTTGAACAACTTCTACATTCCTCAAAATAAGCATTGATATATTCTGCAAATTATGAGTATTGGATATCGACTTTTCAAAGTTTTCCAACTTTTTGATTGAGACATTGTCCACTTTTTCAATCAAATCGCCTGCTTTCAACCAAACGTCTTTATCAAGCATGACATCATTTGTCACGAACACGCCTGATAAATCCATTTTAATGCCGATCGAATGTCCCATCGGAATAAGAACTTTATCACTCGCCGACACAAACCCAGCATTGATCGGCAATAACAGCAAGACCAAAGAAAATGAAAGAAGCAACTTCAGCTGTCTACTCCATCCCATATTTCACCTCCCCGTGGAAAGATGTTATTGGTATGTCCGTTCTGGGGAATGTTATGAAAGGGTAAATAAAGCAAAAAAAAAAATGCAAAAATGCGTATACAATGTATACGCATACAAACTATATGAATGACTTTTTCCGCTCAACTGCGAGCGATAATAGTTCCTCTGCATGCTTTAATGTGAGCGGTGTAGTTTCAGCACCTGAAAGCATTCTTGACAATTCAACTGTCCGATCTGAATCGACTACATCATGAATTTCAGTCCGAGTTCGTTTGTCTTTAACTTCTTTTTTTATTAAATAATGATGATCAGCCATTGCTGCAACTTGTGGAAGATGTGAAATACAAAGTACTTGTGAATGAAAAGCAACCATGGCAATTTTTTCGGCAATCGCCTGAGCAACTCTTCCACTTACTCCTGTATCCACTTCATCAAAAATAATTGATGTAATTCCCTGATGTTTTGAAAAGATTGTTTTGAGTGCAAGCATCAAACGAGAAATTTCTCCACCCGAAGCAATTTTAACCAAGGGTTTTAGAGGCTCACCAATATTCGTCGAAATGTGAAATGCAACATTATCATTTCCATTTGCATCAAAACCGTTTCCCGACTTTTGTTCGATGAATACTTTGAAAGAAGCATTATTCATATGTAATTGGGAAAGTTGTTCCATAATTGCCGCTTCTAAAGTACTCGAAGCATCTTTTCGAATAATCGACAATTCTTCTGCTTCAATTTCAAGATCTTTAAGTAAATGGTTCATTTTTTCTTGATCGGCGAATAATCGTTGATCTCGATTCATTAATTCTTCAAGATTATCTGAAATCCTATCGCGATAAATTAGAATGTCTTCAACCGTCTGTCCATATTTACGTTTTAAAGTAATAAGTTGTGCAATTCGACCTTCTACAATCTCAAGTCGATCAGGGTCAAATTCAAGTGTATCAAGTTGTTTTCTAATTTCATAAGAGGCATCCTGTAAAGAATAGAAACTTGTTGCAATCGATTCATATTGAGTTTTCAATTCAATATCAACATCAGCAGCATCTTCCATGTCACTCATTGCCATTCCAACCCAATCAAGAGCACGGGAATCTCCGCTTATCGATTCATAGGCAGTATTCAATCTTTCATAAAGTCGCCCGAAGTTTTGTAGTTTACGTTTTTCTTCATCAAGTCCAACTTCTTCACCAATTTCAAGAGATGCCGCATTAATTTCTTTTAATTGAAATGAATATAAGTCAATCCTTTGTGCAATTTGCTGTTCGTTTTCATCTGCAGTTTCAAGTTTCCTTTTTAACTTTCTATATTTCGTATACAGCTCTGAATAGCTTGTAAAAGCATCAACTAACTTCTTTCCCGCGAACTGATCAAGTAAATGAATATGTCTACTTTCATGCATGAGTTCTTGATTTTCGTGTTGGCCGTGAATGTCAATAATTTGAGAGCTAATTTCACGCAACAAAGCAATTGTCACCAGTTTTCCATTGACCCGACAAACACTTTTTCCGTTAACATTTAAGTCTCTTCTTAAAATAACAATTCCATCTTCAATTTCAATCCCAAACTCTATAAGTTTAGCCAAAACAGGATGTTCGGGATTTTCAATGATAAACTGGCCTTGCAATTCTGCTTTTTTAGCACCATGCCTTATGAATCCGGAAGATCCTCTTCCACCAGAAAGTAATTGGACAGCATCGATGATAATTGATTTACCCGCACCGGTTTCACCTGTAAGTACAGTTAACCCATCTTCAAATGTAACTTCCAAGCTTTCAATGATTGCAAAGTTTTTAATTGAGATTTCACTTAACAACAGCCATCACCTCCCTTATAGCATCGCAAGTAGTTTTTCTTTCACATCATCAATGAATTCTTCATCCCTACATATAAGAAGACATGTATCATCGCCACAAATCGTTCCTAATACATCATCCCAATGCAGGTGATCAAGAAGGGAACCAATCGCTTGAGCATTGCCTGGCAATGTCTTTAGTACAAGAAAATGTCCTGCTCCGTCAATACTGACAAAGGCATCATTCATCGCTCTACTCAACTTCTCTTCAGTATTGTGTGAATGTACTTGGGGCAAACTATACTTATATCTACCATCCTGTAAAGGTACTTTAATTAGATGCATTTCTTTAATATCTCGCGAAACAGTAGCTTGAGTAACATCGACGCCTGCATTTTTCAAGCTTTCAACAAGCTGATCCTGTGTTTCAATTTCAAAATTTGAGATAATGTCCCGAATTCGTATATGCCTATGTCCTTTATTCAATAAAATCACTCCAAACATTTATTATTAGTATTAAGCTCAATCTACTTCTGCTTTTTATTAATCGAATATTAAAAAACGCGCATTGGCTGCGCGCTATTGTAATTCTTTGTAAGCTTCGTGGATGAGTGATTCAAATCTTTCATCTGTAAATACATTTTCTGGTGTTTTTTCAGCAGAAAGATGAAATAGGAATTCAATGTTCCCTTCCCCACCAGTTACTGGGGAAAATGATGCATTGCGAAGACTAAATCCTTCGCTAAATGTAGCTTCGGAAATTCTTTTTAGAACCTCAAAATGTGTTGCGTATTCTCTGACAATACCTTTTTTACCTACTTTTCCTCTACCTGCCTCAAACTGAGGTTTAACAAGAGCAATCACATCTCCGCCTTCACAAATAATTTGCTTAAGGGCAGGTAAAATAAGCCGGAGTGAAATAAATGATACATCAATTGTTGCAAATTGTGGTTGACCCTTAGTGAATAAATCTAGTGTTGCATGTCTGAAATTCGTTCGTTCCATTACGGTCACTCTTGGATCCTGTCTTATTTTCCATGCAAGTTGATTGTATCCTACATCGAGAGCGTAACAGTGTGCAGCACCTTCTTGAAGTGCACAATCTGTAAATCCTCCTGTTGAAGAACCAATGTCTAGAACGATTTTGTCTTTTACATCAACATCGAAGATTGCTAATGCTTTCTCCAATTTCAATCCACCGCGACTCACATATTTAAGAGGATTCCCTTTTACGATTAATGGTGCGTCCGCTAAAATTTTTTCTCCCGGTTTGTCCAGTCTTGTTTCGGAGGAAAAAACAATACCCGCCATAATTGAACGTTTTGCTTGCTCTCTTGTTTCAATCAGACCTCTTTCTACAAGAAGGACATCGACTCGCTCTTTTCGTGGACTAGCTGTCATGCATTTTCTCCTTCAAGAACTTTATTTGAAAGTATTGACTGTGCTTTCTTCACAAGGCCTTCTGTTGTCATTCCAATTTCGTCAAGTAATTCATTAACACTTCCATGCTCAATAAAGTGATCAGGAATTCCCATTCGATCAATAGATGCACCCTGGTAAGTATTATCATGTGCATATTCTATAACCGCACTTCCAAATCCACCAGCAAGAACAGCTTCTTCAACTGTAATTATTGGCATTTTCATAGAAAAGAGATAATCCAGCATTGCTGTATCTAAAGGCTTAATAAATCGTGCATTAACAACCTGTGCAGAAATCCCTTTTGTCTCAAGATCTATGGCTGCTTCAAGTGCCATTGGAATTGTTGTCCCAAAAGTTAAAATTGCTACGTCAGTGCCTGCACGAAGGACTTCCCAAGTACCAATTGGAATTGGTCTAAGTACCTCATCCATTGGAATACCAATTCCATTGCCACGTGGATAGCGCATTACAATTGGTCCATCATTATAATCAATTGCTGTTTTGACCATATGTTGTCCTTCATTCTCATCTTTCGGCATCATAATAACTAAATTCGGCATATGCCTAAGGAATGCAATATCGAAAACCCCTTGATGTGTCTCACCATCTGCGCCTACCAAACCTGCACGATCAACACCTATAAACACATTCAAGTTCTGTCTAGCGATGTCATGGAGTACTTGGTCATACGCACGTTGAAGGAATGTTGAATAGATTGCAAGGAACGGCTTCATGCCTTGGGTAGCTAATCCTGCTGCCATTGTTGCTGCATGTTGTTCAGCAATACCAACATCAAAGAAGCGATCTGGGAATTCAGCTGCAAAAGATTCTAATTTGGAACCAACGGGCATCGCAGGTGTAATTGCCACGATTCTTCGGTCATTCCGTGCTAAATCCCTCACAGTTTCCGCAACAAGTCCACTCCAAGATGGTGCAACAGAGGATGACTTAACAAAATCGCCATTATACATTTTATAGGGTCCAGTACCATGCCAAGTTCCAATCTTATCTTCTTCAGCAGGTCGATATCCTTTTCCTTTTTTCGTAATTACATGTAAGAGAATTGGACCGTCCATTTTTTTTGCATATTGAATATTACGTTCTAATTCTACAAAATCATGTCCATCAACGGGACCTAAGTAAGTAAATCCAAGCTCTTCAAAAAAGACACCTGAAACAAGAAGATATTTCAAGCTATCTTTAACACGTTCTGCCGCGGATGCAAGTTTCCCACCAACTGCAGGAATCTTTTTCAAAATATATTCTAATTCTTCCTTAGCCGACGTGTATTTACCGGCAGTACGCAACTTTCCTAAAATCGTATGAAGAGCCCCAACATTCGGTGCAATTGACATTTCATTATCATTGAGAACTACAATCATATCGGTTTTTGCATGTCCAATATGGTTTAATGCTTCTAAAGCCATTCCACCTGTAAGCGCTCCATCACCTATAATCGGTATAACGTAATTCTTTTCTCCTTTAATATCTCGTGCGGCCGCCATACCCATAGCTCCAGAGAGGGATGTTGAACTATGTCCCGTTTCCCAAACATCATGTATACTTTCATTCATTTTAGGGAATCCACATAGACCTTTAAATTGTCTTAATGTATCAAATTCAGATGCACGGCCCGTTAAAATTTTATGAACGTATGCTTGATGGCCAACATCCCAAAGGAATTTATCATTAGGACTGTCGAACATTTTATGGAGCGTGATTGTTAGTTCGACAACTCCAAGATTTGGTCCGATATGACCCCCAGTTACAGATAATTTCTCGATAAGAAAAGTCCTAATTTCCTCAGCAAGTTCTAGTGTCTGTTCCTTATTGAGCTTTTTCAAAAAAGCTGGACTCGTTATTTCGGTTAGATCCATTGTTATCACACACCTTTACTAATTAATCTGATACATTTCATTATATCAAGAAGGTTGACTAGTACAAGGGAATGTCCCTTATATGGACTTGTTTAATATCTACGTTCTACAATATAATCTGCCAACAAAGCAAGAAGCGATTCATTATTATTTAAAAAATCTAAAGACTCTCTCGCAAGACGATGATGTTCATCTAATCTCTTTTTGGAATTCTCTAAGCCCAGAAGTGCTGGGTACGTCATCTTTTCGCTCGATTCATCGCTGCCGGCAGTTTTCCCTAGTTCTTCTGTAGACGCAGTAACGTCTAAAATATCATCTTGAATTTGAAAAGCTAATCCAATATTTTTTGCGTAAATCATTAATTTTCCCTTTTCCTCGATTGGAATAGCAGCTAGAACTGCTCCGGCTTCGACACAAAATGATAGAAGCGCACCCGTTTTATTTAAATGAACATGTTCTAATTCAATTAATGAGAGTTGTTTTCTCTCGCCTTCGATATCAAGTATTTGACCACCAACCATTCCCTCTGCCCCCGAAGCTTTCGCTAAAAGACCAATAAGGTCCATTGCTATTCGTGTAGACGTATCCGAGAGTTTTGTTAGCGTTTCGAATGCGAGCGCTTGTAATGCGTCACCAGCTAGGACGGCAACAGCTTCACCGTATACTTTATGATTCGTTAATTTACCACGTCTAAAATCATCGTTATCCATAGATGGTAAATCGTCATGAATTAACGAATACGTATGAATGAGTTCAACAGCACATGCAACTTTCAAAGCATCACTACAATTAACTTGAAGATCTTTTAAAGTAGCAAGAACAAGAAGGGGACGAATTCTCTTCCCACCTGCATTTATTGAGTAAGCCATAGATGACTTTAGTGATTCCGGAGCATCTAATTCAGATATTATTTGCCTAAGACTTTCTTCAATGATTACTATATGTTCTTCAATAAATAGTTTTAGAGTATCATGCATCGTTTTCTGCACCTTGAATTGGATTAAACGGTTCCTTATTGCCATCTGCATCAATAACGGAAATCAATTGTTTTTCTGCATCTTGTAATTTCCCATGACAAAGAGCAGATAATTCCATTCCTTTTTTATAAAGTGTAATTGCATCTTCAAGTGGAACATCGCCCGTCTCAAGTTTCTGGACAACTTCTTCTAATTTTAACATTGCTTCTTCAAAGCGGATTGGCTCGTTATCCATTAGGTTTCCTCCTTGTCATTTGTTTGTAAAGACTTCACTACCGCATCCACTATTCCATCTCGCAGTCGTATCTCAACTTCCGATCCAACCGATAGAGACTTAATGGAGTTTGCGACATTGCCTTCTTTATAAATAATTGAATATCCACGTTCCATTACATTTAGCGGATTAAGTGCTTGTAACATACGTACAGAAGTTGTAAAACGATCCGTTCGTGTACGTAAATCATGATGAACATTTCGTGTTAATCTTTCTGTTAATATGTTTACATTTCGAGATTCATCTTTGACACGTTGAAGTGGTGAATAAGAAGTGAGCATTCCAGAAAGTCTAGAGAGCTGTATCGCTCTATTTCCAGTAATATCACTAGTCCCCCTCGTAAGTCTGCCTTCAAGTCCTATAAGTCTCTCTGTGAATGGACGATATAGTCGTTCTGGGAATTGCAAAGGGTAAGAGCTTTGTAAACTATCAAGACGTTTACGTTCACTTTTAATTTTATTTGAAGTAAATCTGAAGATTGCCCGTTTTCGATCCAAAACTCTTTCGAATAATTCATCCCGTGCGGGAACTGCTAATTCTGCAGCCGCTGTTGGTGTCGGTGCTCTTCGATCAGAGACAAAATCAGCGATTGTCGTGTCCGTTTCGTGACCCACTGCACTTATTATAGGAATCCGACAAGAAAAAATAGCCCTAGCAACGGATTCTTCATTGAATGCCCATAAATCTTCAATTGAACCCCCACCCCGACCAACAATTAGAACATCTATGGAACCGAATTTATCGGCCTGTTCAATAGAACGTACAATTGAAGGAGCTGCATTTACGCCTTGTACAATCGCGGGAAATAAAACAATTTCAGCAAGCGGAAAACGTCTCTCAATGGTAGTGCAAATATCCCGAATTGCCGCACCTGTTTGAGCAGTTACAACACCTATTGTTTTGGGAAAGGGAGGGAGAGGACGTTTCCAACGTTCGTCAAAAAGTCCTTCTTTACCAAGACTCTCTTTCAATTGTTCAAAAGCCAAATACAACGCACCAATACCATCAGGTTCCATTGTTTGAACATATAATTGATATTGCCCACTTGCCTCGTATATCGTGACATCCCCGGTTAGGAGAACATTCATTCCATTTTCTGGTTTGAATTTTAATTTGGATGCATTCGCACGGAACATTGCAGACTGAATTCTACTGAATTCATCTTTTAGCGTAAAATAAATATGTCCACTGGGATGATTGTTTACATTCGACAATTCCCCTTTGACATATACATTACGTAAATGGGGATCTGCATCAAATTTTCGTTTCACATATTTCGTTAAAGCTTGTACTGATAAGTATGGGTTTCCGGCCACAAATTCCGCCTCCAAGTCCCGTTTATAGAAACGTTGAAACACATTACGCTAAACTAAATACTATTCACAACATTTTCCAGATTTAAAAGCCATCTCTGCACTATGAAGTGTATTCTTAAGGAGCATTGTGATTGTCATGGGCCCTACTCCGCCTGGAACGGGGGTAATGGCCGAAGCGATATCTTTTACTTCATCAAAATCTACATCACCGCATAGTTTCCCATTTTCGTCTCTGTTCATTCCAACATCAATTACTACAGCACCATCTTTAACATGCTCAGCACCTATGAATTTTGTTTTACCCATTGCAACGATTAAAATATCCGCTTGTTTAGTAAATGATGCCAAATCCTTTGTTTTAGAATGACAGTATGTAACCGTCGCATCGCGTTGTAATAACAGTTGTCCCATTGGTTTCCCTACAATATTACTACGACCGACTATAACTGCATGTTGACCCGAAACTTTAGTGTTAGTTCGTTCAAGTAATTTAATAATTCCATAGGGTGTGCATGATAGATATGATCGTTGACCAATTATCATTTTACCTACATTTATCGGATGAAATCCGTCTACATCTTTATCGGGATCAATTGCTCTAATTACAAGATTTTCGTCAATATGATTTGGCAATGGAAGTTGGACAAGAATGCCATGAATTGTTTGATCATGATTTAACATGTTAATCTGTTCAAGTAATTCCTCTTCTGTTACAGATGCGGGCAATCGAATAAGTTCTGATTTCATTCCCACAGCGACAGTAGATTTCTCTTTATTTCTAACGTATGTATGGGAAGCTTGGTCGTCACCTACTAAAATAACCGCCAACCCTGGTATACAACCACCCTCTTTAAGTTTAAGTACACGCTCTTTAATTTCTTCTCGAATTACGTTACCTATAGCAGTTCCGCTAATTAATTTCGCATTCATTTTGAATCCTCCAAACTGATTTACTTATTTTTTGTAAACTTTGACAACACACCATTAACAAATCGACCCGACTTTTCATCACCAAATGTTTTACATAATTCAATTGCCTCATTCAAAACGACTCTATCCGGTACATCATCGTTAAACAGCAGTTCAAAAACAGCAAGTCTAAGAACCGTACGTTCGATTTTCGGCAAACGATCTAATGACCAATTTTCCAAATTTCCCGTAAGAGATTTATCAATTGCTTCTTGATTTTGTACTGTTCCTCGAACAAGCATTTCGTAAAAAGAGTTTGCTGGTTCTTCTATAATATAAGTAATTGCCTCGTCTACAGTTAGTTCTGTATTTTCCAGTTGAAAAAGTGTTTGTATTGCCTTTTCACGTGCTTCTCTTCGTTTCATGTGTATTCTCCTCCGCTAACGTATCTCTAAGGCATTATCATAGCATATTTAAGCTGAAAAGCATCATCCAATAGGACGATGCTTTTCAACTTAAACTGTCTCTGTTTCTAAATCGTACTGAATTCCAGTAATATGAACATTAACTTCTCTTGTATCAAGTGAAGTCATATGAAAAATGGCATCTCGAGCCTGTTTCTGAATCTCAAGTGCCACATCAGGTATAGAATACCCGAATTCAACAACACAGTATACATCCACAGTAAGGCCATCCTCTGACCATTCTGTTCTTACACCTTTACCGTGCATTACTTTACCAAATTTTTCAGCAACACCAGAAGCGAAGCTGCCAGTGGTGTTGGCAACACCTTTCACTTCCAGTGTCGCAATTCCAATAATTACTTCTAAAACTTCAGGAGCAAGTTGAACACGTCCAAGCACTTCATTACTGGATGGAGCGGTTCCAACGAACGAAGGCATCGTTTTTTCAGCCATCTTTATTATCCCCCTTTGAACAGTTACTTTCAGTCCATTATTGTGTATTTTTCCAGAAAATTAGTATCGAAATCTCCAGATTTAAATACTTCGTGATCCATTAAATTGGCATGGAATGGAATCGTAGTTTCGATACCCTCGATAATAAATTCATCTAGCGCTCGTTTCATTCTTGCTACAGCCTCTTGACGTGTATCCGCATGTACAATTAGCTTCGCAACCATAGAATCATAAAATGGAGGAATTGTGTAGCCTGTGTACATTGCTGAATCGATCCGTACACCAAAACCACCTGGTGGCATGTACATTGTCACAGTTCCTGGAGAAGGCATGAAATTCTTAGACGGATTTTCCGCATTAATACGACACTCGATTGACCATCCATTCATTTTAATATCTTTTTGTTTATAAGCCAGTCTTTCCCCAGAAGCAATTTTCAACTGTTGTTTGATTAAATCGATACCCGTTATCATTTCAGTAATCGTATGTTCCACCTGAATTCGAGTATTCATTTCCATGAAATAAAACTTTTGATTAATATGATCGAAAATAAACTCTACAGTACCCGCTCCACGGTAATTAACAGCCTCAGCAGCTTTTACGGCGGCGTCACCCATCTCTTTCCTAATTTCAGGCGTGATTGCCGGTGAAGGGCTCTCTTCTACAAGTTTCTGCATTCTACGTTGGATTGAACAATCACGTTCACCTAAGTGAATTGTATTGCCAAATTTATCGGCTAATATTTGAATTTCAACGTGACGGAAGACTTCAATGTATTTTTCGATGTAAACGCCAGGATTACCAAAAGCTGCTGCTGCTTCTTTTTGGGTCAATATAAGTCCATTGATGAGCTCATCATTGTCACGAGCTACACGAATGCCCTTTCCACCGCCGCCAGCAGTTGCCTTAATAATAACTGGAAACCCTATTTTCGCAGCGATTTCAAGCGCTTCCTCTTCATCGGCAACAATCCCCGTAGAACCCGGAACGATTGGAACACCTGCTTTTCGCATCGTTTCTCGGGCTACATCTTTTGTTCCCATACGTGATATAGCATCTGAAGTCGGTCCGATGAATTCGATATTGCACTCTTCACAAAGCTCCGCAAAACTTGCATTTTCTGCAAGAAAACCATATCCAGGATGAATACCATCACAATCAGTTAAATTTGCAACACTAATAATATTAGAGAAGTTAAGATAACTATCTTTTGAAAGGCTAGGCCCGATACAGTATGCTTCGTCTGCAAGTTCAACATGGAGTGCATCACGATCAGGTTCTGAATACACAGCGACAGTTTGTATACCAAGTTCTTTACAGGCACGAATAATTCGAACCGCAATCTCACCACGATTTGCTATTAACACTTTCTTCATTTGTCTCTCCCCTTTCAATTCGCTTTAACTAGGAAGAGGGGCTGTCCAAATTCAACTAACTGTCCATCCTTTACGAGGATCTCAACGATTTCCCCTGAAACTTCCGCTTCAATTTCATTAAACAATTTCATCGCCTCTACAATGCATACAATCGATTCAGACTTCACTTTATCACCAGGTTGCACGTAAGCATCTGCCTCAGGTGAAGATGATGCATAAAATGTACCAACCATCGGTGATGTAATTGGGTGTAACGATGAATCGGCCTCGTTCAAGTGTTCAACCGATGTGTTAGTAATGGTTTCCTGTTGTTGTAACAAAGATGTGGTCTGTGACTGGGCTATTTCATTCACAGGAATTACCTGTTGTGAAACTGGAGCTGACTCTACCAAGGGTGCCTGCACAGGTTTTCCTCCATTACCTTTTTTCAAGACAATTTTTGTTCCTTCAGATTCGAATGTGAATTTTTCAATTGAAGATTGATCAATTAATTTAATTATTTCTCTGATTTCCTGTATTTTTAACATGATCGATTCTCCTGACTACATTATTAGTTAGTTCTATTCTATATTAGTCGTTTTCATCTCAATTTGAAATAGATAACGTCCATTTTTTGAATAAATCGTAATAAAACAGAAAAAAGACCCTTAAAAGGGTCTTCTTTTCCTTCAAGAGCCAGTTTCAAATTTCACAGATACATTCCGGGCATCTTCCCAACTTGTCATTACCAGATGAGTTATTTCTTCCGCCTGTTTCGCTGATTGACCATCCATCGTTAAAACTTTAACATTTACTCCTCCTGAATCTGTTTTCACAAAGGCATCTAAATATCCAAGAGCTATAATTTGCATCTCCATTAACGCTTCAACCGAAGTTCGTTTCGTTATCTCAGCCATTTCATCAAAAGCTTCATTTTTCTCCACCGCTGTATAATCGGCTGAAGTTACTTTCATTGTAAGCTGTTCAATTAAGTGGCTTCGTTCATTACTTACTGTCATTCGCATGTCTTCGTATAAATAACTTTCAGCAAAAACAGGTGTTTGTTTATCAGTACCATCTAATTTATCCACTACAGCATCCGGAGTCGGTGTTTTACCTCCAAAAAGAGCGAGTCCATCAAAAGGCATTTTTGAATTGTCATTTGCAATATAGAAAATTGAGACTACCGCAACTAAACTTAATAACGTTAGAAACCATACTGTTCTTTTATTCGCTTTCATCCGTTTTCCCCCTTTTTTTCATTTCGGCAATTACAATTCGGTGTTCTGGTAACTGGAGAACGGTTGACAGGATTTTCAGCAATTCTCTTTTAATCCTGGGGTCTTCCGCACCTTCTACAATAGCAAGTACGCCTTGTAAACCATGTTCTTTTTTTGCTGATGTGTTTGAAAGTGAGAAATAATCGGTTAGAGGACTTATCTGTTCACCATTTTCATAATGGAAATACATTACAACCTCACCGACTCCTTCCATCATTTTCAATGTCTGCTCCAGTGCGATGTACTCCCGGCTTTCTTCTTCTATCCTGCCTTTCTCTCCTCCGCTCCCGAAATTACCGGAATTAATAAAAATGATGAACAGAACAATAAGAGTCCCGAGGAGAACGGAATGAATTTTCTTCTTTGGTTTTTGCATCTCATCACCATCTTCATTCAATGAGTCAGCTATGTTGTCTGTCATCAATGCTTTAGTTTATGCATTTTAATTACAAGCTATGACCAAAAATCAAGAAGATATAACGGAATATCCAAATTCCCATCGCAATTTTTATTATTGGCAAAAACTGCTCTTCCGAACTTTCGGGAAATAAGAGTAAAAGTAAAGAAGACAATAATGAAATTGAAATTAACCCAATTAAAAATTTTCCATATTCTCGCCTCACCTTATAGTAACGATTAGTTTTATAAAAATAATTGAAAAAAGTGCAGTATAAATAAATGCAAAAGCTAGCAAAAATGAGACTGCACATAAAACAAATAACGTCTTACCAATATCATCAATTATTCCCGTTAAATCTTCATGCGCGAATGGTTCAATCAATGCAGCAGTCCATCTGTAAAAAAAAGCTATAATCAATGTTTTCATTGATGGAAGAAGTGCCACAGTCCAAATGGATGTAATGAGCCATCCACCTGCAAAAATACTCACTCCTGACGAATATTTTCCAATTGTTGACAAGCTATCCGTCATAAAGGATCCAATTAGTGGTATGTTTTGGCTAATGAGCTCTTTAACCGGTCCGCTTGTAAGTCCAGATAATGCCCAAGTCATTGTTCCGCCAGTAGTGATAAAAATAGAATAGGCGGCAACGGAAGCCGAAACTGCCCCAAGTAATGTTGTTCGAATAAGATCTGCCATTTTCGTGAAAGGGATTTCCGGCAACAAACGTGAAGCTAAATCAAAAACGAGAGTTGCGGTAAGAAGAGGAATTAAAACACGATCTGCAAGAACAACAGCTCCATTCGCAAACAGTAACATTGCGGGTTGAAAGTTTAAAAGACCAAATGCCCCTCCTGAAGCAATCATACTTGCAGTTAGCACGGGATAGACGCCGATGAACATCATAGATACCGATTTAGCGATATCACGAATAAGGATCAAGTGTTCAAAGGCAGGTTTGAGTGCCACAGTAATAATTAAGTAAAACAAGATCATTCTCGTCCATCTTTGAAAGGAAGGGAAAATAAAATTAATGATTAAAGCCAAAAATGCCCCCATAATTATAATAATGAAACTCGATAATACGGATCCGAGTATTGTTTCAATGAATGAAATCATAGACATACCCGTCCAATCATTTTTTAATGAGTGATGATAGAACTTCTATTAATATTGTAGTTTGATCAAGCCATAATGTTAGGATTGCAATTTTTACGGCAAAATGGGACATCGAAGCAAGAGAAGAGTAGCCTGCTTCCGCAAGATGCTCCGCAATAAGTTCCGATACATAAAATAGGACGGCACTACCTATTAGCAAAGTCACAAAGGGGTCCGGTATGATGTCAAATATAACGACATATGTTTTCACAAATGGAAATATAAGTGTTGTTAACAAAAATAGTAGAAGAAAAAAGAAAATGGATGTATACAAAAGCGGATGTAGTTTAGGTGCAGCAAATGCAATGATTAACAAAAGAAGAAAGACGACAATTATTTGAAATAAAGGTAACATCAGATTGCCATCGACAACCATTGAAAGAATTCGGAGATTTCCGTAAAGAATATTTTAAGGAACCGAAGCATTTCTGCAGTAATGTACAGATACGCAATAAAAAAAAGAAAAAATGAAAATTCTTTTTTACCAGTCTGTTCAAAAAAAACGTGCAAAATCCCAATGACTAGGCCTATACCGGCAATCCTTAACAAATCATTTAGCTCCATCCGGTACTCCCCCCATTTCAACATCTTATGTAGGATAGTTCTTGTATATGAAAAAAACACCTTGCTCCCATTTAAGGAATTACAAGGTGTTTAAAATAAAGTTTTATGAACAAAGTAGCTTTTAAGCTCTAGAAACGTATTCAGATTCATTTGTATTAATGATTAATTTATCACCAAGATTTACGAAGAACGGAACTTGTACAGTTAAACCTGTTTCAAGTGTGGCAGGTTTAGAGCCTCCACTTGAAGTATCGCCTCTTATGCCTGGCTCAGTAGCTGTAACTTCTAACTCGACAGTAACCGGCAATTCAACGCCTAGAATTTCAGTTTTATATTGAATAATATGGACTTCCATATTTTCTTTAAGAAACTTTAATTCACGTTCAATTTGCTTACTTGATATTTCAATTTGTTCGTAAGATGTGTTATCCATGAATATATGATTTTCCCCATCTGCGTATAGATACTGCATTTTAAGATTATCAATTTGCGCACGGCCAACTTTCTCCCCGCCACGGAACGTTTTTTCATTTATATTCCCCGAACGCAAGTTACGCAACTTCGAACGAACAAATGCCGCACCTTTACCCGGTTTAACATGTTGAAAATCTAGTACGCGCCAAATATCACCGTCAACTTCGATTGTAAGTCCTGTTTTAAAATCATTTACTGAAATCATGTTTTTTCCTCCAATTATAAAATAAGTAATTCTTTTGTTGAGAATGTTAGACGTTCGTTACCATTCTCCGTAATGATGATATCATCTTCTATTCGAACTCCGCCAATTCCAGGTAAATATATTCCAGGTTCAACTGTGACAGCCATATTAGGTACCAATACCGTTTTTGAACGGAATGAAAGTCCAGGTGCTTCGTGAACTTCTAAACCTATTCCATGACCTGTTGAATGACCAAATTCCACACCAAATCCTTTAGACGTGATATAGTCACGAGCAAATGCATCCGCTTCGATACCTGTCATTCCTGGTTTAATATTTGCTAGTGCAAGTTCTTGTGCAGTTAAAGTTATTTCATAGATTTCCTTTAATTTATCAGAAGGTTGCCCCACTGATATTGTACGTGTTATATCTGAAATATAGCCCTCGTACAACGCTCCATAATCCATTGTAACAAAATCTCCGGATTCTATCACTTTGTTCGTAGCAACTCCGTGCGGAAGCGCACTGCGTACACCAGAAGCAACAATTATCGAAAAGGACGAAGAAGTTGCACCTTGTTTGCGCATAAACATTTCTAGTTCATTTGAAACATCAAGTTCTGTTATTCCCGGACGTATAAATTTTATAATATGATCGAATGTAGCATCCGCAATTTTAGCGGCCTGTTTAAGAATCATTATTTCATCATCATTCTTTATCATACGAAGTTTTTCAACTAGTCCTGACATCGGTTTCATTTGGGCTGTTATTTCTTTAGTATACGACTCATAAAGCCCAAAAGACATATCATCTTTTTCAAAGCCAAGAATAGTGCACTTCATTTGAATAGCTTGGTTAGCAACTTCTTCAATAATCGTCTTCTCGTGTTTGACGATACGAAAACCTTCAATTTCTTTCGCAGCCTGCTCCGTATAACGGAAATCAGTAATAAATACTGCATCTGTAAGGGAGATCAGCGCAACTCCAGCCGAGCCCGTAAATCCAGTCATATAACGTCGGTTGAATGGATTTGTAATAAGAAGTGTATCAATCTCTTCTTCTTTCATAATAGAACGTAAATTATTTAGTTTCATAAGTCATCAATCTCCTTTTTTACGGAGGAGGAAGGCGCGCATGGCAAGCTCATAGCCGTCTGTTCCAAATCCTGTTAGTTGTCCAATACAAACTGGTGCAATGACAGAAACCTGTCGAAACGACTCCCTGTTATGTATGTTTGAAATATGGACTTCAATTGTCGGTAAAGAAACCGAAGCAATCGCATCACGTAAAGCAATGCTGTAATGTGTAAACGCACCTGGATTGAAGATTATTCCATCCGTTTCATCATCCGAAGCTTCATGAATTCGATCAATTAGAAAACCTTCCGTGTTTGATTGAAAAAATGAAACTTCCATATTATGTTGTGTCGCAAACTGCGTTAAATTGTGCTCCACATCTTCAAGTGTTTCATGACCATAGATTTCAGGCTCACGTTTTCCAAGTCGATTCAAATTGGGTCCGTTCAAAACGAGTATTTTCACCGCTACTTTTCTCCTCACACAGTTTTCTTTCTTATTTTATCATAACGGCCTTCGGTAGCAACTCATTTCGAACTAGTAATCATAATTCTTTTCATGAATACAGCAGTTCCCACTAGAAATCTTAGGACAATTAGTACAATAGCAATAAATGGTAGCGAAATTGACAGAAACGTTTCTTTCAATGAAACCGGTTTTCCAATGAACCATTCAATAACGACAACGGAAGTAACTCCAATAATTAATGATAAAATGGATGGCGGAACTTTATACAGGAATGATGTTAGTATATATACAATTGCAAATAATATTGTAAGTGCTACAATTAGCAACATCCAATTGACAAAGTAATGCATCCTATGGTCTGCAGTAAAAAGATTCCACTTTTTTGACCAACCTACTGGTGACCAACTGATAAACATAAAAAAATGTAGGGATTTCAATGCGAATGCCATTAGTAGTGCGGCGAATATGGATGTAGAAATCAGTGATTTATTTAACATTGTCCAACCTCCTTAAGTAAGTGTTGGGCGGTTTTGAAAGTTTTAAACATTATTGTGGAGTAGAATACGATTATTTAGTACAATGAAAGATATATAGTAGATTACTGACAGAAAAGAAAGTGTGGGTAAATGATGGAAAAAGAACAAGTAACAGCATCCCCTGTTTACGGAGGTCAAGCACTCGTCGAAGGCGTAATGTTTGCAGGTAAAGATCATACAATTACCGCAATTAGACGAAAAGATGATTCAATTGATTATTTTCATTTACCTAAAGAAAAGAACACAGTCCGAATGAAGCTTAAAAAAATTCCATTTATTCGTGGCCTTGTTGCACTATTTGAATCTGCCGGCCTCGGTTCAAGGCACTTAACTTTTTCAACTGAGCGTTATGATGTAATGCCCGGAGATGAAGAGGAAACGGAACCAGAGGAAACATCCAAGTTAGGAATGATTCTAGGTGTTGCAGCAGTTGGTGTACTCTCTTTTATCTTCGGTAAATTTATCTTCACACTCATCCCGGTATTTCTCGCACAAATGTTTTACTTCGTTGCACCTGAGAAGACCGCACAAATTTTACTAGAAAGTTTCTTTAAACTTATATTATTAATAACGTATATCTCACTAATTTCGATGACACCGTTTATTAAACGAGTATTCCAGTATCACGGTTCCGAACATAAAGTAATCAATGCATACGAACAAGGTTTACCCCTTACAGTAGAAAATGTCCAAGCACAATCTAGACTTCATTTCCGCTGTGGTAGTAGTTTCATGTTATTTACTGTAATAGTTGGGATGTTCGTTTACTTTTTAGTACCTGCGGATCCTTTTTGGTTTCGTATTGTGAATCGAATTCTTCTAATTCCAGTTGTACTCGGTATTTCGTTTGAAGTACTACAAGTAACAAACGCACTTAGAAATGTACCTGTATTAAAATATCTAGGATATCCCGGCCTTTGGCTTCAACTGCTTACAACAAAAGAACCTGATGACAAACAAGTTGAAGTGGCCATTGCTTCTTTTGAAAAGTTAATCGAAGTTGAAAAATACGGCGTTGCAGCTCTAAAAGTTACAGTAAATACAAATTCTGAAACAGATTTAGATGCAGATTCAAATCCCCTCGCTGTTCAATAAAAAAAGACATCCTTCTCAAATGAGTCGGATGTCTTTTTTTAATGTTTTTTTATAATCCACATTTCAATTGCGCATTGCAATTTGTACAAGTGTTGCAACCGCCCATTTCCTGCACAGTTCCCTGACGGCAGACGGGACAAGTATTTCCTGTTTCAGATCCAATTGTAACGTTTGTTGAACGAAGATCTTGAATTGTTTCAACCAACATAATTGGACGCTTCTCAATTACTTCTTCTGTGTAATCTGAATCCATTTCGTTTTCTTCTGCTTTAAGCGTTAGCACTTGTGAATCACGGCTTCCATCAACATAAACCGTACCGCCTTTTGCTCCGCCTTTATAAAGACGCTCATAGACGCTCTCTACTTGCTTGACTGTATAGCCACGTGGTGCGTTGACTGTTTTCGAGATGGAACTATCAATCCAACGCTGAATGATGCACTGCACGTCCGCATGCGCTTCAGGTGCAAGGCTCATCGATGAAATGAACCACCCTGGTAAATTATCAGGATCTGTTTCTGGATTACGCTCCAAATACTCGTCTACAATTTTCGCTTTCACTTCAATAAACTTACCAAGACGTCCACTTCGGTAATACGAAAAGGAAAAATATGGTTCTAATCCGGTAGAAACCCCTACCATTGTTCCAGTGGATCCCGTAGGAGCAACTGTCAATAAATGGGAATTCCGGATGCCGTGTTCAAGAACTGATTCACGGATATCTTCCGGCATTTTTTTCATGAATCCAGTGTTAATGAATGCGTTGCGGAGTGCTTTCGTTTCTTCATCTGTCTTACCGATGAGGAACGGGAAGCTTCCTTTTTCTTTCGCAAGTTCGATTGATTCGCGGTACGCTGTCGTTGCGATTGTTTCGAACAATTTGTCAACGAGTTTGTTCCCTTCTTCAGAACCGTACACGTTCTCACAATAAATCAGAAGATCCGCAAGACCCATTACACCAAGCCCGACACGGCGTTCACCGAGGGCTTGTACTTTATTATCTTCAAGGAAATACGGCGTCGCATCGATCACGTTGTCTTGCATACGTACACCGACTTGTACAATTTCCTTCAATTTCTCATAATTAACCGTTTTTGTTTCTTTATTCGCTACTTCAGCAAGGTTTACAGCAGCCAGGTTACAAACCGAATAAGGTGCTAATGGTTGTTCCAATTTTGTTATCCTAAAGGCTTTTTATCCTCTAGTTCTTACAGTTCTTCTTCCTGTAAGTTCAGCATACATTTTCACTACATAACTTCTTCATATATTTCAACAATTCTTTTCTTCCTTTATCAATACCGAAAACCGCTTTGGAAATAACCCTGAAATCCTTTACATCAAACCGGTAAAAAATTTCATCTGTCATTGGTTTAATAGTTGAATTAATTTTATTAAAAGGCGTAGAAAGTACTATTTCTTTATTTTCTATTGTCCATTGAATAACATACTTTTTGATTTCACCATGAATGTGTTTCCTCTTTTTAACGTATATATCAGTTGCGATTTTCATAGCCGCTGTACCTGAACATTCCCGGCTACAATACATACGTGTAGAAGTCTGCATTACAATAAAAGCTTCCGAGCAAAGACTACAATTTCTATTTTCACGAGGGACTTTTATTTTCCCTTTTTGTGATAAACCTGAGTTCCGTAGTCCCGTAACCATCCGTTTTTTTGCTTCGGAATCGCTATTCCACAACTTTTTAGTATGTTCACCGATTTTCTTCTTGGATTCTTTAGAGTGTCTAAGACCGTAGTGGGGATTCAGACTCCCTTTTGCTGCTTTATTTATTGTGGTCTTATCAGAAGTTATCCATTTATTGATAATGAAGTTCAGTGACATTGGCATAGAATAATAAAGGTCTAGCAATTCTTCATAGGAGATCAATTCGGTTTTGATTTGGTGTTTTCTTTCAATAGTTTTTAATAGATCTACTGCCTTTTCTTTCGCCTTTTTATTTCTCGACTTAATTTCAACTATTTTTTCCAAATTTCCATATTGATCATAAAAGAAAAAGTCTGGTTTGTAACTTTTTCCATCAATATTAAAAACTTGATCTTCGTAACTCCAAGGAATGGAGAAGTGATCCAAATAAACAGCATAGGCATATTCATAAGAACTTCTTAAATAAAAACTCTTATAAAATCCAGCGTATCCCCTGTTCATTTATCTTTTCTCCTCATGAGAATATATTGAAATATCTATGATAAAATTATTGTGTAGTGTTGCGGTCTCGTGCCTGGATTATAGTCTGCTTTCTTATTATAGAAAACAGGATCACCAGGTATGCGTTGCCCCTGACTGGAGTATTACCCCCAGCCTTCGGTTCGGATTGGCTTCTCAGCTTTCCCGCTTCATCCCGCAATTTTTAACGTGAGGCGAAGTCCACCACACGGGTTTGTAGCTACGACTTGCTGGCCGTATGCTTTGGCATTTGTTTCTTTGTTCGCATTATCAATAAAGAAAATACCTGGTTCTGCAGAATACGTTGCACAAATATTAATGAGATCCCATAATGCGCGGGCTCTAATTGTCCGGTAAACACGTACACCGAATCCTTGTTTTTCCCACTCTCGTACATCCCCGACTTCATGCCACTTTTCATTATACGTAGCCATTTCTTTCGGAGAATACTGTTCAACTGCTGGGAATCTAAGATGATAATCGGCATCTTCTTCGACGGCTTTCATGAAGTCATCCGTTAACGTGATTGAAATGTTTGCGCCGGTAAGGAACTCTTCGTTATGTACCGAATACGTTCCGCCATCGCGTAATTTCGTTTCAGCATCTTTTAGGATTGCTTCATTGAACCCGCCAAGGCCTGGTATTGTTTGGTAATTAAGAATACCTTGATACATTGCTTCTTCTTGCATTGTGAGTGCTTTAAATTTCAGTTTTTCACTTACGAGTTTTTTAATCAATTCTTCTTCCGTATGTTCCAGAAGATAACGTAGAATCCGCGGATTCTGCATTTTTGAAATAATAAACTCGAAAATATCAGGATGCCACCTAAATACCGTCCTTTTCAGGATATTTCTCTGCAGTATGCAGACGGAGTAGACTATATCATCACCCTCAGCATCATCTGTTAGGGGCTGGGCGCTTCGGAAAGAACTGTATCTTCCCTACTCTACTTCCATTCGTCATGAATTGTACTAACATTCATGATTGTTGAATGTTTTCGATAGTCGTTGAACCTTCACCTAATACGGTGCTTGGCTGCGGATTGTCCAATACCATTAATTTTTCAGCATTCACGCTCACCGTTTCCAGTCACGTTGTAGCTTAATGGTCTCTAAGGAGTTTTTCGCAATTCACCCAGTTTTCTAATCGCCCATTGTCTGGACGACGCGGACTAGCAATGTTATTTAATCCGCTAGCATAATCATCTGCGCCCCGCGTCTACTGCCACCTTGTTCGACAAGGTGTGTCAATTTCGCAATATCATCAAGCCATGAAACAGACCCGGACGATTTTCCGTTGACGCCTCTTGCAAGAGTGTTGCGCGGACGTAGTGTAGAACCGTTCGTTCCAACTCCACCGCCTCGACTCATGATTTCCATCACTTGTTTGCGGTGATCCGAAATTCCTTCTCGGGAATCGGATACAAACGGCATAACATAACAGTTGAAAAATGTTACGTCTGTGTCTGAGCCAGCACCATAAAGTACTCGGCCTGCTGGGATGAAGTTTAGTTGTGACAGTTGATCATAAAAACGATTAAAGGATTCTTTTCGCTGATCTTCTGTAGTTTCCACAGATGCGAGTCCTGTAGCATTCCGTTTGGCAATTTGTTCGTAGTAAACCTCAAGAGGCTTTTCCACAACTTCTATTGACCTTTTAATAACTCCAGTTGCTTGCTCTTCTGGATTATCTATTGCAGAACGGTAATCTGTTTCAATCCAAATTTCTGCTGTCCCATTCTTTTTATCGAGTACAGTAATATAACCGAGTCCACGTGCTGGAAACTTCGGATCTTCCTTTACCGTCAATACAACAAAATCGCCAACACTCAACGTTTTTTTCTCAGTATCTTTAAATGAATATCTATCAATCATTACCAGTCTAGAAACGCCTTTGTGTTCAATATGCATTTGTTCTGTAATTGGATGCACTTGTGAAAATTTAGCGATATCTTTGTTTAATTGTTCTTTGTTCAAATGTGGTAGATGATGCTTTGAAACAATAACCATCGACGCATCCTCCTTTTTAAATTTTTCAGATTAAACACAATATGTTGTGCCTTATCTATTGATTAACATACTATATATTGAATTCTTGTTCAATGATTTCAATTTTACTATCTTTGACAAAACCATTATTAACGGCATTTTCAGTATCTCTTATATAGAAAATGAATCTAAAGTTCTATCATTTATTTCTTAAACGTCCATGTATCGTTTGCATACTTTCTTTGTTCAATTTCATTTACATATTGAAGTTGCTCTACTGACAATTCATAAGGAACTAATTTTATATTAAGTGCACTTTCAAAACCTTTTGAAAAAGCTTCGATACATTCTTTGATGGGAATATCTCGATTTGCTAAACGATCAATCGCGACCGCTTTTTCAGGTAGACTTACTCGCATTCGTTGTCGTTGTTCTTCAGAGCTAAACTTAAACAAAGAAATCAATTTTTCTTCATCAAGGCTAAGCAAAATTGCCCCGTGTTGCAAAATGACACCTTTTTGCCTTGTTTGCGCACTACCGGCAACTTTTTTTCCTTCAACGACAAGTTCGTACCAACTTGGAGTATCGAAACATACAGCAGTTTTCGGTTTTTTTAGATCTGCAGCTTCATTAGTATCATTTGGAATTGCAAAATAAGCATCTAGACCAAGGTTTTTAAACCCATCCAACACGCCACCAGAAATTACACGATAAGCTTCTGTAACTGATTCAGGCATGTCAGGGTAGTCTTCTCGAACAATCACGCTGTATGTAAGTTCATGTTCATGTAAAACGCCTCTACCACCCGTAGGACGTCTTACAAAGCCAAGCCCCAGCCTTTCAACTACTTCCATTTCAATTTCTTTTGTCACACTTTGAAAATAGCCAATAGACAAGGTCGCAGGCTCCCACTCATAGAACCTGAGTACTGGGCCAATTTCTCCTTTACTGTGCCATTCAAGGAGCGCTTCATCAAGTGCCATGTTAAAAGATGGACTGCATTTCCCCGAATTAATAAAGTGCCATGTAGTATTTTTCATTAGAATCCTCCTTATAACGAATTTCATTTTATCATCATCATTGAAATAGTGCCACCCAATCTCTTATAATAGAATAGTACAGAGAAAGGGGAAAGTTGTTGTGGATTTTTTATATTTAAGTGTAGGAATTTTGTTAGCACTAATTATCTACATGGTTATCACAGCTCTACGTTTAAGGAAGGCCGTTACAAACTTAACACAAGAGCAATTCATTGAAGGATATAGAAAAGCACAGCTCATTGATGTTCGTGAACCGAAGGACTTCGATGCAGGACACATTTTAGGTGCTAGAAACATTCCTTATTCTCAATTTCGTCAGCGCTTTAAAGAAGTACGACCCGACAAACCGGTCTATCTTTATGATCAAAATGGTGGAAAAAGTGCACGTGCGGCTTTATTTTTGAAGAAAAAAGATTATGTTCATCTTTTCCATCTTCAAGGTGGATTCCGCCAATGGACCGGAAAGGTAAAAAGCAAATAAAAAAGCTCCTTATAAAAAAGGAACTCCCGTTTCCTATAATAGAGTAGGTAACATACGCAATCATCGTTAAATAAATTGAGTATGCAGTAATTCATCTGCATACTCTTTATTTATTCAACAGGAAGTCACCCCATAATATTGTATCCACCATCTACATATATTACTTCTCCAGTCACTCCACTTGAAAGATTACTCATTATTGCCAGTGTCATATTACCCACTTCTTCTTGTGTAATATTCCTCTTTAACGGCGCTGTTTCCTCAACCTTATGAAGAATCGTATTAAACGATGGAACCCCTTTTGCAGACAATGTACGCAGTGCACCTGCAGAAATTGCGTTCACACGAATATTATCTCCGCCTAAGTTGGCTGCTAAATACCTCACGCTCGCTTCAAGAGATGCCTTAGCAACACCCATCACATTGTACCCATCAAGTACGCGCTGAGCACCTAGGTAACTCATTGTAACGATAGAGCCCCCGTCCTTCATTAACGGTCTCGCTTCTTTTGCCACAGCAATAAGTGAATAAGCACTTGTATCCTGAGCAAATGCAAAACCGCTTCTCGTCGTCTCTACAAAATCTGAACGCAGATCCTCAGCATGAGCGAAAGCAAGGGAATGCACAACACCATACAAGCTGTCCACTTCTTTACCGATTTTAACAAAAGCTTGCTGGATACTTCCATCGTCATTTACATCACATTGGACAATTAGTTTCGCTGTTATACTATTCGCTTCCAAAAGCTTACTAATCCGTTCCATCGAACGTTCTTTTCGATATGTAAAAATTAAATTGGCACCCGCTTTATGTAGTGACAGTGCTACACCCCATGCGAGGCTACGTTCATTAGCCACACCCATAATTACAATGTTCTTATCTTTAATTTTAAGCAAATCGTCCATAGTAACCTCCAGTTAACTCTTCGTATTTTACTTCAAATCTCATTACCTAATATTAACACCTGATACTAATTTCATTATAACACAATTTGTATCGAAATAAAATCTGCATAATGAATGAAAAAGCGATTACTCTTAAACCGAGTAATCGCTTTTCGCAAAAAAAATTATTGTTTAATATATCGAAGTACGGGTGTGCGTGCTGCTTTTGTTTCATCTAATCTTTTAATAACAGTTGTATGTGGTGCATTTTGTACAATTTCAGGATTGTCTTCAACTTCTTTAGCAATTTGAATCATCGCATCGATGAATGAATCAAGAGTTTCTTTCGATTCTGTTTCTGTCGGCTCAATCATCATACCTTCTTCAACATTTAGTGGAAAGTATATTGTTGGTGGATGATAGCCGAAATCTAATAGGCGCTTCGCCATATCAAGAGTACGTACACCTAGTTTTTTCTGACGACGACCCGATAGAACAAATTCGTGTTTACAGTGTTGCTTAAATGGCAAATCAAAATATGGCTCTAACCTACGCATCATATAGTTAGCATTCAGAACTGCGTTTTCCGTGACAGCCTTCAAGCCATCAGGACCCATTGAACGAATATACGTATATGCACGTAAGTAAATACCAAAGTTTCCGTAGAAAGGTTTTACGCGCCCCATTGTTTGTGGGCGATCATAATCGAATGTATACACGTCGTCTTTTTTTACAAGCACCGGGGACGGTAGGAATGGAATTAAATCCTTATGAACGCCTACTGGTCCAGAACCTGGTCCACCGCCTCCGTGAGGGCCTGTGAATGTCTTGTGTAAGTTTAAGTGCACTGCATCAAAGCCCATGTCGCCAGGTCGTGCTTTTGACATAACCGCGTTCAAATTGGCACCATCATAGTAAAGTTTACCTCCGACGCCGTGAACAATTGCCGCCATCTCTAGTATATCTTCTTCAAATAATCCAAGAGTGTTCGGGTTGGTAAGCATTAAAGCTGCAGTGTCATCTCCGATAACGCGTTTAAGATCCTCAATATCGACTAATCCACGCTCATCAGACTTAACAGTGACCGTTTCATAACCAGCTACTGTGGCTGATGCAGGATTTGTTCCATGTGCAGAGTCTGGTACAAGTACTTTTGTCCGGTGGAAATCCCCATTTGATTCGTGAAACGCACGTATCATCATCAGGGCTGTCCATTCGCCATGTGCACCTGCAGCTGGCTGTAGCGTCATTTCATCCATACCTGTAATTTCTGCTAAATGCTCTTGTAAATCGTACATCATTTCAAGTGCACCTTGAACTGTTGACTCATCTTGAAGTGGGTGAATATTTGCGAAACCAGGGTAACGTGCAACAGATTCGTTAATTTTAGGATTGTATTTCATCGTACACGATCCTAGTGGATAAAAACCTGAGTCGATTCCATGATTTCGGTTAGACAATGCTGTGTAATGACGCATTATGTCCAGCTCAGAAACTTCTGGAAGTTCAGCGGGTTCTGTACGTTTATAACTTTCTGGCAATAAGCTAGCAAGATCTAATTCCGGTACATCCAGTTCAGGAAGGCTATAACCAATACGACCTTCTTTCGTTAGTTCAAAAATTAAAGGCTGATTTTCATTAAGCATTGAGAGCCTCCGTTTCCTGCACAAACGCAGCAATTTCTTGTACGAGTGCATCGATTTCTTCTTTTGTACGTTGTTCTGTCACGGCTATTAATGAATGATTTGCTAAATCTGAATATTTAAGTCCAAGATCATATCCACCAAGAATTCCCTTTGTGAACAAATGATCATTTATCTCTTTTATAGCTATTTTACAATCTACAACAATTTCGTTAAAATGTGCACCATCGAATACAACAGTAAAACCCGCTTTAGTAAAAGCATCTTTTGCATATCTTGTTTTCACGATATTTTGATAAGCCATTTCTTGTGTTCCCACTTTTCCAAGTGCTGTCATTGCAACAGAAGCTGCAAGAGCATTCAGTGCCTGGTTTGAACATATATTAGATGTTGCTTTTTCACGACGAATATGTTGCTCACGCGCTTGAAGTGTAAGCACATAACCTCGCTGTCCATCTTCATCTGTTGTTTCACCTGTCAGTCGACCCGGTAATTTACGCATCAATTTTTTCGTTACTGAAAAATAACCACAATGAGGTCCTCCGAATGATTCCGGTATACCAAATGGCTGAGCATCTCCAACTGTAATATCCGCACCTAATTTACCAGGAGGCGTTAATATTCCTAGAGCTAAAGGATTGGCAGATACAACGAATAATCCGCCGGAAGCATGTGCTATTTCCCCAACTTTTTGGATGTCTTCCACCTGTCCAAAGAAGTTTGGATATTGTACGAGAACAGCAGCTGTATTGTCGTCCATCATTTCCTCTAACTTTTCAAGATCAGTGACACCGTCTTTTTGAGGAATTGTTACGACTTCAATGGATTGTCCACGAGCATAAGAAAGCACAACATCCCGCGCCTCCGGATTAACAGTTTCAGAAATAAGTAGTTTTTTTCTACGTGTATGGCCAGCAGAGAGTGTTCCTGCTTCTGCAAGAGCAGTACCTCCGTCATACATCGATGAATTTGTAATATCCATACCCGTCAATTCACAAATCATTGTCTGGAATTCAAAAATCGCTTGCAATTCCCCTTGTGAGATTTCTGGTTGGTACGGCGTATATGCTGTGTAGAATTCAGATCTTGAAATAACATGATCCACAATAATCGGTTTGTAATGATCGTAAACACCCGCACCTAGAAACGAAGCATAATTCTGCGCGTTTGCATTTTTAGAAGCTAATTTTGACAATTCTTTTGTTAATGAAGTTTCAGATTTAGCCTTTTTAATATTATAATCGCCCTTAAAGCGAACTTTTTCCGGAATATCTGCAAAGAGTTCATCTACAGAAGAAACACCTATCGCTTTTAGCATTTCAGCGCGGTCTGTTTCTGTCATTGGCATATAACGATGTTTCATGTTCACTAATCCCCTTTTGTAAGTCTTATTTTTCACGCTTATAAAATGGCGTTGCAACAACTACTGCTTTTAGGAATCTTTTACGAACTTGCACAATAACTTCTGTACCTTTTTCAGCATGTTCAGCATTTATAAGTGCAAACCCAATATTCTTTTGAAGTGTTGGCGACTGAGTTCCAGTAGTCACTTCTCCAATGACCTCTTCACCCATCAATACTGTGTATCCTGTACGCGGAATTCCATTATCAATCATTTCAAGTCCAACAAGTTTACGACTCACACCGTTTTCTTTTTGAGCAGCAAGAACCTCTTTACCAATGAAATCCTCATCTTTGTTTAATTTCACAACAAAAGCTAGTCCCGCTTCAAGTGGTGAAATATCTTTAGACAATTCTTGACCGTAAAGCGGTAGTCCTGATTCAAAGCGCAAAGTATCGCGAGCACCAAGACCCGCTGGTATTACACCGTCACTCTCTCCCGCTAACAGGATTGCTGACCAGAGAACAACGATTGCCTCAGGTGTTGCATACAACTCAAATCCATCCTCGCCCGTATATCCTGTTCTGGATACAAGAACATTTTGTCCACAAATTAAAACATTTTCTTTAAAACGGAAAAATCCAATTTCATTTAAAGGTTCTGTCGTTAATCTTTGAAGAACTTTTTCTGCTACTGGTCCTTGAATTGCGAGAAGTGCGTAGTCCGCTGATGCATCCTCAATTTTTACATCTTCAATTACATGTTTGTTCATCCATTCGAGGTCTTTTTCAATATTGGAAGCATTTACAACGAGTAAATAATTGTCCTCACTTCGTTTGTAGATAAGAAGATCATCCACTGTTCCTCCATTTTCGTAACACATTGCCGTATATTGTGCCTGACCGACTTTCAACTTGGAAACATCATTCGTCATAATCTTTTGCAAATATGGAAGTGATGCCTTCCCACTTACTAGTACTTCGCCCATATGTGAAACATCAAATAAACCTGCTTTAGTACGAACAGCCTCATGTTCTGCTTTAATACTTGAAAATTGAACTGGTAAATCCCAACCACCAAAATCAATGGTTTTACCACCATGCTCAGCGTACTTATCAAATAATGCAGTGCGTTTCAATGTTGACGTCAAAGTGAATTCCTCCTCGTTTTTCAAAAAAATAGACAGAGATTCCCCGTAACAAAAGGAAATCCCTGTCCGTTTACCTGAAAGTTTGACCTTGCGGCTGTCCTCGTTGGTGGTCGAATAATTTCGACACTCTCCAGAGTTGCGTCATGTAAGAGTCTTTTTGCCTGAGAGATTCACAACATTCGTTATTTGCTCCTTCGGCGACGCCTAAGCGTTCTCTCCCCATACAATCATTCGCTATTATTCAGTTGATTTCTACATGAGCTCTTTTTTAATCTTTCACCTATATCTTAACATTTGATGTCACTAAGTGCAATACTTTTAAATTAACGGCTCAGACACGAACAAAGGTTTTTAAATTCTAAATAAGGTTCGTCTTTAATTACGTAAATTAAATATTCTTTCGATTAAAAGGAATAAAAACAAGAATTCATAGAGAATTCTTGTTTTTATTCAAATATCCCCTTTTAATCTGCCAATTTGAAATGCAAGGTATTCAGTAACTTGTCGTAGTGTACGATTTTCTGTTTCAACTTTGAAATGGGCAGCTTTTAAATAATGCGGTAACCGTTCATCATACAACTGCTCTAACTCACTTCTTGTCGAACGTTGAACAATAGGTCTGTTACGATCCGTCGAAATGCGTCGCCATATATCCCGAAAAGGTGCATTTAAGTAAAAAACAAGGCCCGTGCTACGCATTAATTCCCTATTTTCTCTTTTCATCGCCACGCCACCGCCTGTTGCGATGATACAATTTTCATTACGAAATGAACGCAGAAATTCCGTTTCTTTTTCACGAAAATAAGCTTCACCGTATTTTTCAAATATTTCAGGGATTGTCATACCTAATCTCTTTTCGATTTCAGTATCCATATCGTAAAATGGAAGCCTTGTTGAAAAGCTTAACCTTTTCCCTATGGCACTTTTTCCAGATCCCATATACCCTATCAAGTAAACCTTTTTCATTTTCTCACCCGTTCGGCAGGACGAACTTTAACTAGCCATCCCTATTCATTGTCCTTATCGTTTCGTTTTCGTAATACAATTCCAGCGAGTCGAATATTCTATATAGACTATCATGCCATGAAACGATAGAGAAAAGAAAGAGGGTAACGAAAAATAATAAAATTATAGCTCCAGCTAAAACAGCACCATTTTCATTCCGAATAGTCTCCAACCGCGAAGCTCCTCTCTCTTTGAGTGCCGTCCTGCATAATTACATGCACAATTAAATTTATTTCAGTGAGTGAAAATATGACAGATTGAATACCAGTTAGCAGCGGAACATGTCCAACTTGATTTGTCCTTTTCCGAATGACACTTGAACTTTTTTCAACTCGTATACTGTTATCGCCAGTCAAAAACTGAATGCCCATATTCCCAGAGATTGTTTCGATTTCTTGCACTTCAACTAGTAATTTTTGTAAATCAATTGCAAATAACTCCCACTCCATAGAATTGACATCCGAATATGTTGCTTCGATAGGGGCTTTCCAAAAGAAAAACAACACAAATAGTTGAAGGAAAATTGCCGAAATTATCAAATGAAACAAGCTTTCAATTAGCGTGTATCCAGATTGATTGAAAGGCTTCAGTAATCGAGACATTTTTCCTCCTCCTTGTCAATAACTAAATAACTCACACAAACAAAATTCCCGCCAATCTTCCAATTGTAATTTAAATCATCAATTGTATGAGTACCAGAGTCGATTCCATATGCTTTGAATAGAATAGATCCATGATACGCAGTTTCAGCCGCTCGCATCAATTGTTTTTTAGTATGAATAGCTGCTGTAGTTTTTGTAGCTAAGGGAAGCAACGTCCCAAAAATAATAAGAACAATTGTTAATGTTAGCATTGCCTCTGGCCAGGAATATCCCTTTTCATTCACCAACAATCACCCTTCCATGTTCAAATTGGAATCGTAATTGAACCAGACCAGAAGGCGTCTTCAGTGTTACTGTTCCGAGTTTGCTAATCCTGCCGCTACCAGTAAATCCAATGGTTCCTAAAGAACTATCTATTAACATGTTTATTCCATCAGGAAAGGTTTTTTCAGATAACCTATGTTTTGGCGATGCAAATGAGATGTATTCCTTACCGCCATTGTTAAAAGACAACCATGTGTAAGAGTTGTTCGCAATTGCGTAGCTCTGAACGCTTTGGATTTCAAGTATTAAAGATTGAATCGCATCTGCTTCCGTTTTCTTTTGTATCCATTTATCTCCTAATGGAATAATGATCACCGTCAGGATTGACATAATAGCTAAGACTAAAATAAGTTCCAGGAATGTAAACCCTGATTCTCTGTTAGCCATCGTCTTGATCACCTGGCAGCTCGTACCGCTCCGCAGTCACTTTACCAAGGTCATCTATAAGGATTACACTTCCATCAGGACATTTAGGCTTATCAGGAAGATATTTAGCTGTAACAAGATTTTCTAGACTCGGTATATTTTTCTCATCCATTTTATAAGCTTGAACTTGCCCTTGAACCATTGCTATATATGCAAGGCACCCCTTTTCATCGATTGATTTTGAATGTTTCGTTACATTCGGTATCGCAATCAAGATCAATACAGAGATTATAAGCAATACGATCATCATTTCTATTAGTGTAAATCCACGTTGGTTTTTAAAATGATTCATAATTTTCTCCTTTCACATTTTATCAATAAGCCCGTAAACAGGTAACAGCAATGCGACATATGCAGCTAATATACAAATTGCAATTATACTGAATAATAAAGGCTGAAGCATCGCTAATCCTGAAGCCAGACGGCGATCGATCATTTCATCTAACTGTTCACTATAAATAATTAACTCCTTCGGCAAATGACCACTATCTGCACCATGTTGTGCAAATGAAGAAAACTGTTTCGTTAAACCTTCTACCAAGCCAACAGCAGAGTGGAATGGCTCACCGTAAATTACATACTTCTTCACATTCTTAGAAATTTCACTCAGCACTAAATCTAATCTTTGCAAAATCAATACATCGAGTGCACTCTGTAGTGGTAACCCCGACTCTAATAAACTACCCAACTCGCTTGCAAAAGCCCGTGTTTTCAATGTTGAAAATAGAGTCCCTATTATAGGAATCCCTATAATGAAACGAATTTTATTCTTAGGTTCAAGCTTTTTATAAAGATAGTAACAAGAAAAACAGATTAACCCGAGGAAAATTCCTACACCAAAAATTAAATCAGGTATTTTTACGACCAACATAGGTAAAGCTGATAGAAATCCGTCCTCCTCATTTTTCCTCGACAAAACGAGCGCTTCCATATTGGGAAGAAAGTATTTGCGAAAAGCCAGCAGTAGTAATGTTATAAAAACAAACAAAACTATTGGATATGCTAACAACTTTTTTAATTTCTCCTTGGCAGTTTCGATCTTTTTCAATTGATTTCCCATGCTTATAAATGCATCTGCAAGACGTCCATCAACTTCAGCAATGACAATCGGTAATAATGTATTTGAATGGAAACCGAGTAACGTTAGAATATGAGTTACTCCAAAACCTTTTCTGAATTCCTCGTCAATCTTCAAAAGAACGTCATTATACTCTTTCATATGATGTGGCAATAAAAGTCGAATTGCTTCGTGAAATGTATAGCCTTCCTTTAACAACACCGAAAGTCTTAATAAAAATTCCGGACGATAAAGAAGCGATTGGTTTCTTTTTCTGGCAGATCTAACCATTTACTTCATGAGGAGGCTGACTGTATTTTTGAACAAGTGTTTCAATTTGAAGGTCATATGGAAATACGACTCGCTCACCTCTAATAATTGCATCTGCCATCTTGTCCAATAAAGAACCTGTAATAATTTCAAAAACCGCTCCCATTTTACCCTTAGAATTACGAACTAATCGTTGGGCCGCAATACAAACAATCGTTTGTCTCAATTCCTCTGGCGAAACACCAAAATCTAACATTCTATGAAAACTCCCAGCAGGATCTTTTGAATGGACTGTAGAAAACACAAGGTGCCCTGTCTAGTTAGTAGAACACTTACCAAGCAGAAAAACAGCCCTTACTCCTCGTTGAGTAGGTGGCTGTTTTCGTTTTGTTTATAAAAACCCCTTCGCCGCTTCTTTATCTTCATTTACGTTTACAGGGTCCGCATATTCAACTATCCCCATTTTTCCCTCGACCACTTTAATCATTGAATACTTACGTTCTCGTTCACGCGCCTCCACAAGCACTCGTTTAATAAATGGACTGAACTCTCCGTGCTCTTCCTTTGTTGCCCACTCCCACAATTCTTTTTCGAATCTATCCACTTTGCTAAAACTCACTTGGCCGACCACTCGTTTATTCTTGCTCATCCGAAGTTCAACTTCGATAGTTCGTAATTTCCAATAGCGTTCGCAAATACCGGACCCACAATCTCTATGCCATTGATCTTATGGAGCAACGGCTGAATGATTTGAGCGTTTGGATAATGCGTTTGGATATAAGGTAGTATGTCTTTGGCAACACCGCCACAAACAAGCACAATGTCATTACGCTCCCATCTTAATTTCGTTGTCGCCCGAATGATTCCAGTTGCAACTGAATCAAGTCCTCGATTAACCGTTTCCATTCCGAAATTAAATGTTTCGCTTGCGTTGTTAATGATTTTCTTGTCAATAATAGTAGCAACATTCACGGTGCCACTTCCAACGTCAATGATCCGCACTTTCCCCATTTGCGGATTGCTCCAAAAAGCACCGCTGCCCTCTGCTGCAATTCCGATCTCTTCTATATAAACATATTGTTTTTTATTGTTGACGGAAAATTCATGGCCACCTTGCAGCATGTCGATTAGTTTCCGCTTTTCTGTTTCGTTATGTGAAGTGATCGGCTGACCAGTTACAATACTGACTGTATCGAGTCCGGGACAATACCTATTAATATATCTGTATAGTGCAAGCAACACACGAATCTTGGTGTCCGCATGCGCCTTGGTGTCTCCGTACATTCCCGTACCGCCGAATACGTCTTCATGCTCCGCAATAGATCCCGCATACCCCTTTTTTCCGTCAACCTCAAACTCCATATCATCACTTCCGAAAGACTCTACGAAATCCCGCTGGAACCAATCGCATATTGCCGTACGGTACGAATCGACGCCGTAAGGTCCCGCTGTTTTCGCCATGAAATTCCCCGCATCAACCCCAAGTAGCAGCTTACTCAATGTTTTCCCTCCATATTGGTATTACGTGCGTACTACAGGTTGATGAATTATCTCCAACGAGTAATACGGTTGTAATACATTCTATGGGATCCGGTTAATCTTTATGAATTATCTTCTTACTTTTTAGCTTCTTGGCCGGTAAACCGTACTTTTTCCCGTTTTCAATCATTCTTTTTGCCAGTTCAGCTGCTTCTTCCTTCGACATCTTTGTTTTTTCGGTCATTTTTCATCCTTCCCCTCGTTTATTTATCATTATGGAGTATTCTACGAATCTTTATACATACCCTCTTCCCCACCGTCATATACTAGATTATCCCCGGCACACTAGGACAGTGTTCAAACGATTATTCGAGAAAAAGGAGCGGTTAAACTGAGCGGAAAGAGGAAAGTGAGGTCCGATAAAAAAACAGATATCAAACCGTCAATAATGCTAAATCACAAAAACGCAATTTATCGATTATCACAAATTACTGATTTACCCGTTATGAGTGTCGCTGAAGACATTTGCAATCATGGGATCCAACAAAAGAAAGTTATCACTTATTTATCTAGAAATTTTGTAACGAACTTGAGATTGAATAATACAGTGTTTATCGGCGACTCGAAACGGAACCGATATAACAGACGTTTAGCAGCCGGTGCCACTGGTAGGGTATCGATTAGATTTAAAAAAGAGGATTACAACAATATATATGAACTTGCTACCGCGCTTGGTGGATGCACGCCGTCACTCGCGTGTGCTCTTTTGCTAGAAGCGAGCATGCAAGATCCGGATATTATTAATGACTTTGCAAAAAGGTATATGGATGAACACGTGAGTGAGGAAAAAATGAAGGAATTGAAAAAGGTACTAAAATTTATTAACACGAATAATCCGTATCAAGAAGAATTGTCCTGGTCTTACCTGCTATCACACTTATTTGAAGAAGTTCGGGTAGGTGCAGAAAAAATACAGGATACGGTTTCAACTTTCGTGGTCAACAGTTGGAAAAAGTGAGGCTTAATACAAAAAAGTCGCCCGGTTAATAGGCGACTTTTTCATTACATATTTTTATTTTTCAATTTTTCAAGCAAGTTAGTTATTTTATCTTTCATATCTTCGGTTTCTTCTTTTAAAACAATAATTTCATATCCGGAGTCAACTTTATCGATATTTACAATATCGCCTTCGGACAATTTTTCGGTGATTTCATTTTCTGGAATTATTAATTGATTCGTTTCCTCTGGATATTCAAGAAATACATATTGCCCGTCTGTAATTTGATCAAGTGTATATTTCATGCAAACACCCCTTAAATTATATAGATATTTGATTAACCATCTTTTGATAAGTTACTTCACCAATACCTTTGACGTTTTTGAGTTGTGCTTTTGACGTAAAGGGACGTGATTTGCGGTAATCAATAATGCGTTGCGCTATTACCGGTCCAACTCCTGTAATTTCTTGCAAACGCTCGTAACTTGCGGTATTGATGTTGATTGGATAACCTACACTGGAATCTGGTTTCGGGTCGGGTTTTGGATCCGGCTTAGGCTCGGGTTTTGCTTCTGGTTTTGGTACCGGCTTTGGAGTCACGTTAGCCGTCCATGGTTTAGCCGAAACTGAATGAGTAGTACCGTTTGTCGTAACTGTAATATCGCCAGATTGAGCGGTTGAATAGATTTTAGATCCAACCGCATCTAATCGATTAACTACATCTCCATGTGGATGACCATAAGAGTTATCTTTTCCATAACTTAAAAGGGTCGTAGATGGATTCACGGAATTGATGAAATTAGTTGAACTACTTGTATTCGACCCGTGGTGTCCCGCTTTTAATATATCTGCCGAAATATCATCATAAGTTGTCATTAAATAATTTTCGATATCTATACCGGCGTCACCCATTAATAGAAAATCTACTTCTTTATAACCTGTTTTGATTACAATAGAAGCATCGTTGCTATTTGACGCCAATGAGTCTACATATAATACCTGTAGATAAAAATCAGAAGTCCAGCTTCCTAACATAATATCAGCTTTTTTTGGCTCGATGTATTTTATATTTTTGCTATCAACCAACATTAACAATTCTGCATATGTTTGAGTTGTATGCGCTTGACCACTGTTCACAAAGTTATCTACAGGGATAGAGTTTAGCACAGTAATTAGCCCACCAATGTGATCAGCATCTGGATGTGTCGCTACTACATAATTTAGTTTTTTTACACCTTTACTTTTTAAAAAAGCAACAACATGTGATCCGGCCGATTTTGTACCACCATCAACTAGTATGTTTTCTCCATTTGGTGATTGAATTAATATTGAATCACCTTGGCCAACGTCAATAAAGTGTACTTTCATTTCTTTTGCTACTGTTTTCTTAAATCCCATTGCACGAGCAAGAAACACAGAAATGTGAGCTCGGCTTAAGTTTTCGTTCGGCTTAAATGTGCCGTCTGCGTATCCTGTTGTGATATTTTTATGGGCCAGTTTTCGGATTGGCTCATAAGCAGTAGACCCTTTTGGTACGTCTTTAAATGTAACGTTCGCTTCTTCGTTTAACTTAAATCCACGAGCAATGAATGCAGCCATGTGCCCTCTAGTTACTAAAGCATCCGGTTTAAATGTACCGTCTGGATACCCGTTAATTATTCCGGCATTTACAGCGGAATTAATATAACCTGACGATGCATTACTGGTTGGAACATCTGGAAACTTTGTTGCAGCTTGTTTTCCGTCTAGTCCAATAGCTTTGCTGACCATCACAGCAACTTCTTGGCGAGTTACCTTGTCATTCACACCATACTTCGAACCGCTTGAAATGACGCCTTTATCAAGTAGGTACATGATCTCTTGATAATATTCGTGTGAAGTCGGAACGTCGGAAAAAGTGTTAGCTGATGCTTGTTTATGAGGCAATAACCCGATAACCAACATCATCGTCATTAACGACAATATAATTCTTTTGAACATATAATATCTCCTCCTATCTGACATAATTCCGCAAATAGTCAAGAAGTCCTCTATTATTGTAAATTTGGACAAACAAAACGACCTTTCCGCATATAAACGGATTGGTCGTTTTTTTAGTCCACACCTACAATATTGTTAATATTAATCCTCACGCTATCGTGATTAACATTTAATAGCAGAAACCCCGTCTGCGAATCTGCACTGGTAATTATTCCGCTTACCTTCTCTAGCCTTTTTTGATGGAAAACTGTGATTTCGACTTCATTATTATGTTCCATCGCTTCTCCTATTTTATCGCTAATTTCTAGGAAGTCTTCTTCAGTTAACTTTGGGCTCACTACTCCACCTTTTTTTGATGTTGAGGGTTTTGGAATTGCTGTCATTTTTATCATCCTTTCAGATTTTTAATTTCCCACCATATCAAAAAACACGCTCATTAACTCTTCTGTCCTGTTTCGTAACCGGACATTTAAGTAACGTCTATGGTCCTCATATCCAACATTATAAAAACCGTATTCTGTAAACGTACCGTCACTTTTACCTTTGATTACTTTCATGTTATTGCGACGCATGTATATATTTGATTCTTTTTGTTCGGCACGCACTAACTCTAATGCTCCATCAATAAGTTTCAGATACGGGCCTTTTAGTTTAAATGGTCCTTTTTCTATTGCTTCCTTATCTATTTCTAAAATTGTTATTAATAACGGAAAGTAAATAGCGTTTTCGAAATGCGGCATAGCCTCATCAGATATTAAAGGCATTAGATCACCATGCTTTCTCGATGGATGACAGGAACAAGTGCTAAAACGTTATCAATTATAAATGTTCGTCTGGATTTTCGAAGAAAACAATATGCTCGGAAAGAACCCTCACCGACCTGCAACACCTTGATTCTTCGCTTGCTGATAGAACCGTCTTTTGCCATGTACATCATGTCTAGAGGTTGGTTGTACTCCACGGATTTGATTAATTGATTACGCACACTCGTTCCCCTCCTTTTCTATAGTATACAGAATGAGTGTTCGCTTTGCAAATAAATTCATAATGATATAATGAAGATAATTAAATATTTCGTGTATTTAATATATGTAGCGAAAGGGTGCGAATAGTAGATGAAGGTATATGAGAGTGGCGACAAATTTGTGTTGGCTGTAAAAGGTGGGCAGTTTAGGGAGTTTGAGAGTACGCCAAAAGCAATTATCCTTAATAACCGGCCGATTCCTACTAGAAGATGGACAACACCACCAGAAGTAGACGATGACCTATTTAAGGGTCACACATGGGAGTATAATTACGAGTTTAGAGAACTGTTGTGTGATGACAAACATGCTTATGTACTATTCGTAGAGTACATACAAGAAAAACCTTCTTATATGCGTGGAGGGGCAGTATTCTTTGTTGACGAAGCCTATGCAAAAGAAAAAATTGAAGAGCTAAGAGCAAAAGGAAATTTAGCTGAATTCAATTGGGATGCAAGCGTTCCAACGTGGATAGAAATTGAACGTGGATTTAGGTACGAAGATGAAGACGATGAAGAGGAAGAGGAATCCTAATAAAATAGACGATCACTCAAATAAATGAGAAGGTCTCTTTTTACATGTTCGTATTCTAGGCAAATAAAAAAGAACCCCGTCGCAAGGGTTCCTTAAAAATTATTTTTCTTTATTATCTTTATCTTTATCTTTATCTTTATCTTTATTTTTCTTTTTTTCTTTTTTCTCTAAGTACTCCTTGTGTTGTTCAGGAGTAACTTCAAAACAAAACGCTTCTAAACCTTTCTCGTGTGCAAATAATCGTTTACCGTTCCTCAAAGTTATAAATGGTCTGCAAATTAACATTTTATCATTTCCCTTCGCATTTTAATATCTTGCAAAGGACCGTTCATAGTGTTACAGTATGTATAAACTCGCCAAAGTTTAACACGTTGTAGCGACAGACACTATTACTACATACACTTTTATGTGGGCCCTCTGCAAGGGCTCTTTTTTTTGCTTCCCATTAGCTTGTCCTCCTTATTTTCCAATGTTTTTCAATTGAATTCCGCCTACCTGTAATGAAACACCGCATTTTGACGATATTTCATTTAAGTTTAATCCCTTAATAATTTGGGGTGGAGCAAGCAACTCTCCAGCGAAAGTGTTTGCTTGCCATTCTGGCTGTCTATAAGCGGGTATCTCTTCAATTGTTTCTAATCTTGCAAGTACAATATTTCCAGGTTTGTGTAGAATAAAGTGACCAATTTCATGAGCTATAGTAAACCTATCCCTCTCCACACCTTCTATTGCCCTCTCGTAAACATCTTCCCGAATACAAATTTTATTTTTCTCAGGATACGTAACTCCGTACTCGTTAGGCATTTCAGAAATGCAAACTATTTCATATTCAAAAGCCGTGAAAAGTTCAGGCATTGCTAACTCTAAAAATTCTACAACAGGAAAATAAGGTTCGTCATACAGTCCGGCTGCTCGTCTTAACACATTTGTAAGATCCCTTATTTTCTTTCTGGAAGTAGGTTTTGCAATATACAGGGTCATTCAATCTCTCCTTTTTTTGCTTTTTAGGAGGATGTCCTTAATCTTTTCACGATCGTCTTCATTTAACCCTTTAAACTCCCGTGCAAAAGCTAATAAGTCGTTTTTCTCCTCACTGCTATAGCCATTAAAATCAAGTTGTACTACTTTTTTCGACTCATCAAATGAGCGTTCGAGTTCTTTCATGTCCAATGGACTTAATGAATACATTGCGGAAATTTTTTCAATCCAGTTACGAGGAACATTTCTTTTGCCATTTTCAACAGCGGACAAATATGAGGAAGTGACTCCTAGCCTTGTCGCCATGTCCTTCAACAGCTCACCTTTGTCAATTCGCAGTTTTCTACAAAACTTACCGAATGAATTCAACATAGATGGTTCCTCCTTTCTAATTAGAAGTTTGCTACATTTATAGATTAACACATACTGTTATTAAAATCAACTACTTTTGTTGATTTAGTTAACAAATCAAATAAAGTAATACTGGAACTATTAAAAATAAAAAAGGCGACTTACTCAAATTAATGAGTAGTCGCCTTTTGCATTACGCTTCCTTAACATACACAACCCAGCCAAATTCCTTTTTCAACCTTATTGCCGCTTTTTCCGCATCCGCTTTCGTAGCGAATGTACCTGTCATCAATCTGTATTTAGCCAACTTAGTGTCCCTCTTTATTGGTGAAGTCGTTTTTACTTTGTCAAGGACTGCATGAGTCGCCTTTCCAGCAATCCCATCCACAACCAGTCCACTGGACCTTTGAAACTCTCGAATGGCCTTATCCGTCAAAGGTCCAGCGATACCATCTGCTGTTATTTTATATCCCGCTTTAATCAGTTTCTGCTGGATAACTTTAGTGTCGGGATCAATCATATACAGGAGTGGATTCACAGCGTTGGTAAATTTATTATTCCATTCACCATTGTGGACCTCAAAATGAAGATGTTGACCTTTCGAATCCCCAGTATTACCCATGGCCCCAACGGCTTGACCAACATTTACAGTTTGGTTTAGACGGACAGCAATTGATGCAAGATGGGCATAAACGGTCGTATACAACTTACCGCCTATCAGATGCTCAATCATGACTGTATTACCGTACCCATTCGTAAACTTTGCAAAAGTAACTTTACCACTAGCTGCAGCGATGATCGGGACCGTTCCTGTTTTAGCGATATCAATACCCCAGTGCATTAAATACTTTTTATGAATTGGGTGGAGCCTCATTGCAAATAGAGAAGTAATTCTTCCTTCACATGGTCTATTTAACATTTATATCACCTAATCTCGAAACTAAAAGACGTACATCCTCATTATTTTTAAGCATATCCCGCATCTCATCCAATGCATCATGTACCAGGTTGGCAAAAGCATCGAAACTAATAACTAATGAGATCCATTTAAACCGCGTTATAAACAGGTCATATACATATCGTAGTTTTAATTTTCCAGTGCCGCTACCCAATTCTGCCTCTGCTTGTGTAACTGCAAATAAGAGCCAAGCCTTTACTTTTCGTAGTTGTGTTTCCGATGGTGACTTAAAAAAGGCAAAAATAATACTGCCCACAAAAGTGAGCAGCACGGTTAACGCTATAATGATGTACCAGTAATCGATAAGTATATTCATAAAAATTCATCCTCCGATTCTTTCTCTTCTATTCCGTAAATACCTCGTAATTTTATTTCGTTTTCTTTTTTAGCTTTCCAATAATAAAAACCGGTTCCTACTGATAATTCTGCGAAAATTGATGGAATCAAATATGCATAAACGTCTGTCGTCTGCGTCATGTATGACATAGCAATTGCACATGCCACAATAATAAGCGTAATGGCAAACATCGCTATAAGGATCTTCTTTGAAAACTCCATACGCGGTTTTTCTTTGCGTTTAACTCGTGAAATTTTAATCAACGCGACCACCATCAATCTTATCAATTCGTTTATGCGCTTGTTTCGCACTTTCCTCCACACGGATTACGCGATCCGACACCTCGGACATCCGCATAGAACTCTTATCCAAATCCAACTGTATCGAATGGACACCTACACTGATATGGTCTAGCTTAGTGCGTACTATGGCATCCTCTGATGCGCTTGAGCGAAGTTCCTTGTCTCGATTTCGTTGAAACGTGAAATAGCCAATCAACGCACCAACAATAGTCCCGATTATTCCGATTTCCAACGGCATTCAATCAGCTCCTTATTTTTGATAAAATGAAAAGAACGCCCGGGTGGACGTTCTGCTGTTTTGTTATACAAATAATCCTTAGATTGATTGCTACTTTCTGCCGTTATTAACAGCTGTTTGATAGTCTTCTAATAATCCCATAACTTCTTGCTCCAAATTATCATTTTTCAGAAATAACGTTACCTCCGCAATAAGTAAATAAGACATTCTGTCTACTGTGATATAGGTCGCCTCTTCGTTTAATGCATCCGTGTCATCTTTTCTATTGAAGATGAATTTCCCTTCAATATAACTACCGTAATTATGCTGAATACTCGGATTAAAATGTAAGAAGGAATTTAATATATTATAGTCTTTCTCCCAAAGTCCTAACCTCCCTGTCACAGTAGCCAGTGATTTCGGTTTATTTAAGAATTCATATTCAACAGGAATGTTCTTTCTATCTGAATAAGCCCTAACAAAGTCCTCGCCTAAATCTCCGAGACTATCTGAATCTCTCATCTTTTTAGCTGTCACGGATTGCCAGTGAGCCGCTAAATGTTCGTATCCTTCTTTAACTTTCTCTGTATTCTCTTCACTCATTACATAACTTAAATGAAAATACCCCTCAAGAAATGTTCTTAATAGCGGCAGGATTTCAACATGACTGACTTCAGGCTCATCCGTTTCCCTAAGTACATTTATAGCGTAAATCAACTTTTTACACCTTGCATAAAGAGTGTAAAAAACCCCCGAAATATTTTTATCCACTGTGTGGAATTGAGCAGCTTTTTCTATTTTTGAAAATGCCTGTTTAAAACTTGTTACGTATTCCATTACAACACCCCTCTCTCTCATCCAGCATTCGACAAAAGAGGAAGGAATCCTTTATACAAGTATTTTATCGTCTACATGAGGTTCGAATAATTTAGTGGGAATCCAAACAATTGTCCAATGAACATAGAGAAATTCCTTTATTCCATGAGTATTAATCGTGAGGAATCCCTCATCATTAATAATAATATTGTTGTTTTCTAAAATTTGACCGTGTTTTGTGATAACAGTAACACTTACAATGTTCTCCTTGGAAAAGTCAGATAGTCCGGAGATATGGATCTTGTTATCAATTATATTTGAACTTCCTTTCGCAAAATGAAACTGTTGAGATTCTTTGATCAGCAATTCGGTCTTTTGCCGTGTTCGTTCAATTCCTTTTTCAATCCCGATACTTACTGATGTCTTAACTAGATAAATTAACCCTAATATTAACACCGCTAGGACTATCCCTAGCGACATATAAAACCAGGTGATATTATTGTCAATATTGTTCTGATACATCTGCATTGTTTCTTTAAGCCAATCGAATTCTAAACGTGTAACTACGTTTAATATCAAGTTCATAACCATACCCCTTTTATTTAGAAGTATAGCATTTTATATAATCTTTCCAAATCATATAAAACATTATGGAAATGAGTGAAAGCGAATACCCCATAAAAATTAACGGCAACATAGGAGGATGATTTATTAACCAACTCATTCTGCGTCACCACCTTTCATCTGTATAATGTATCTAAATAAGACATAAAAAATACACCTCAACGGGTGTTATCGTTACGACGCATAATGGTCCAAGAGCGCCATTATCTTCTAAGTGGCGGATTCATATACTCGATAGTTTCATCATATTCAACTGCTGTAATAAACCCATGCACTAATGCCGTATCTAATTGTTTCGTTCGGTTATCATCCGTTGCGTAATACTCAATTGTATACTTTTCTGCTGCATACTGCTTCACGGGTTCGTGGTACTCGCTCGGGATGTTCGCAATTCTTTGTGTACCGTGGACGTAAATACATACCGCATAATTTGATGTTCTAAATCCTAATACTGCCATTTTACATTCCTCCATTTTCAAAGTAGTAGTTCATAAACTCCATTAATACCGTGTCTGTTTGTGTAGATTGAGTTTTCGCATTGCCTAAATCAACCTTTAATTGCTCAACCTCAATACTCAACGGCACTTGATACGGTTGTGGTTCTTCCGGTTCGTTCGGGTCGGGATAACTAAACTCTAATGTTTTCGTTTCTACATTCACACGATATCCGTTACTCTCCGCAAAATCCTGTGCATATGCTCCGAATGGTAATTCGAGTACGCCAAACATTTCCGGGTTGCGTTCGGTTAATTCTGTATAAATAATTACATCTTGCGCTAAAGTTGTTTCGAAAACTGCACCTTGTCGTTCTCCTGTATCAACAATTACGTTTCCCGTAAAAACATCAAAGTAAATTCTTTTTCCGATTTGCAACGCTACCACCCCCCTTATTTAATTGCCTTCCAAGTTACGGGATAATTACTTCCCTGTCCTGGAAACGCTGTACCATTAAGAAATGGTAGTTTGAATCCGGAACTATTAACGTAACCAGCGTACGTACTTATTGTGGCTTCACCTGCAACTCCTTCTGTTGTATTGCAAAACACAGTTTTTGTTGTAGAAAATCCTATATCATAAAGCGTGAAAAGTTTATACGGATCTGATGTGTAGCGAATTTCAATTCTACTAGGTTGGAAGCTTAATCCTGAAACAGTGAGTATACTCACTGAACCAGTGTTTGCCGTCCCGGTGGCACTTACTGGTTCAGTAATAATTTGCCCAATTTTCGTAGCCAATGTCGGAAATGCATCGGAAGGGCTTGCCGCTACACCTTTTGCAGTAATCGCACTTGCTACCGCTGTCTTCCCATCACTGGCAAATAGAAAAAGCTCACTTAATGCACCTTCAACATCGGTGGCAGTGAACTTATTGGTAGAATCAATTATTGATATGTTTTTTGCGTTATGAGCATCTATCGCATCTTCCGCCAAATGCGTCGTAAACTCTTCGTAAGATGCAGAGATTGGCACCCACTTTGTACCGTCCCAATATTTATCTTGTGCCATATTATCACTCCTTTAATTTGTGTCTATCCAGATTAAGTTTCTGTTTGTTGGCGCTGTGGTTCCGGCGTGGTAGGGTTTGTAATTGTCAATTTTGGCTTGTGCGTCGGCAGTAGTTTCGTTCTGTTTCCAAGCGCTCCACGCTGTAGTCGAAGTCGATTCACGTATAAATATAACTTCGCCCACATATGCAATTTGTGTAAGAACATGCGTATTACTCAAATGAGAAGTCCAAGGATTCAATGTTTCTAACTTACAGTAAGTCTTTCCTGTTACTCCAAGTGTGGCGGTAAACTTAAACTCATAAGTAATTCTACGACTGCTATAAAAACTCGGAGGGCTATCGTTATTCCTTGTATCTGAGTTTGCCAACCAATTTTTGCTATTGGCATAGTTTGTCGCATTCGTTTGTGCTGCAGTAGCTTTGGTCTGAGCACCTGTGGTCGTTTCTAAATCAGTAGGCTTGTTCAAAACCTTAACCCACTCCACACTATCCGCGACAGCCGCACCCGGAATTCCTTGGTCGCCTTGGATTCCTTGAATTCCCTGGTCACCCTTTGCACCTTTTAAGTCAACGTAACTACCAAAAACCCCCGTTGGATTTTCAAACCTTAATTGCGTTCCAGACCATTGATGATTAGGCTTGTCACCTTTAGGACCTTGGATGCCTTGCTCACCATTTAATCCAGTTGTGCCCGTTACGCCAGTCTCACCTGTCAATCCTCGGATTCCCTGATCGCCTTGTGGACCTTTTATATTCCCACGAATAATCCACACAGAAGCGCCTGTTTTTTCTCGGATATCCCAGGTCGCCGTATTTACATGAAAATCACCAATTACGCCCAACGAGTTTGCAGGAACAGCGGTGGTAGAATACCACGTTTTACCGTCGGCACCTTTTACACCTTGGATACCACGATCGCCATCATCACCTTTTAGTCCCGTTAATCCGATAGGTCCAATTTCGCCCATCAACCCTCGCAAACCTGTTTCTCCAGCGCCTCCTGTATCACCTTTTTCCCCTTGTTCACCCTTTGGGCCTTGCAAATCAACAACAGCCATTTGCGCACTAATCAAGATATACTCATTAGCTGACAAGGGTTGAGTAAGCGTAATTCCCTTACCGTTCGGATGCTCTGTAAAAGATGTCAAGGGTTGTCGATTTCCGTTGATGAATAAATCCACTGCCCGAATTCCTACCGGAAAGTTGAATCCATCCGCCCAACTAAATGACGTTTGGTTATTGGTTGAAACGTATTCTTTTTCAAATAAAACATAGGATTGAGAAGAACCAGGTGGACCCATGAGTCCGACCTCTCCACGTTCGCCTTTTAAATTGACGTATTCATAAGAGGGTTGATCTTCCTTTTTAATACCTAATCTCGTTTCATTCCAAGCATATTGTAATCCTATTCCAGTCTTTCCTTGGACTCCAATTTCCCCGCGTTCGCCATCAAAATAGTCAACACCCTTCATTGGTGTTTTGCCGTCAATTCCGGGGATACCTCGGAGCCCCGTCTCCCCGGTTAGTCCACGCTCACCATCGAAGTAGTCAACGCCTTTTATCGGCGTAACTCCATCAACTCCTGGAGGTCCTGTCTCGCCGCGCTCTCCGGTTAATCCACGAAGTCCGGTTTCACCACGCTCGCCAGTTAACCCGCGTTCCCCGTCAAAGTAGTCAATGCCTTTTACAGGCGTGTATCCGGCTATACCTGTTTCGCCATCTGAGCCATCCCGTCCAGGCGCACCCTCACGACCATCGTTGACTTCCGGTTCGTCTAGTTCACGCTTTATTTTTTCGATAAGCGTGGGCAACGGTTGTCCGAAAACAACGTCAAGCTGATAACCGCCAACTTCGATGACTTCTGTAACTTCTGATACTCGGACGTGGGCTGTACGTGTTTTCTTAGCGTTTTGAACCGTGACAATATCGCCCAGGTCCCAATCCTCACCAAAAATAAATGGGCCGTATGTCAGCACCGATGTTTCAAATGCTTCCACACGCCCATATTCTGACAGCTTTTGCAAACCGCGGTCTGGTAGATTACCACCCTCTTCGATATCGCGAGCATCAATAAATACTTCGTTACGATCCATGCCCGATGCATCACCGACTAGGATTACCTCGCGTTCTGTGCCCTCTCCTTGTCCGGCGACGATAGCGACGTTTCGATAATCAAGAGAGCTTTCTATCATTTTCTGTTCCCGTACATTATCAAATTCGGCGGAAAAGATAACAGGTGGATTAATGTTTTGTAATGTGGTTAAGTCTTTACCTTCTACAACATTAAAAATATAACCGTCACCGTCAAAAAGCACGTCCCATCCGACACCGCTTGCGGTGCTTATCTTTTCAAGTTCCGCACTAAGTTCTTTATATTTTGTCTGATAAAAAAATGATGGTCCGCGCGATTTATTTGGCTCAATTGATAGATTTGGAATGACACGATTTGATGTTGTACTAACCGCGTTTCGATCTACAAAGCGCTTCATGATTGTTTCCGCATTAGCCGTCAATGCATCATAAGTGTTCAACTCTGGTGTCAACGTAAGACGTTTGCCCATTAAACCTTTTAGGTCATAGCCTTTAACGAGTAACTGATCGCTACCCTTCCCGCTTTCAGACGTTAATTCCTCAATGTGGGCAATAATTCCCGTCTTATTCGGTCCACCAGAGACGAGGCGACCTTCAAGTAATTCATCCACATTCTCCATGTGCTGATTGACGACAATCTGGAACTCACCCTGCTTACTCCAACGTCTTGTCCAAATCAAACTTTCGTATGCGTCGATTTCTGTAACAAACTGAAAATCTTGTGTAAATATACGAATCATTTATATCACCTCAATTCGTGTCAATCCATATATCTTTGTTTTTCGGACTCGTAGGGGCTGTAGATTGGACGCTGATAGTCATACCGCCTAACGCTGGAGCTTCAAGTTGGATGGAACTGATGAAGTCATCCCATTCAGCTTGATATACGTCTGTTGGAGGTTGAACCAAACTAGATACAATTCCACATAATGATTGATCTAATCGTTCATCTATCACAGTCGCAATTACGTTAGTTCCCGCGTTCACCCTTACTTGTGAGAGACTTAATTCATAGATTAAATCGTTACGCTCAACAGATGGCGGTAAAGGGTTAGTCGCTGGCGTCCCTTGTTTGATTACCACACGGATATCACGATTAGCAATATTCCGATTCAGTCGCACGACTACACGGTCAATACGAGGGAAAGACGGGTTACCAGTTGCGTGCGTTAAATTGATTTGCGCGGTATTTCGATACAAGTACCCTTCCACAAATGCCGCACCTATTTCGACAGCGGATACAAGCCCTGTACCCTTAACCACTTGTAAAGATGGTAAATTGTTTCGATAAAAAACACCGTTCGTGAGTAACTCATGATAATATTTCGCAAAATCATCAGCTGTTACTTCGCGGTCAGCGTCCACCGAATCAAACATAAAAAATTCTTCTGCCATTTAATTCACCTCTCTAAACTGCTAAATATCTTGGATAAAACTTAATGGTGACAGGTGCTTTCTCATAATCTTCACCAGTGGAATAGGTTAATAGATTATTACCGGGCTCCAATTGAAAAAACGTACTGGATGGTCCTGTTCCACTTGGGTCAATATAAATATAATTAAAAGCGTTCGTTCGTGTGCTATCGACAGAAATCTTTTCAACTTTTTTACGTCCAAATGCAGTACTGATCCAGAGCTTTTCGCCAGCCGCTAAATTCTGTGCAACTTCAATGAATTCCCCTGTTGTTTCATTTTCAATTCGAATCGGGGAAGTCGCTGGCCCTTCAAAAGTCACTTCAATTGGTGTGGGTGCATCCCCATCATTAACAATGATTCTGGACTTCGCATCAGATTTCTGATTGCCAAAAATGGTTGGCAATATAAGAGGAAAAGTTAATCCTCCGCTAAATGTTACTAGTTGTTCTACGTGTTCGTTTTCTGATCGCCAGTAAGGGTTGGGGCAGACTAAGAATATCAAAGCCTTTTGAAACCACGTTCCCCTTTCGGTATTGCCATCTGGATAGCTCGGAACTCCTTCCGCAACCGCCATAATTTCTTTCGAGCCACCTTTGTCGGTGTATCGCAATAATCCAGGTCCTAACTTCGGATTGAACGTCCCTGATAACAAACGTCTATTCACCGCCAATTCCACTTCGTCTTTGCCCTCAATCTTTAATTCCAGTGTGATATAACGCTCCATCAGTAATGCATCTGTGTATGTGCTACCGTCTTGAAATGGTGACTTTTGCATCTGGATATCAGCTTCGACATCCCCCAACCCTTCAACCTTGTAAAGCCGGAAAGGGGAACTGTATAGCTCTATTGTTTGACCTCTAGTGTTCGTGAAATTTAGTTTAATCATGATGTCCCCCTTTCCTAGAATTCCAAAGCTAGACGTTGAAGCATTTGTTTTTCTTTACGTGCCGATTCAGACGGTGTCGATTCAGCAGGTGTAAAATGGTTAGTGATTTGCGGTGCAAACGTTTTCCGATTGTCAGTAGATGAAGAGCCACTTCCACCCCCGCCGCCAAATGTAGGATTAAACGGTCTGATATTGACATTCGGTATCGTAATATCACTTAGTTCAGGCTTCATCAGTTCACCAAAACGAATAGCAGCATTTACAATTTTAGATTCGTTTTTATCAATACCGGAGATGAATCCAAGCGCCATGTTCCCAGCTATATAGTCACGCGTCCAACGGGATGGGGAATGGATATCGAGTGCCGATGCCATAGCTGATTTAACACTCTCGGCGATGGAACGGGCTTTAGCTACGAGTGAAGATTCCATCGATGCGAGCCCGTCGAGTAACCCTTTCCCGGCATTGACCCCGATTTGTTTCAACGACTTCAATTCATCGTCAGTGGCTTTTGTGATTTTGCTGATTTCCTTAACCCATTCAGTTTTCATCAAATCTAGTTGCTCATTAGCCGTAGTCCTCATTTCGGCAATACGATTATAGGCATCTGTTTTTAAATTCGCCAATTCAGCATCAGCGATTCGACGCATTTCGTTTATGCGGGCATATGTGTCGTTATTTAATTGGGCCAACTCCGCATTTGCCACCGAACGCAACTCTTCCAAACGCCGTTGCGTATCAGCTTTCATTCCCACCATTTCTTTTTCAGCTTGACTACGAGCGAGTGCTGATTTCTCTTGATATAAGGAAGAATAATTGGTCAGCTGATCCTCCGTCATTGAATTTAAAGCTAGTAGTTGTGGAAGTGCTTTCGGTCCCATCTTTCGCAATTCCGCTAGTAAGCCTTCGTCAATTGCTTTATGGGAAAGCTTCGTAATTTCTTCTTCCCAGTTTTTAATGCCATCTACTTGGGATTGCATGTTTTCTAATAGCTCGTCACCTGTCTGTTTAGGGGCCGCATCAAACTTATCGAAAATCCCAAAAGAGTTAAGTATATCTTTATATCGACTTTCGGAAGTTTTTGCAAGTTCGTCATTTACACGAAGTTCATCCGCTATCAATCTTTCTGATATTGCTTGCGATTTACTTGCCAATTCTTCTTTAGCTTTTAATGTGTCGGATACCAAACGCTCATTAATCGACTTAGTTTTACCTGCAAGTTCCTCATTAACTTTTACAATTCCGTCAGCCATCGTTTTGTTTATTTCAATCATTTTTGAAGAATAGCTTTCATTAATTTTTGTTACATTATCATTTACTTGTTTAATGATTTGTGCTTTTCGCTTCTGGATTGTTTCAAATTTTAAGGAGTGTTCAGCGAAATGTGTGCTAAGTTCGTCTAGTAATCTGATTTCGTCGGCTAGGGAAATCTCCCCAAGTCTTTTCTTTTCGTCAATGTAAGCAATACCAGAATCCAACATTTCTTGATCAACAGCTCGTTTTGCATCACGTAACGCAAGCATGGCTTCTTGTTTTTCATCTGTGCCTTTTTTAAATCGCTTTACAGATTCTGCCCAAATCGCTATTTCATCTTGGAGCGATATTTGTTCTAATTTCTTTTTGTTGCTAATGAAAGAAGTGATATCACTTAATCGACTTTTATTAGAACCCTCCAAAACTTTTGCACTATCAGCAGCCGCTTTCTCATTGATTTTATTAACTTTCGCTGCCGAATCTTCTTCCAGACGATGGAGACGAATATTTTCGGCCTGCGTCATTCCGTGCTTTGCTTTCTTCGCTTTTGAATAAATTAAAGCAATATCTTCCGCTGCACGTTGTTCAATCTTTTTCGATTCTTCTGCGGCCTTTTTGTTAATTTCAGCAACCTCAGCACTTACACTCCTAGCGCCTTCGGCAAGTATTTTACCGACTTCATCGACGTGCTTCTTGGCTGTATTCGTTATCACTTTAACCAAGCCGAGAATAGCTTTTTCATTGGCTGATTCGGTAGACTCCATACCTACCGCAAGCCCTGTTCCTGTATCTACACCAATTTCAGTAGTTACCTTTGAAGGTGAATGAGTATCCAAGGCACTCCTCATAGTTGCAGCTACGTTATTCGCTAAATTCCTAGCTGTTGCCATTACTTTTGATTCACTATTTTTCAATCCGAGCGTCAAGCCATCTCCTGCAAATCCGCCGATTTTCTGGAACTCTTCGGCAATGTTTGCAAACGGCTCAATCATTGCAGTGTGCAGTTTCTTCATCGTTGCAACGACTTTCGGAATTCCTTCTTCAACGCCTTTTGAAACCCCTTCGGTTATGTGGACCCCGTCTTTCTTGAATACACCAGATGGACTTTTAATCAATAATGAATCTCTAAACGCTTGCTCTGCATCTTCGGCCATTTTTCTTGTGGCATCAGTTACTTCTTTTGTTCCTTCTTCAACGCCTTTTGCTGTACCTTCAGGCATAGCTTTACCTAATGAGGCAAAGTCAGCTTTTTCTATCTGCTGGGTCAATGTCGCTCCTGATTGAGTGACCATATGACCGACTTTTTCAAGAACTTCGGCACTATTATCTCCAAGTGACTTACTCAAAGCACTCGTTGCGACATCGCCACCTTTTGCAAATGCATCACTCAATTTCATTAACTCGGCATCTGACGAGTTAACTAATGCTTTTACATGACCTGCTGATTCAGGACCTGCCGACCTCAACGTATCTAATAAACCTTCATCAATGCCACGTTTCGCAAGGGTCGCAATGTTTTTCGACCAATTGGTCATAACTCTTTGGTTTTCTTCAAGGTTTTTAGTCATTTCTGAAACCGTTGTCTTCGATTTTTCGCTGAGCTTATCGAACATATCTGTCGCTTGCTTTTTGTAATCTTCCCATGTAGATTTCAGGGAATCGACTACATCTTTCTGACTGTCTTCTAAAAACTCATAAGCAACTACTTGTTCTGTCACGCTTTCTTTCGTCGCCTTCGCAACCGCTTCTATTGATGCTGTAATCTGTTTCTCTGTATCTAGTTGTTGAGCCCCTAAATCTGCAATAGTTCCTGTCAACTGAGTCTCTTGCTCGTCCAGTTCTGCAATGGCAGTCTTGTACTCTTTCGACTTGACAGATCCGTCTTCAAGTTTCTCGATCCACTCTTGCCGGAGCTCATTAGTTTCTTTTAGCTTCATATCTACTTCTGATTGTTCTTTAGATATTGCTAGGAATCGTTCCTGACTCGCTGTGAGTGTTTCTTGCTCTTTCATTAACGCTATTTTATTAGCAATTTCTTCCGATGTTAGATTAAGTGAGTTGGCCTCTTTGCTATACGCAAGACTTAATCCCTCAACCGAGCCATTAAGTGAGTCAACATATGATTCCAATTCCTTTTTCTGAGCCCCTGATTTGTCTTCCACTGCTAATAATTCTTCAATCTTAGAAATTAAATCAGTGTTTGCATGCGCTGTGGATTCAATGTTTCCTAGATTCTTCTCATAGGCCGAGGAAGATCCTTCTAATGAGTCATTTAAAGCCTTTGTTGACTCTGTTAAACCATCTGTAACCCCGCCCAGTCTTTCGCCTTCTTCTGTCGATTTATTGAACCATTTAACCAGCATAATGACACCTGTAACAAGTAAACCAATTCCTGCAATTATCCAACCTATCGGACCCATCAAAAACTTAATTGCTGCACCCCACGCTAAAGTTGCAGTCGTTTTTATCGCTACGGCTGCTGTCGCAAGCGTAATACTGCCCGTCATTACTCCGATTGCTAATGTACTGAGCGTTACCGCTCCTGTTTGTGCAACGGTTACCGCTGTTCCGGCTCTATCAACGGTAGTCATCGTGATCTGTGCCGCTGTTCTAGCACTTGTCGCAACTGTCAAGGCAAGAGTTGTAGCCTGAGCCGCTTTTAATGCAATATTTGCCGCCGCAATAATTGTGCTTGCTTTCTGGATAACTGCATAAGTAGCGAACGCCGCCGTTAATCCGAGAATAACCGGAGTCAACGTTTTCACAACCGGAATTAATGCCGTTATTGTCGCTGCGAATACTGTTACAATCGGGGCAGCTCCTTCAATAGCTTTTCCGATTACTGTAAATGCCGCCTTTACAACGACTTTCAATCCGTCCATATTTTCTGCAATAGTTTTTCCCGTTGTCGCTTTTGACAGATTATCAAATGAGACAATCATGTTTGCAACTCCGACCGTTACCGCGTTTTTCAAGTTCTGCATTGATGTTGCAATTCCTGAGCTACTTGTCAATGCAACTTCTGCAAATCCTCCAACTCCGCTACTCAACTCAATTATTTTAGCGTTAAAGGTTTCAAAAGTAATGTCGCCATCTTTCAAGGCTGCGTATAGGTCTCTCTGTGCCGACTTTCCCGCAAATCCAAATGCCTCCGCTGTCTCATTAAGTGCATAGCCCATTGTTTCTTGCAGAGTTTTCCACGACATCATATCCACGGATCCTTTGGACAACATTTGGACATACTGGGTTAATCCACGCTCTGCATCCGCGGAACTTGATCCACTCGCAAGAAATGCGTTATTCAATGCTAATGCTGTATCTGTCGCTGTATCTAAATCATTAGTCATTATTGCTATGTTTTGGGCACTCTTTACAATTCCATCAAGGGTCGTTGGGAGTCCTTGAATTCCATCAGACATTCTAGAAAGTGATTTTGTCGCCTGTTCGCTACTGAATCCCATTTGTTCCATGATTCTAGGGAATCCTACTAATGTATCAAATCTAGAAATGGCACTGTCTAATGATGATTTCAATATGCTAAATGCTTTTGCTCCTACTGCAACCAGTCCCAGTGATACTGCCATATCTTTAATACTCATAGACGCCTTAGTGGTTTGTTGACCTAATGCATCTGTTTGTCCCCCTGCCGCATTTGCACTACTGGCTAGGGTATTTAATCCGGTAGATGCCGCAGTGACTTGGGTTCCGTCAACTGTAATATCAATACTGATTTGGCCATCTGCCGCCATAATATTCCTCCTTTCCAAAAGACATAAAAAATAAGCCGCTGAATGGACGACTCACAATTACTCTTCTTCTATTTCTTCTAATGCATATATTTTTTGTAAATCACGCATCGCTTGCTTGTATTCAGCAGCTTCACCCTTCGAAGGTTCCCACAACCTAATTTGAACAATCCTCTGCATGACTGTGTCGCTCGGTAATCCGGATAGCAACGCTTTGAATTCATGCCAGTGCATCTTTCCCTGTTCACGGTGCAAATTAATGTTGTAAGCCTGTCGGAAGGATGCGTATATGTATTCTGCATCCTTGTTAAAATCGATAGACTTTTTACTTTCCTTTTGAACCGGCATTGGGTTGCCTTTGCGGTCATATTCAATAGATTGTTCGTTATCAACTTGAATAAACTCGAAGTAGACGTGATTCCACAAATCCAACGTCGGTGCAATATCATCACCAAGCAATAGCGCCAAACAGATTGCTGCACTTTCGTAAGTTCTTAGGTCTTCATCATCAAACACGTCAAAAACATCCAGCACGTTATCGAAGGATAGATCTATCTGGTACTCGATGTCGTCAAATACAAAAGAGGTAACTAATGGGTCGTTCAGCCTCATATTACTTCCCTACTTTTTTAATCTTCTTCTTCGCTAAGAAATCAGTCTTCTTTTTAGCTGTACTGATTGTACGGTCAATTTCCATCGTTTCTAGCTTATCGGCGATTGCAATTGCGACAATCTCAAATGTTTGCTCTAGTGCTAGAATGTCAGGATACGCGCTATATAACTTGTCAAATGTACCTTCTCCGAAAACAATGTCGAACTGAACGCCTAGGAAAGTTTTCTGAACATCCATTGCTTCATTAACTGTTCCAATGCTCATCGTTTCCGTATCAACATCTTTGGGTAGCTTTATCGCCCGTGCTTTCGCTTGAGCATCTTTCAGTAGTTCTTGGGTAATCTCTTCCATGTTGAAAAACTTCTTTAGGTTTTCCAAGGAACTGTCAAACCATAATTCTATCTTACCAATTTTAATCGGAAATCCTGTGCGCTGAATATCAATATTTACTAATTCACTCATGCGTATTCCCCCTTCTTGAATGTGAAAAAGGATGCCTCTTCAGACATCCCTTCTTGTTAATTTGCTATTAGATTACTACTGGAACTGATTCAGTTGGAATAGCATCAAATCGGATGTTACATGAAAAGGCTTCGTATGAGCTCGCATCACCAGAACCAGCAACGATAGCTGTTACAGTTGCGCGGCTTACCCACTGCTTAGTTTCATCAGCAGAAACAATCTTGTGGTACACTTTACGACCTTCGCCTACTTTATATTTCATGCCAGCGATAAGTTCTTGTGCTGCATCAGTAGGGTCATATTGACCTTCGATAGAATAAGCACCAGCAACCGAGATTACAGATGTTTCCGGCGTTCCATCAGAATCATAAAACGCTGTATCCTCTGTTTCCTCTTGCGTATCATCGCTGATCGAAGAGATGTATTTAGCTAATTCTAACCATACTTCTGTTGGTGTTTCCGTACCTGGTACATATGCTTGTATAAAGTGTCCTCGTAGTGCGTTTTTTTCTCTAGCCATTCATTTTTCCTCCTTTAAATACTGTAATATTTGCTTGTACATCTAATAAAAAAACGAACCAACCTTGTTCGTCGATTTGATTGATGAAAGGCTTGTTCATTATGATTAATTCGTCGAATTTGAAACTGCCATCTTGGCTGTCTAGCACTTTTAGTTTCTCTAATTCATTTTGAATTAGCCACAGTGTGCTATTAATCTTGTTTTGCGACTGCGACTGCATGGCAATCTCGTAGTTTAGTTTCTGGTCGGTAGTACCATCCATAAACTCTTGAACTATTTTCGAGCCGGGCAATGGGTAAATCACAAGTGATTCGGTCGCACCTAGATAGCCGAGTTTACAATCAACAAGAAGCCGTGGTGTCATGGTGTTTATTCTGTCGCACAACATTTCCATAAAGTCCATTTACCAATCAGCCCCTATTGTGAATGCGTCAATCCAGTCACTCATGAAAACACTTTTCGCCTTCAAATCCCATCTAGGACCAGTGCCGGGTGCAGTGTGGTTATTGAAAGGTATCTTTTTACCATCCTTAGTTGTTCTAGATCCGTAAAACTGTGCTTTTGCATACGGCGTGTTGTAATTAATAGCCCCGCCATCGATGTCGATGGTTGCCGAATTTCTTAAATCCGTTGCAAGCATCGGAACAAATTGATCCATATCCGCCATCGCTTGGTTAGCCAATGCATATTGCCCACGCCTTAACGCTTGCGGACTCAGTTTATTAAGCGCAGGACCTATATTGACTACCACTCTAGCCATCAGACCACTTCCAATTCGTATGAATAGATTGTGGTGCTGTAGGCTTCATGAATTGGTATAGCCTTTGTCACTGTGTGTTCTTGATCGTCAAATAAGAGTATCGACTGCGCTTTAAATGTAGGCAACGGTGTGGTCAATCCTTCATAACAAAAAACAATACCGTTATAGAGCAATTGTTTACCGGACGTTGTAGACGTGTATGCCGCCCCTCTATCAATGCGACAATGATCAATTTGGATAGGTTCAGCATATTCGGGTTCGGACCATTTGTTTTCTCCGACATATTCCTTATAGACAAATGAATCAACAAGAAAATCAATTGGTGGTTTCGGCATCAACGTACACTCACGCCCCTGTATAAAAGGCCTGTTCTCCCAAGGTGAATAAGCACTTCTTCGGCTACTAACGACTTGCTTTCATTAGCGCCACCTGGATTGTATCTACTGGAATTTGAAACGCTTGTACGACCTGCTGAAAAGGACTGTGGAGAACTGTTGATTTCCTCGAACGTCGTAGCACCAAGTACTTTAAAGTACTCAATCTGACAAGCAACTGCCTTCTTGAATTTGTCCCGTCTATATGGAAAATCCGTCTCCAATATGTTCAACTGATAAAAGTCACCCGTGACGCTATTCAACACATCACTTGCACGATTTAACAATCTATCAAATTCGGATTCATCCACTTCGGTAAAAAGAAAACTCACATATTCGCTATACGTTAAATATGGCATGATTTCACCGCCTTATTTTTTGGGTTCTTTTGATGCTTCAAGTGCATTTTCTGCTTTCGTCAACTTGCCTTTAAGTACAGTGATTTCTTTGGTTTGCTCTTCGAAATCAAGAGTTAATTTGTCTTTCTCATTCGACAATTCTTGAAATGCATCTTGCAGTTTATTGAATTCCTCACTATCAGCAAAAGACTTTTTAAGCACATCTAGCTCTTCAAGGACCTTGTTATGTTCTGGTAGCGACACTGTCCGTCCACCTGTAGCAAGTTTGATTACTTTTCCATCATCATCAATTTGGTCATATCCTTGATTCAGGAAGCTTGCTAAACGACTTGTTTCAACGTGTAGAATACGATTCTTCTTCTTAATCTTTACTGATTTACTCATTCCGAAAACCTCCTTTTGATATTAAAAAAGAGAGAGCAATTCGCTCCCTCAGATCACTCTTAAGCTCCTGGTTCGATGTTAAACAGGATACCAGGTACTTTCTTTTCAATTGCAAAAATATCCCAATACTTTCTTTCAAAGTACAAGTATTTCCCACCAGTTGCAGCAGAAGGTTTATCCAAGCTCACAAACTCGTATTGTTGTGGAGTAAGAACGGATAACGGATGTACCAAAATCATGTTGATTTGTTTAGCAGCTAGATCCACAACAGCACCGTCTGTAAAGTCATATGCTGTTTTCATTCGTGGCGATGGGACCATGCGAATCGTTACGTCGTCAAGTGAATAGATGCTACGCTTCACGTTACCACTTTCACCTGCTGCATCCAATTGACGTTGTAATCCTTGTGCTGTTTTCAGTACCTTATTAACCGCTGGAGTAACATAAAGAATACGGCCAACTTGCGGAACTTCTGCGTCATCCATCTTTTCCATAAATGTATCGAATACTTCCAATACATTTGCCGCTGTAAGAACTTCTGTATTGGCTGTTCCACCAAATGTCGTGAACTCTGAGTACAATTTAGATGCAGCGTACTTGTCCATTTCAGGAATCTTCTGCTCATCGTTAAATACCCGCGTAATATTTGCAATCGAAAGTGCAAGGTTCGTTTCGTCGATATCTTGTGGATCTACTAGCGTGCGGAATTCACGGTCATGTTCAATCGTTTTCGTCTCCCAGTCGTTATCGGCTCTACGTGTGAACGAACCTACTACATCACGATCAACGTCAACAAATCCACCCACAGTAATTCTTGGAATTTGGATTGTTTTCGCGTTAATCCATTTGATATTTGCATTGTTCGCCGTGTTGTAAAGTTCCGCGAAAGATAACGCTGCCGTGAATTTTTGTTGAAGTGCCGCTAAATATTGTTGTGCATAATTTACTACTGCCATTATATACCACTCCTATTTTCTGTTTTTTATTGTTTAAATGCTGCTAACCATTTATCTGCATCAGACAATGGTTGCGTTTGGTGCTGTCCGTTCGAAAATTGCGGTTTCGGTGGCACATTTGGATCTGGTGCTGATTCAGCCACCTGTGCAAAGTGCGGATACTTTTCAACTACTGCAGCAATCGCCGCATCCATATCCACATCGTCAGTCACCATCGTTTTAGCGAGCGTGACCACGTCTGATACGCTGTCTGCTAATACACCAGCTTTAGTGGCTGATAGTTGGGCTTTGAGCGTCTGATTTTCGTTGAAAAACGATTCCCTTTCAGTTTCCAGTGCTTTTAGTGCTTCGGATTGCTTTTCAGCCTCGGTTTTTTGAGCGTCTTGATACTCTTTCAGTTTTGCAAGACCTTCCTTGGCTCCTTTGAAATCTTCGATGCCTAAATCTTTCAGCATCTTTTCCTGTTGTTTCTTCGTTTCCCGGGCAATTAAATTATTCACGTCATCTTGTGAAAAAGATTTAACTGGATCAATTGGTGGATCTTGCGGATTCGGGTCCACTGGTGGATCAGTTGGAACTGGATCACTCGGAAGGTCCGTTGGTGCAGGTGGATCCGAAAAGAATTGTAATTTTGAACTTAGTAATCCCTCAGCGTTAAGTGGCTGATGCACTAAATTAATTCGCTTAGTCATTTTCATGCCCTCCAATATGGATAGTATTTTCCTTCCGTTCTTTTTAGCGTCTGCGGATAAAGACAAAATAAAAACACCCTTAAATTCGGTGTTGTAGTCAGATTAATATTCAGCTTTTACAAACGCTCTTGGTTCTGCATTCTTATCGATATGAGTACCCGGAACAAACGTTAACGCTTCGGCACACGCGTGACTACCATCGGGATTTCTTTGTTGAGTTGTTACTTGAACGACACAACCTCCCGGAACATTAGCTACTTTGGTTGATTTCATCCATCCTTGTTCTTGTGAGGACGCTTTGCAAAGTAATAGAAATGTGTCCCCGTTACCGTAAACGTTTAAATCGGAAATGTTTTTCTTTGCTTGTCTTACTTCTGATATACCCAAGTCTTTCTTACTCATTTTATTCCCTCCTTATCATTACGTGCAATCGAAGCGTTCGCCCACATCGTCGTTTGTTCAAGGTTTGTTTGTGCTACTGATTTTTCACGACTGTTTGGACATAATTCGTCAATCATATGAGCCAACTCTTTCGCTTTGCTTCTAATAGCTTCATAACGTGCTGTCTGGTCACCTTTTGGTGCGTGATATGAATAGGCGTTGTCTAACCGTGCACTGACATAGTCTTTTGGTTTGAAACCGCCATTCAATAGACATTCAGGGCAAAACTCCGTTTCGGATTCATTTGCACAATCTTTAGAGAAGCACTTATTCATTCAACCACCTCCCAATCTTCTGCCAACATATCAGTTTGTGAAGCAAGCCACCCGATTTGAATATGGTGAGAAGTTGTTTTTATTGCTAAGGCGTCTACAACCAAGCAACCTAAATGAGCCCCCTTTACAGATTTCACCAAGTCCACACCTTTTACTAGAAACACGAATTGCCCTTTGCCGTTCCAACCTTTACGAGTAACTAACAAACCCTCTTTAGTTGCTTCAATCGCTTGTCCGAAATTCAATATAATCATTCCTTTTCGTTTGGATTGTAGCTACATTACCGAGTAGCAAACGGAGATAGGATCACTTCCTTTCAGTCAAAGTCACTTAACAGAACTTCACCACAAGAAATAGTTTCCGTTTCTACGACGCTCGAACCTGGGAACAATACGCCGATTTCAACACAAGATGAGCCATCATTGTACTTAATGTTGTTGATTTGCACAGATTCAGCATTAGTTAAGTCCAAACCCTTCAGCAACTCGATTGCTTGTTTCAAAATAACTTCGTTATCCATTCAATCGCTCCTTTCATTGCATAGAAAAAAGCCACCCTATTTGGATGACTTTAGAAGTTCAATGTAATTTGTATTGGATATTCTGGGTTTTCTTCGACATCGAACTTTACTCCATATATTTCTGTAGCATCATATTTCCCATAATGTTCAAATGCATGACTCTCAATAACTTTTAACACACTTTTACTGAAAACCACTTTGATGGCGCTTCGGATAGGGAATTCCTCTCGATAAAAACCAATCATATTTTGCACTAAAGTAAATAAGTCGAAACCGTCTTTCCCTAAAATACCTGCGCCACTCACGACTAATCGTTCATCGAATAAGAATTTGATCCCGGCTTCTTCTCTTTCTTTTACATTTTGCTCTTGTTTCAAGTTATTCATTGTTCTTTCTACTAAATTTAAAAGATAACTAAATGTGGCAGTAACAACATGAATTCCTTCTATTGCAACATGATAAATACCTTTACTAATCACTACCTTGTCATGATAGCCATCAGAACGATGCTCCGCTTCATATCCTCGCTCTTGCATCTTGTTAATGAATTCGTTTAAGTCCATAGCTAAACGCCTCCTAAAATACCGTTTTCTTATCATACCACGATGCTCACTGCCAATCGGTACCCATATTAACAAATCTATCATTCACATCGCCGTATGATTTCTTCGACTTCTTGCTAGGTTCAGTGCCTGTTTTAGACGTAATAGAAGGCTTACCGCTAACATGAACATTATTAATAATCAACTGCTCTTTATCCCGTCGTCTTGGCAATCCCGTTTCGCCTAAAAAGTCTCGAAGCTTACCTTGACGAGTAAGAATCTTGTTACGAGCAATAGCTATA